>JBGSUG010000408.1:0-1522 GCA_041736225.1 Candidatus Aminicenantales bacterium | reverse complement strand
CGGGCCGGATCACGCCACCGCCCCGTGCGCGTTCTTCCGCAACACCCGGCCCGGCAGCCGCCCGGTGTGTTCGCCCGCGTCGACCACCATCTGGCCGTTGACGACGACCTGGCGGACGCCCTCCGGGTAGACCGCGGGTTCCTTGAACGTGGCCCTGTCGACGATCCGGTCCGGATCGAAGACGCAGATGTCGGCGGCCCAACCGATCTTGAGCATGCCCCGGCGAACGAATCCCATCTGACCGGCCGGCATGGCCGTCATTTTGCGGATCATCTCCTCGAGCGGGACGATCTTCTCTTCTCGGACGTACTTGCCCAAGGTGCGCGGGAAGGTCCCGTATGTCCGCGGGTGGGGTTTCCCCTGGCTCAAGGGACCGTAGGGGGCGACGGCTTCGCTGTCCGCTCCGATGCCGACGAGCGGGTGGCTCAGGATGCGCTTGAGGTTGTCTTCGTGGCCGTAGAAGCTGACCATGCCCACGCGGTCCGATTCCTCGATGAGGAGGTCGCGCATGAATTCGTACGGGGCTTTCCCCGCCCCGGCCGCGGCCTCGAGGACGTTCATCCCCTCGAGGGCGCGGTTCTTGTCGGAGCCCACGTCCGAGATGAGGATCTTGTCCCACGAGCCGTAGCCTTTCTCCTGTCCGGCGAGGTGGGCCCGGAGCCGGGCGTCGAACGCCGGGTCCCCAAGCCTGGCAAGAAGGCCTTCCGTGCCGCCCTCACGGGACCAGACGGGGAAAAGCGTGCTCAGGCCCGTCGCGCCCGCGATGTAGGGATACCGGTCGCAGCGGAAGTCGAGCCCCTCGGCCCGGGCCTTATCGAGCATGTCCATGAGCGTCCCGAGCTTGGGCCAGTTGACCGCGAACCCGACCTTGAGATGGGAGATCTGGAGCCTGATGGGCGTCTCCCGGGCGATGCGCAGGGCCTCGGCCACGGCTTCGAGGACTAAGGACTCCTCGTCGCGCATGTGGGTCGCGTAGACGCCGCCCGTCCGCGCGGCGATGCGGCCGAGCTCGATGAGCTCCTCGGTCGACGCGAAGCTGCTCGGGGTGTATTCGAGGCCCGAGGACATGCCAAGAGCTCCGCCGGCCATGGCCTCGGCGACGAGCTCCCTCATCCGGTCGAGCTCGGCGGACGACGCCGGCCGGTCCGCGTAGCCCATGACCGCGGCCCGGACGGTCCCGTTCCCGACGAACGTCGTGTAATTGAGCGCGGTCCCCGACTTCTCGATCGCGGCCAGGAAGCCGGTGATGTCCTTCCACTCCGCGGCCAGGCCGTATTTCTTTTCGAGCGATCCGCGCATCTCGGCGGCCTTTTCTTCGGTCAGCGGGAAGGGGGAACCGCCGCACTGGCCGCTGACCAGCGTCGTCACGCCCTGACGGACGGCGCTCTCCGCGCGAGGGTTGACCAGAAGGCCGGTATCGGTGTGGTCGTGGACGTCGATGAAGCCGGGCGAGACCGCGAGGCCGTCGGCCTCGATCACGGCCGCGGCCCGGGAGCGGCTGATCCGGCCGATCGTCCGGATC
>JBGSUG010000387.1:0-6894 GCA_041736225.1 Candidatus Aminicenantales bacterium | reverse complement strand
GCCGCGCCGGACCAGGGCGCCGGCGGCTTCCGTGTCCGGGAGGTCCTGCCGGCCGACGGCCTCATCGTCTCGAGCGTCGTCGCGATCCGCGATCAATCCGTCCTCGACGCCCACTATTACCTGGCCGACGAGTCCGTCCTGGGACTCGGCAGGAAGACCGACGCGGTCTTCGCCCGCTACAAGGCGGAGACCGGAGAAGCGCTCGTCCTGGCCGTCGCCTATCCTGCAGCGGGAGACGTCGCCAAGGTCTACGCCCGGTTCGGCGGCGACTTCTTCTCCGGGAAGTTCGAGGCCGGATCGTCCCTGTTCCTGGAACGGCTCGAGACCGGCGACTGGGGCGCTGCCGCGCGGACGGGCCGCGTCCTCGTCGTCGTGCTGGAAGCGCCGGACCGGGCCGGCTGCGAAGGCCTCCTCAAGCGCCTCCTCGAACAAGCGCTCGCCGCCGACCGCTGATCCCTTCGTCCAAAAATCCCTTGATTCCGAGACGGGGCCTGGATTATTTTAGCCGCGATACCGAACGCCCCCGACGGGAGGAGAATCCATGACCGAACCCGCGACGCCCAAGCCGAAGTTCCCGGCGACCTTCTGGACGGCCAACACGATCGAGCTCTTCGAGCGGGCCGCCTACTACTCCGTGGCTTCCTTCATGGTCATCTACCTGAAGGAGTCCCTGGGCATGACCCCGAGCTTCGCCACCTTCCTCAACGGCTCGCTCCTCTGGGGCATCATCTACTTCATGCCCATCCTGTCCGGGACTCTGGCCGACAAGTTCGGCTTCAAGCGGTCGCTCTCGGTCTCGTTCGTCCTGATCGCCCTAGGGTATTTCGTCATGGGCAACCTGCAGCGGCTCTGGCCCGGCCTCATCGGCAAGGGCGCGGCCGAGGCCGTCGACTTCACCGTGCCGGTCGTCCTGGGCATCGTCCTCATCGGCCTCGGCGGCTCGATCGTCAAGCCCTGCATCGCCGGCACGGTCCAGAAGACGGCGGGCACGCGGGCGACGCTCGCCTTCGGCATCTTCTACATGGTCATCAACATCGGCTCGATCACCGGCCGGAGCGTGTCCTATTTCATCCGGACGAACCTGGGTATCCCGGCCATCTTCACCTACGCCGCGACCGCCTTCGCCCTGATCGGGCTCCTGGTCACGCTGTTCGTCTACCGGGAACCGCAGTACGTCAGCGACGGCATCAAGGACGGCCAGCAGATCCGGAAGCGGACGCTCGGACAGGCCCTGGCCGGGATCTTCGTCGTCCTGAAGAACGTCAAGTTCGACTTCCTCATCCTCGTCCTGGCCTTGTTCTGGTTCCTCTACATCCAACTCTACAACCTCATGCCCCTGTTCATGCGCTACGTCGACCCGAACGCCCCGATGGAGCTCTACACGCTCGCCAATCCCATCATGATCGTCTGTTTCCAGCTCCTGATCACGCGCCTGGTCAAGAGGTGGTTGCCGATCAAGACCATCATGATCGGGGCCATCGTGGTGACGCTCGGGATGCTGGTCAACGTCCTGCCGCCTCTGCTCTTCGCCGACCCCAACACGAAGGCCGCATTCCTCGGGTTGAGCCTGCCCCTGGCCGGGATCTTCATCCTGATCTCCATCGCCTCCATGGCCGTGGGCGAGATGATGGCTTCGCCCCGCATCTACGAGTACATCGGGGCCATCGCCCCCAAGGGGCAGGAAGGTCTCTACCTCGGCTACACGAGCCTGCCGATCGCCCTGGCCAGCATCGTCGGCGGGCCGATCGGCGGGCGCCTGTTCGAGCGCTACATCAACACGCCGGCCAAGGCCGGACTCCCGGTCGACACCGTGACGATGTGGCTCATCATCGTCGGGATCGGGGTCCTGTCGATCGTGGGGTTGGGGATCTACGACCGCCTGGTCGTCAAGGACCGGAAGGCCTGAGCCGTGACGGGCCTATTTTTTTAGGTCTTCTCCCGATTCCGGGATGTCCCTCTCTCTGGCTGTGCTCGGGGATATCCTCTAGCTCCCCGGCCCCGGGAACCAGTGCGCGCGGTTCCCCCCGCAGCGCGGGTCCCCCCTCCACCACGGGGATCTGCGAGGATAATCCCCTCACCGCCTCGAGAGGGTGTCCCGGAAATGGGAGAAGAACCTATTTTTTCTTCCTGGGCCCGGGCTTGGGTTTGGCCTGCGTCCCGTCGTCGCAGGGCAGGTCTTCGTCGGAACTCCGGGCCATTTCGGGATTGGGCGCCGTCGTGCAGAACGGCAGCGGCTCCATCTCCTTCTTGCAGCACAGGGGGATGGGTTTTCCCTTTTCGACCTTGGACTCCTTGCCGCACACCGAGCAGGTATATACGACTTCGCTCATCGCACTCTCCTTCGTTCGTTCTTCGGGCTTTATTCTAACACCGCGGGCCCGCGGCGTTCAAGATGATCCGAGCCCGGGCCGTTTCCGGTTGACGATGCCCGGGGATTCTTGTAAGGTCATAGGGAGAAAACGCCCATGATCCCGCAGAAAGACCTCGTCCTCGGCAACTACCGCCTCCTCGAGAAGCTCGGCGAAGGCGGCATGGGCGTCGTCTGGAAAGCGCGCGACCTCAAGCTTGAGCGGGACGTGGCCGTCAAGTTTCTGCCCGAGGGCGCGGTCGACGATCCCGAGCGCCGGGCCTTCTTCGAACGCGAAGCCAAGGCCGTCGCCGCCCTGAGCCACCCCAACATCGTCACCATCTTCGCCGTCGACGAGGCCGAAGGCACGAGCTTCTTCACCATGGAGCTCGTCGATGGCCAGCCCCTGTCCCGGCTCGTCGAGCCCGGCGGCGTCGCCCTGGACCGCTTCCTCGAGATCGCCCTGCCCCTCGTCGGGGCCGTGGCCGCCGCCCACGCCCGGGGCATCATCCACCGCGACCTCAAGCCCCAGAACATCATGATCGACGCGACGGGCGCGCTCAAGATCCTCGACTTCGGCCTGGCCCGCATCCTCCTGCCCCTCTCGCGGATGCTCGCCCGCGACGAGGGCTCGACGGCCACCCTCGACGCCGATTTCGCGGGGACGATCGCCTACATGTCCCCCGAACAGCTCCGGGGCCTGCCCGTCAACCACCGCACCGACCTCTTCTCGCTCGGGGTCGTCCTGTTCGAATGGGCGACCGGCCGGCTCCCCTTCGGCGGCAAGACCGGCCCCGAGAAGATCGCCGGGGCCCTCAAGGAAGAGCCGCTGTCGGCGGTTGATCTCAACCCCCGTCTCCCCCGGTCGCTCGACCGCATCCTGCGCCACTGCCTCGAGAAAGAGCCGCGCTACCGCATGGCCTCGGCTCGCGACCTCCGCGACGAGCTCGAGACCCTGCGCCTGTCCGCCGGGGAAGGCCGGACCGGCATCCCCTCGATCGCCGTCCTGCCCTTCGCCGACATGAGCCGGGAGAAGGACCAGGCCTATTTCTGCGACGGCATCGCCGAGGAGATCATCAACGCCCTGTGCCGGGTCCAGGGGCTGCGGGTCGCCTCGCGCACCGGTTCCTTCCAGTTCAAGGATACGGCGGCCGACCTCCGCGAGATCGGGAACAAGCTCCGCGTCGAATCGGTCCTCGAGGGCAGCGTCCGGAAGTCCGACAGCCGGCTGCGCATCACGGTCCAGCTCATCGACGCCGCCCGCGGCTTCCACCTCTGGTCCGAGTCCTACGACCGGGAGTTCCGCGACGTCTTCGCCATCCAGCAGGAGATCGCCCACAGCGTCGTCAGGGCCCTCCGGGTCACCCTCAGCCCCCAGGAGAAGGGCGCCCTGGCCGAGGTCCCGACGAGCGAGGTCCAGGCCTACGATTACTACCTGAGGGGCCGGAGCTTCTACTACCGCTACGGCCGCCACGACATCGAATTCGCCCTCCAGCTCTTCTCCCGGGCGATCGAGCTCGACTCCGGATACGCCCTGGCCCACGCCGGCCTGGCCGACTGCTGGTCCTACATCTATCTTTATTCCGAAAGGAAGGACGCCGTCCGTCTGCAGGCCGAGGCGGCCGGATGCCGGGCCGTCGAGATCGCCCCCGATTCCGCCCAAGCCCAGGCCTCCCTCGCCGTGGCCCTCTCGCTCGGCCCCCGCAAGGAGGAGGCGAAGGCCGCGTTCGAGAAGGCCATCGAGCTCGACCCGACCCTGTTCGAGGCTTGGTACTTCTACGCCCGCCACGTCTTCGCCGGCGGCGACCTGCCCAAGGCGGTCTCGCTCTATGAGGAGGCCATGCGGGTGCGGCCCGAGGACTTCTACTCCCCTCTGCTCATCGGGCCCCTCTACGACAGGCTGGGCCGGACGGAGGACGCGCGGGCCGCCCGCGAACGCGGGCTGGCCCTCATAGAGAGGCACGTCGACCTCCACCCCGACGACGCCCGGGCCCTTTACATGGGCGCCATCGGGCTCATCGCCCTGGGCGAAAAGGACAAAGGCCGCGACTGGGCCCGACGCGCCCGCAAGATCGACCCCGACGATCCGATGCTCCTCTACAACCTGGGCTGCTTCCACTCGCTCGCGGGCGATATCGAAGAAGCCATCGACTGCCTGGAACGGGCTGCCGCGGGCGGCCTCCTCCAGAAGGGCTGGTACGAGAACGACGGCGACCTCGACGCCCTGCGAAGCCACCCCCGGTTCCAGGCTCTGCTCGAAGGGATGTGAGAGGTTCCGCCATGCCCCCGCTCGTCTCGGCTTCCAAACTGACCAAGAAGTACGGCGACCTCGTCGCCGTGGACGGCATCGACTTCGAGATCCTCGAGGGCGAGTGCTTCGGCTTCCTCGGCCCGAACGGCGCCGGCAAGACGACGACCGTGCGCATGATCCACTGCGTCTCGCCCCTGACCTCGGGGACCCTGACGGTCGCCGGGCACCCCGCGGCGATCGACAACCGGGCCCTCAAGCAGATCACCGGCGTCATCCCCCAGGAGATCAACCTCGACAACGACCTGACCGTCTTCGAGAACCTCGTCGTCTTCGCCCGTTTCTTCGACATCGGCCGACGGGAGGCCAAGCCCCGCATCGCCGAACTGCTCCGCTTCGTCGAGCTCGAGGCCAAGGCCGGGAGCAAGATCTCGGACCTGTCGACGGGCATGAAGAGACGCCTGCTCATCGCCCGGGCCCTGATCAACCGGCCCCGGGTCATCGTCGCCGACGAGCCGACGACGGGCCTCGATCCCCAGGCCCGCCACCTCATCTGGCAGAGGCTCCGCCAGCTCAAGAGCCAGGGGACGACGCTCGTCCTGACGACCCAGTACATGGAGGAGGCCCAGCAGCTCTGCGACCGGCTGGTCGTCATGTACCAGGGCAAGATCCTCAAGGCAGGGACGCCGTCGCGTCTCGTCGAGGAGGAGATCGGCCGGGAGGTCGTCGAGGTCCGGATGCCGCCCGAGGACGACGCCCGGATCCTCAACGAGCTCAGCGCCTTCTCCTGCGTTCCCGAGCGGGTCGGCGATACGCTCTACTTCTACTGCCGGGACGGCCACCCCCTGATGCGCAAGCTCCTCGAGCTCGACCTGCCCAACACCCTCAACCGGCCGGCGACGCTCGAGGACGTCTTCCTGAAGCTGACCGGACGGAGCCTCCACGAATGAGCCTCTCCTACCGCGTCCTCTACGTCTTCCTGAGGAACCTCTACTCCTACAAGCGGTTCGTCGTGCCGACGTTCCTCGTCAGCCTCGTCGAACCCCTGTTCTACCTCATCACCTTCGGCATCGGGATGGGGGCCTACATGGGCGCCTTCGGCGGCAAGCCCTACCTCCACTTCCTCGTGCCCGGCGTCCTTTCCACCGCCGTCATGATGTCCTCGTCGTTCGAGTGCCTCTACGGGACCTACATCAAGATCGTCCACGAGAAGGTCTACGAATCGCTCATCGCGACGCCGGTCTCGGCCGACGAGGCCGTGGCCGGGGATATCCTCTGGGCCTCGTTCCGGGGCCTCGTCAGCGGCTCGCTGATGATGATCGTCGCCCTGTTCATGGGCGTGGCCCCGGCCTCGGCGGGACGCTTCGTCCTCCTCCTCGTCTTCATGGTCTTCGTCGGCATCCTCTTCGGGTCGATGGCCATGATTGTCACTTCGATCGCCCCGAGCTTCGATTTCTTCAGCTATTACACCGAGCTCGTCATCACGCCGATGATGTTCTTCTCGGGCGTCTTCTTCCCGCTCGACAACTTCCCCGGCTGGATGAAGACGCTGGCCGGGTTCATGCCCCTGACCCACGTCGTCCGTATTTCCCGCTCGCTCTTCACCGGCGAGCCCGCGCCCGGGATCGGGCTGAGTCTGGCCGGCCTCGCCGCCCTCACGGCCGTGATCTTCACCGTTTCCACCCGGATGATGAGAAAACGCCTGATCAAATAGGAGCGCCCCATGGCCCACCGGACCCTCCGCGCCGCCGTCGCCGCGGCCGCCCTCGCCGCCTTCATCGTTCTTCCCGCCTGCAGGAAGGAACCGCCGGCCCCGCCCGCCCTTCCCGACACCGAGACCGTGGGGGCCAAGGAGGCGAACAGGACGGTCGTCCCGGTCAACCAGGTTGTGACCCCGGCCGGAGTCCAGGTCTCCCTCGCCGGCCTGCGGCCTCAGGCGCTGGCCCTGTCCCCCGACGGGAAGCTCTTGGCCGTCTCCGGCAAGACTCCTGAGATCGTCGTCCTCGACGCCGCCACGGGCGCTATCCGTCAGCGCGTGATGCTGCCGGCCGAGCCGGAGGACGAGCCCGGCCCCGCGGCGACGTCCGAGAACATCCTCGCGCCCGACGAGAAGGGCCAGCTGAGCTACACGGGCCTCGTCTTCTCTCCCGACGGACGCCTCCTCTACATGAGCAACGTCAACGGCAGCATCAAGATCTTCGCGGTCGGAGCGGACGGCGCGGTGGCCCCGGCCCGTTCGATCCTCCTCCCCCCGGCCGGCGCGCCGCGCCGCGATGAGGAGATCCCGTCCGGGCTGGCC
>JBGSUG010000335.1:0-4551 GCA_041736225.1 Candidatus Aminicenantales bacterium | reverse complement strand
GGCGGCCGGAGCGCGGCCCCGGCCGCCCCGGCCCCCTCCTACGCCGGCTACGCCACCGCCATCCAGAAGGGACTGAGCATTTCGCCCATCCCCGAGACCCGCCTCGTCTACGTCAGCTTCGTCTCGACGCAAGCCGCCCTGGCCGCCGACGTGGTCAACGCCCTGGTCGAGGAGTTCGTCAGCTTCTCGGTGGAGACCCGCTACGAGGCGACCAAGCAGACCTCGGAGTTCCTGACCGAGCAGGTCTCTCTCCTCCGCGAGGACCTCAAGCGCAAGGAGGAGGACCTCCAGAAATACGGCCAGGAGAAAGACCTCCTCTATCTCAGCGACAACGAGAGCACCGTCGTCAACAAGTTCTCCGACGTCGCCACGGCCCTGACCGCGGCCCAGATCGAGCGCTACGCCAAGGAGTCGGCCTACCTCGAGCTCAAGAAGATCGGCGTGGACAACCTGCCCGAATCGATCAACAACCCGACCATCCAGGCCCTGCGGACGACCTACACCCAGGCCAAGTCCGACTTCGACGAGAAGGGGCGGATCTACCGGCCCGACTACCCTGAGATGGTCCAGCTCAAGGCCCGGCTCGACGCCACGCGCAACACGCTCAAGGAGGAGATCCGCAAGGCGGTCGACTCGGCCGAGGCCGAATACCGCTCCGCGCTCAAGAAGGAGACCTCCCTGAGCGGGCTCCTCGACGAGCAGCGGGGTGACGTCACCCGGATGAACAAGAACGCCATCTTCTACCACACCCTGAGGACCGAGGTCGAGAACATGCGGACCCTCCTCAGCACCCTGGTGGCCAAGCAGAACGAGATCCAGGTCTCGAGCCAGCTCGGCGGCCTCCGGACGAGCAACATCAAGGTCGTCGACCATGCCCTCGTGCCGGGCTGGCCCTTCTCGCCGAACGTCGGGCGGAACCTCCTCATGGCCCTCCTCCTCGGCCTCTTCGGCGGGCTCGGGCTGGCGTTCCTGGTCGAGTACCTCGACAACACCGTCAAGGGTCCCGAGGACGTCGCGAAGCTCGTCGACCTGCCCTCGCTCGGCGTCATCCCGTTCCTTTCGGCCGACGGGGTTCGGAAGAGATCGGACCTCTCCGGCGCCTGCCGTTCCTACGGGACGGAGGGCGACAGGCCCGGCGACGCCGCGCCCGAGGTTCGGGAGATCGAGCTCATCAACCACCTCTATCCCAAATTCTCGATCGCCGAGGACTACCGGACCGTCCGGACCTCGATCCTCTTCGCCCACGCCGATGCCGCGCCCCGGTCCATCTGCTTCACCAGCACCGTCCCCCAGGAAGGCAAGACGGCGACCGTCGCCAACCTGGCCGTGTCGTTCGCCCAGCTCGAAGGCAAGGTCCTGCTCGTCGACGCCGACCTGCGCAAGCCGCGCCTCCACAAGGTCTTCAACCTGAGGAACATCGCCGGCCTGAGCAGCTACCTCGCCGGCAAGAACTCCTTCGACGAGGTCGTCCAGAAGACCAGCATCGACAACGTCTGGACGATCGCCAGCGGCCCGCATCCGCCCAACCCGGCCGAGCTTCTGAACTCCCGGCGGATGAAGGAGCTCCTGGCCGCGGCCCGGGAAAGATTCAGCGTCGTCCTGCTCGATACGCCACCCGTTCTGGCCGTCATCGACCCGGTCATCGTCAGCTCGCTCGCCGACGCGACGGTCTTCGTCGTCCGGGCCGGCAAGACGACCCGCCGGCCCTTCGTCCGGGCCATCGGGGAGGTCCGCAAGGCCAAGGCCGACATCCTCGGCGTCGTCTTCAACGAGGTCCGCATCGGCCGGCAGGGGATCGGCACGCCGTTCTACCATTACTACCAGTACGAATACGAATCGTCGGAGCCCGGCGGCGCGGGCACCCCGAAGGCGGGACCCCGGCCATGAAGAAAAAGGTCCTCGAATACGGGCTCCTGGCCCTGCTTCTCTGGAGCCCCCTGCCCGCCGCCTCGGTCGAGGAGTGGTCGGTCTTCGCCGTCGAGCTGGCCGTTGCCGTCCTGGCCGCCGCGTACGTCCTGCTCGACCCGAAGCCCGGCCTCAATCCCCACCTGCTGCCCGTGCTGAAGACGATGAGGCCGTTCGCGGCCGTGTTCTTCGGCCTCGTGGCCTTTCAGGTCCTGCCGCTCCCGGCCGCGCTCGTCCGGTTCCTCTCGCCCGGGAGCTACGGGTTCCGCCGGCTCTACGACCCGGGATTCGCCGGGACGAAGTTCATGACCCTGTCGATCGCCCCGTCGGCGACGCTCCGCGAGGCCCTTTTCCTCGCCGCGCTCTTCATCCTGGGTTTCCTGGTCCTGAGGACCGTCGTCCGCGGCCGCCGGATCCGGACGATCATCACCGTGCTCGTCTGTTCGGGGGTGTTCCAGGCCCTCTACGGGCTCTTCGAGCTGACCCGCGACGAGCCCCGCCTCCTCTTCTATAAGAAGGTCTTCAGCCTCGAGTCCGTCACAGGCACCTTCGTCAACCGCAACCACTTCTCCGGCTACCTCGAGATGATCATCCCGCTGGCCCTCGGGCTGGTTGCGGCCCGGATGAACATGATGACCTTCGGGGTCAAGGGCTTCCGGGAGAAGCTCCTGCTTTGGACCTCCAAGGGCGTCCTGGGGAACGTCCTCATCCTGGCGGCCGTCGCGGTCATGTCCCTGGCCGTCGTCCTGTCGCACTCGAGGTCCGGCCTGGTCGTCCTCGGCTTCTCGGTCTTCCTCTTCCTCGGTCTGACCGTCGTCTCCTACAGCCGGATGGGGTATCGCCAGCCCTGGATCGGGAAGTCCATCCGGGCGACCTTCCTCGTCGTCACGGCCCTGGCCGTCGCCGCCGGCGTCGGCTCGACCGTCCGCCGCTTCGCCCTCGACGATCTCCTCCACGAGGACAGACCTCTCTACTGGGCCAACACCGCCGACATCGTCGGGGATTTTCCGGTCTTCGGCACGGGGCTGGGCACATTCGCGTCGGCCTACAACGCCTACGAGATCCGGACCGGCGACGAACTCGCCCTCGTCCACGCCCACAACGAGTACCTGGAATACGTCGCCGAGCTCGGGGTGGCCGGCGCCGTCGTCCTCTTTGGCGGTATCCTCACGCTCGCGGTCCAGGCCTACCGCGCCTGGCGCAGGCGGAGGAACCCCCAGGCCCGGGCCCTGGCCCTGGGCGGGATCGTGTCCCTGGCCGGGGCCGGGGTCCACGCCTTCACCGATTTCAACCTGCACATCCCCGCGAACATGGTCCTCTTCACCGTCGTCTTGGGCCTGACCGTGGTCATGGCCTACTACCGCAAAGTCTGAGGTCGCCCCGATGAAAAAGCCGATCTTGCTCGCCGGACTCGCGGTCCTCGTCGTCCTCCAGGCCGCCGTGGCCGTCAACGCCCGGCTCGGCTGGAGAGGGAAGGCGATCGTCATCGGCCCGGACGAAAAGGTCCGAGTCCTCCTCCGTGCCAACGCCGTCTACCCCTGGAACGCGGCCGTCCATTTCGAGCTCGGCAAGGCCTACTTCGAGCGCGGAGCCGAAGCCCTGGCCGAGCCGGCGTCGCGCGACGCGCTGTTCCGTCTTTCGGCGGACGCCTTTCTCCGGTCGATCCGGCTCGATCCCGGCGCGCCCGCGGTCCACTTCCACTTCGCCCAGACGCTCCTCTACATGGGCTACCTCTCCCTGCCGACGCCGTTCGGTCCGTTCGAGGAGTACGAGCGGGCGGCCCGCCTCGCCGGCCACAACAGCCAGATCCGGTACGAGGTGGGCCGGATGATGGTCGGACTCTGGCCGAACCTCGAACCGAAACAGAAGGACTTCGCGGTCGCCCTTCTCGGGAAGACGCTGGCCGGCGGGAACGAGGAGCGCCTGCTCGGCATCCTCGAGGCCTGGCACCTCCAGTCCCGCGACCCGGCCCTCATCGACAGGATCCTGCCGGATGACGCCGCCTCGCTCAGGATTTATGCGCGCTTCCTCGGCGAACGGGCCCTCTCCCTGGACGTCCGCCGATCCGCCCTGGCCAAGGCCGAGCGACTGGACCTCGACCGGGCCTCGACCGAGCTCGACAGGGGCCGCCGCGAAGCCGAGGCGCTCCGCACGGCCGAAGCTTCGGCCCGCTACGCCGAGGCGCTCGACGCGCTCGGCAGGATCCGCTTCTACCAGGCCCTCACCGGGTCTGAGCTCTTCGCTCCCAAGGACTACGCCGGGCTCCTCAAGACCGCCCGACGCCTTCTGGCGATGAACCGGATCGAGGAGACGCGGTCGCTGGCCGACGAGGACGGCTCCGTCGCCGCGTACTTCGCCCTCGAGGACGAGTTCACGGCTCTGGGCGAATTCGAAGCCTTCCTCAGGGAACGCGGACTCCTCGGGGAGGCGACGCCGGCGGGAGCGCCGGTCAAGGACCTCCGCACCCTGGCCTTCCGGACGGTCCTCGATTTCCATCTGAACCGCTACCGGGACATCGTCAAGACCGGCGATCTCCTGGAGTCGAGCTCCCTCGTCATCGCCCCGGCGGGACGGGCGGATTACGCCCGCGTCCTCGGCCTGATCGGCGAATCCAACCTCAAGCTCGATTACGTCTACGAGGCGGAG
>JBGSUG010000209.1:0-4347 GCA_041736225.1 Candidatus Aminicenantales bacterium | reverse complement strand
CATCCCTGGGAAAAGACGTATTTCAGGGACAGGACGCCCGGGACACGGGCGGCGAGGGCGTCCAGCCAGGGATCGAGCTCGGGCATGGCCGCGCCGATCTTCGCCCGCTCGGCCGGATCCGTATGGTCGATGTAGTAATCGTACTCGAGGATGGCCCGCTTCCCGAGGTCCATGGGCGTCAGGAAGCCGAAGTCGTGGTCGATGCCGTGGGCGCCGGCGACGCGGGCGAAGCCGTCCAGGATCTCGTGGAGGATGTCGAGCCGGTCCGGCGGGACGTAGACCAGGAACGCGAACATGTGCTTGCGCCGCGACATGCGCGCGCTGACGATCCGATGCATGTTGAGCCAGACCATGTCCGTCATCTCCGGGCGGGCGTAGAGCTCCCGGTAGAAGGGGCGGAGGGCCTCGGGAACGGCCCCGGCGATCGTCTCGGGCGAGGGCTGGAGGACGGCTTCGACGAGAGGGCGCATTTCCGGCCGGCAGAGCATCTCGTACGGCCGCTCGCTCCCCGCGTATTCCCGGACGAGGTCGAGCCAGCGCGGCTCGAGAAGCCGCGGCAGGCCGAGCATCAGGAGCCGCAGCAGCGAAGAATCGATGACGGCCGGGACCATGCTCCGGATGGCGTCCCGGGCGTACCGGTCGGCGACCGCGAAGACCATGTAGTTCACGCCGAGCGCCTCCGGGAGGGCCGTCTTGAGCTGGCCGGCCAGGTCCTCGTCCGGCGACAGGAACCCGGCGACGTAATGGGCGCCGAGGACGGCCACGGCCAGGCCGATCCTTCTCTGTCCCAGCTCGCGGGCGAAGCGGACGGCCTCGTCGAGGCCTTCGAACGGCACGAGAAGCCCCTCCTCGTCGTCCGTCGCGGGGTGGAGCTTGACGAAGGCCCGCGTGCAGATGCCGGGCGAGAAGACGACTTCGTGTTCGAACGCGAAATGGTTCGGGCCCCGCTTGTCGTTGAGCCGGAAGACGCCGCCGTCGCGGCCGACGAACTCCATGTCGACGAAGTTGTCCGCGGCCGTGCCGTAGACGTTGGACCAGGTCGAGAACGTGCCCGTGCAGACGATGTTGCCGCAGACCGTGGCCGCCGGTTCGGCGGCGTTGACGCGAAGGCCGCGCCGGCGGGCTTCCCGCTGAAGCTCGAACGACGTCACGCCCGCTTCGACGGCGGCCGTCCAGTTGTCGGTGTCGAAATCGATCTTCCGCATCCGGTTCATGTCGAGGACGATGCCGTCCGTGAAGACGAAGCCGAAGACGCTGCCGCCGTTGCCCCGGATCGAGAAGGTCAGGCCGAGAGCGTTGGCCAGGCGGACGACCGCCGCGACCTCGTCACGCGATCCCGGGAGGACGACGTAGCACGGCATCTGCGGACCGGCCAGCGGGAAGGGGTCGTCGGCATAGGTCCAGAGGACGGCTGGGTCGTTCGACGCCCATTCCGGACCGACGATCTCCCGGAGCTTCCGCAGGGCCTCGTCCGCGACGGGGCGGAGCGCCTCGCCGCCTTCGCGCCGGTATTCCGCGACGTAGTCCTTGAGCGCCCGCATGACGGCCGTCGGCCTCATCCCCGTGACGAAATGGCACTGGGGATCGCAGATGCCGCAGAGCGTGCACGTGTCGGCGCTCTCCAGAAGCGCTTCCGTGACCGGGATCCGTCCTTCGGCGAGGCCCCGATAGAGGTCCATGCGTCCCTGGGGGTAAAAAGTGACGAAACCGCGCTCGGGGCCCGACGCGCAGAGCCCGTTCCCGAGATAGTCGATCTTGCACATGGCGTAATGCCGGCATTGGGCCGCCGTGGCCAGGATGTCAGCGTCGATCTGCGGCATGGACGACCTCCTGGGGCTTGCGCCCGGAATAGACGACGGCGATACCGAGGGAGAGGCGCCGGAAGGCGACGTCGACGAATCCGGCCCGGCCGAGACGACGGGCGACGTCCTCGGGCGTTTCGAAGACCCGGATGGATTCGGCGAGATAGCGGAACGGTCCGTCCGTGCCGGTGATGAGCCGCGCGCCCGGGACCATGATGCGGTCGGAATAGAACGCGTAGAGGGACCGCAGCCAGCGGCGCCGCGGCAGGGAGAACTCGAGTATGGACAGCCGTCCTCCGGGCTTGAGAACGCGGCGGATCTCGCCGAGCCCGCGGTCGGGATCGACGAGGTTGCGCAGGCCGAATCCGACCGTCGCCGCGTCGAACGAGGATCCGGAGAACGGCAGGAGCTCGGCGTCCCCCCGGACGAATCCGACGGGACCGCCCCGGCGGGCCCGGACGGCCTTGGACCGTCCGGCTTCCATCATGGGCTGGTTGAAATCGCAGACGGCTGCCAGCCCGGACGGCCCGATGCGCTTCCCGGCCAGGAGGGCCAGGTCGGCCGTCCCGCCGCAGACGTCGAGCAGCCTGTCGCCGGGTCCGAGCCCCAGCCGCCGGACGGTCGCCCGCTTCCAGAGGAAGTGCAGACCGAGGCTGAGCACGGCGTCAGCCCGGTCGTAGGTCCCGGCGATCGGCGTGAATTGGTCGTGGACGAGCCGCTTCTTCTCGGCCGCGCCGACCGTCTTGTATCCGAAGGAAACCTTGTTCTCAGGCATCTTGGTGCGCCGGGCGCGGCCCGGAGGTCCCCATAATAGCAGATGGTCCGGGGAACTCCAATCCCCGTTGCTCTCTCCGGCCGATGGGCATAAAATAGCCGCGGAGCCACCGACATGAGCCGTTATGCCGTGGGGATCGACCTGGGCGGGACGAAGGTCGAAGCCTGCCTCGTCGACGGGACACGCGAGATTCTGGTCCGCAAACGCCGGCCTTCCGAGCCCGGCCTAGGACGGGAGCGCGTCGTCTCCAACATCCTGGAGCTCGTCGCGGAGACGGCCGGAGGTTCCCCGTACGAGGCCGTCGGATTGGGCACGCCCGGCACCTACAGCGCCGCGGCGGACATCATGTACGGCGCCCCCCACACGCCGCTTTACGAGAAGCCGGGACTCGTCAGCCTGCTCCGGTCCCGGCTCGCCGTTCCGCTCGTCGTCGAGAACGACGCCAACTGCCTCGCGCTCGCGGAGTTCTTCGCCCAGTGCCACGGGCGCTACACGACGGTCATGGCCGTCATCCTGGGCACGGGCATGGGCGCGGGGCTCATTCTCGGGAACCGGCTCCACCGCGGTCCCCACGGGAACGCCGGCGAGATCGGGCACACCTCGATCGCCATCGACGGGCGTCTTTGCGAATGCGGCCGCAAGGGCTGCGGGGAGGCCTACCTCTCCGGGCCGAGCCTCGGCCGCCGATACGCCGAGCTGGCCGGCGCCCCTCTTCCTCCCGAAAAGATCTTCGAGCGCTTCGAAGCGGGCGAACCTCACGCCCGGTGTGTCTTCGAGGAGTCTGTCCGGATCATGGGCGAGCTCTTCGCCAACTGCGTCAACGCCCTCGACCTCGAGGCCATCGTCCTCGGCGGCGGCGTCTCGAACATCCCGCTGTGGTACGGCGAGGTCCCGCCGGTCATGAACAGGGCGCTCTTCGGTGTCCCCGGCCGTAAGATCCCCGTCCTGAAAGCCGTCCTGGGGGATTCGGCCGGAGTCCTCGGCGCGGCCTATCTCGCCCTCCGCGCCATGGGATTAATGGAATTCTGAAATCGGGGACACGTACCTCCGGTACATGTCCCCCTTCTCCGAGGCGCCCTCGCGAGGGCCCTATTGATACTTCCCCATGATGTAGTTCTCGAGGTTCTCGATCTTGACCTTCTGATCGGTGATGACGGCCTTGACGACGTCTCCGATGGAAATGATCCCCGCGAGCTTGCCCTCCTTGCACACGGGCAGGTGGCGGATGTGCTTGTCCGTCATCAGGGCCATGCACTCATCGGCCGTCGTGTCGTCGTGGACCCCGTAGACCTCGCGAGTCATGATGTCCCTGACCGGGGTGTCCTGGGATTGGCGGCCCATGAGGATGATCTTCCGGGCGTAATCGCGCTCGGACATGATGCCGACGACCTCGTCGTTCTCGAGGACGACCAGGGCCCCGAGCCCCTTCTTGGCCATGAGCTCGAGGGCCTCCAACACCTTGGCGTCCGGACCGATCGTCCAGGCCGTGTGGCCCTTCTCGTCGAGGATATCCTTAACGGTGATCATGGACGTCCCTCCTTCGGATTGGCTGTTGCCGGTTTCCCCTTCCGGCGTGGTCCCTATATAGCCGAGCCGCGGCCCGTTGTCAATCGAAATACCCGGTCAGGTCGTCCCGGTTGAGCCCCTGCTCGAGAGCGACCCGGGCCACCGCCCGGGCGACCGACTTGTGGAGGGCCTTGTCGAGGGGGTTGGGCACCATCTCGCCCGGCGGGGCGGCGGCGGCGATGGCGTCGGCCGCGGCCATCAGCA
>JBGSUG010000202.1:0-2920 GCA_041736225.1 Candidatus Aminicenantales bacterium | reverse complement strand
CCCGCCCGTCCGCGGCGTAGTCCGCGGCGAGCGCGTCGACGGTGGCCCGGATGTCGGCCGCGGGGACGCCCTCGAGCACGGACTCCAGCCGCTCCGGGGTCACCGGCTCCTGGGAGACGAAGATGAGGGCTTCGACGAGGTTCTTGAGATCATTCATGGGTACCCGTCCTGCGCGCGTCCTTGCGGAGCCAGACCCGGATCGTCTGGAAGAGCTCGTCCTGGACGGCCACGGCCACCCGGGACTTGACCAGCTCGAGGATGCAGAAGAATGAGACCAGGGCCTCCTCGAGCGTCTCGTGGGCCTCGAAGTATTCGAGGAAGTCGAACATCTGCCGGTCGTGGAGGAGCGCCACGAGCTCCTTCATCTTGACCTCGATCGAGACGTCCCGGCCGCGGATGACGCGGGTGTCGTCGGCCGCCCGGCGCTTCATCATCAGGAAGAAGGACTCGGCCAGGTCGAAGAGCGCGAGCTCCACCGGCTCGAGCTCGCTCTCGCCCTGGAGAGGCGGGATGAAGTCGCGCTTCCACTGGAGGATCTGGACGTCCTCCCGCTCCCGGAGCAGGGAGCAGGCGGCCTTGACCTTCCCGTACTCGACGAGGCGGTCGATCAGGACCCGGCGCGGGTCCTCGTGCTCGGCCAGGTCGGTCTCGCGCGGCAAGAGCATCTGCGACTTGATGTAGATCAGGAGGGCGGCGATGAACAGGAACTCGGCCTCGCGGTCGAGGTTGATCTCGGTCTTGCGCTCGAGGTATTCGAGGTAGTCGCGGGTGATGGCGGCGATGGGGATGTCGTGGATGTCGATCTTCTTCTTGCGGATGAGGAAGAGGAGGAGGTCGAGCGGGCCTTCGAAGACGTCCAGGCGGACCTGGTAGCCGTCGGGGAGGGCCTCGGCGGCCGGGGCCGGGACGGAGGCGTCCTCGAGGGTCAGGGCTTCGGCGGCGGTCTCGGGCATGCTAGGAAAAGAGCCTGAAGACGAGATTCTGGACGGGTGCGAAGACGAGCGTCAGGGCACGGGTGTACATCAGGGCGATGAGGATGAGGAATCCGTACGGCCTGAGCCGCTCGTACTGCGCGGCACCCCTCTCCGACAGGAGCCCGGCGAGGATCCCGCTGCCGTCGAGAGGCGGGATGGGGATGAGGTTGAAGACGGCGAGCGAGATATTGATCAGGGCCGTGAAGAGCAGGATGATCCCGAGCCCTTCGAGCGGCCGGGAGAGCGCGGACATGTCGGTGATGCGGGCTCCGAAGAGCTTGAGGACCCTGAAGATCAGAACGGAGGCCGCCGCGGTCGCGATATTGGCGATCGGGCCGGCGAATGAGATCCAGAGGCCGCCTTTCCGCGGATTCCGGAGGTTGCGAGGGTTGTACGGGACGGGCTTGGCCCACCCGAACACGGGCTGCCTGAAGATGATGAGGAGGAGAGGGAAGATGATCGTGCCGAACAGGTCGATGTGGACGAGAGGATTGAGGGATGCCCGGCCCAGGGCGGCCGCCGTCGGATCGCCGAGACGGTTGGCCGTCCAGGCGTGGGCCGCCTCGTGGACGGTGATGGCAAAGAAGATGGCGAACGCTTGGACGAGTATCAGACGTATATCCATGGTTTAAAAGAACATCTTTTATAGCACAGAACGGGGCCGACGTAAACAGACCCGGGCGACCGGGACGGTTCCCCGCGGTCCCGGTCTCAGCGGAATTCGAGCTCGACCCGGAAGCCCTCGCGGACGGGCGGCGTCGTGTAGAGGGGCAGGAACTTGACCAGCTGTTCCTGGTAGTAGAGATTGACCTCGTTGGCCGCGGCCGCGGCCTCGTCGTCCCAGTAGGTCAGGGCGACGCAGCGGCCGGCCTCGCGGTCGGCGAGCAGGGTGATGCCCCGGAAGCCCTTCTGGGCCCGGGCGGCGGGCACGACGCTCTCTTCGAAGAGCCGGATGCCCTCCTCGGCCTTTTCGATCTTGAACGACAGCGTTGTCATGCGAGCGTACATGGCTCCCCCCTCTTCGGAACGTTGTTTTTTGCCCGCCGCCGGGCGGGGGATGATGAATCCCGTCCGGCGTCCCACCCCGATCTTCATCGAAGCCGACCTCTTTCCGACCCTGGGGATACTTTAAGCCCGCCGGCCCCGCGAGTCAACCTCCCTCAGTTCCCGAGGGAAGGATCGCGGAAGACCTCCCGGCCGTCGAGGAGGGTCAACAGGACCCGGGCCCGGGCGATCTGGGAGGGCGGGATGGCGAAAAGGTCCCGGTCGAGGACGACGAGGTCGGCCGCCTTGCCGGGCTCGAGGGAGCCGCGGGTCTTCTCGTCGTGACCGAGCCAGGCCCCGTTCACGGTGTAGGCCCGGAGCATGGTCTCGAGGCCCACTGTTTCATCGGGGATCCAGGGCTCGCCGGGAGGGGCGTCGGGGCCCCTCCGGGTCAGCGCGACCTGGATGGCCTCGAGAGGGTTCATGGAGGAGACGGACCAGTCGCTCCCGCCGGCGATCACGGCCCCGGTCGCGGCGACGCTGCCGATCGGGTAGAGCCAGCGCGAGCGGGCCGGCCCGAGAAGCGGCAGGGTCAGATCGGTGATGTAGGTGTCGGCGTAGGCCCAGAGCGCCTGGAAGTTGGCCGCGACCCCCAGCCGCTTGAAGCGGGGGATGTCGGCGGGGTCGACGAGCTCGAGATGGGCGATGTGGTGGCGCATGTCCCGGAAGCCGTTGGCCCGTCCGGCGGCCGCGATGGCGTCGAGCGACATGCGGATGGCCCGGTCGCCGATGGCGTGGACGTGGATCTGGAAGCCGGCCCGGTCGAGCGCCACGGCCAGGGCGTCGAAGGCCTCGGGTTAGAGAAGCGGCGTACCCCGGTCGCCCGGGCGGTCGATGTAGGGTTCGAGGAGCGCGGCCGTGCGGGGTTCCATGACGCCGTCGGCGAAGATCTTGGCCGCGGT
>JBGSUG010000173.1:0-4603 GCA_041736225.1 Candidatus Aminicenantales bacterium | reverse complement strand
GATCGCCGAAGAGACGCTCTCTGACATCGGCGTCGAGGGCGGCGTCGAAGGCGGCGTCGTCGGCGGTGTCCTCGGGGGCGTAGTGGGCGGCGTCCTCGGCGGAGTGGTCGGCGAGGTCGAAGCCCCGGTCCGGGCCATCGGCGACGTCAAGCCGCCCAAGCTCGTCCGGGAGGTGGCCCCCGTCTACCCCGAGATCGCCCGGCAGGCCCGCGTCGAGGGCATCGTCATCGTCGAGGCGACGACCGATGTCTACGGACGGGTGACGGGGGTCAAGGTCCTGCGGTCCATCCCGCTCCTCGACCAGGCGGCTATTGACGCCGTCCGCCAGTGGGTCTACGAGCCCATGATACTCAACGGCCGCCCCAGGCCCGTCGTCTTCACGGTGACCGTCAGATTCCAGCTGAAATAGCCCCCCGGGAAGCCTGCCCTCCGGAGCGGGCCTTTCATGGGGTCCCCCCCTCGGGGTGAGGGGGATACCCCCCCCGAAATCATCACCGGCGGCGATTGCCCCTCCCGGCTGCCTGTCCGATACTGGTCACAGGCAAAATTGGGAAGGACCAAAAGCATGAAACGGGAACATCGAACCATGACAGCCGTGGGACTCGTTCTGTCCCTCGTCGTCGTCGGCCTCTTCCTGCCGGCGCCCGCCCGGGCCGAGATCGTCGTCCGTCTCGAGGTCACCGCCGACAGGGCGTCCATCCATCTCGAGCCCGATTTCCGCAGTCCCGTCGTCGAAACCCTGAGCCGCGGCGCCGTCGTCAAGCTGTCGAGCGCGACCAAGTTCCGGACGAGCTGGTTCTACGTCCTCTTCTCGTCCTCGCGCACCGGCCGGACCCTGGCCGGCTACGTCGACGACGGGGTCGTGCGCAAGCTCAACTCCACCCTCAAGATCATCGACCTGACCCCGGCCGAGCCCGAGATCTCCGATCCGAGGGAGTTCGACCTGCCCGAAGGCAGCCTGCCCGACGTGGCCTGGGGCAGGTCCGGGGACGGCATCCTGCGGGCCGAGGGCCGGCCCCTCAGCCGCGAGTATTCCGGGGACATGGAGTTCCTGCGTTATCACCGCGACGTCTTCGGCAAGCGCTGCCTGGTCACCTACGTCCTGGTCGACCGCCGGCTCACCTCCCTCCGGGTCCACCTCCTCGAACGGTATGCGGACAAGGACCGTTACATCGTCGATTACAACAGGGTCCGGGAATTCCTGAACGCCAAAGTCGGGGAGCCCCGCTTCAACAACGTGGTCTGGAAGGACCGCGCCTACGCCGAGCGGGGAGAGAAGCTGGGGACGGCCGTCACATCCGGAAGCCTGAGCCTGTCTTCCGAGTGGGTCTACCAGACGACCGGCGTCAGACTGAGCCTGTCGGGCGAGAACAGCGAAGTCCTCTTCGCCGCCGAGATCAGCGATCTAAAGGCCAAGAATCCGGCCTCTTTCTAACCCTCCTTTCTGTCTTCGCCCCCTTCTCCGACCCCCCGGGGAAGGGGGCTTTTTTAATGCAGCTCCCGTTTCCGGACTCAGGCCATTTCTTTCTGGACGAAGCTCATGCTGACGCGGTTCTTGCCCAGCCACTTGCTGTGCATCATGAGCTGCTCGCCGCGCTTGACCAGGGACTCGACCGTGTCGTAGCGCAGAACGAGCGTCGCGCCCATGGACACCGTGGCGTTTAGCATGCCGGTCTCGGTGGTGATGTAGGACTCGGCCACGAGGAGGCGGAGCTTGTTGGCGACGATGTCCAGGCGGCCCTCGTCGATGTTGAGGAGGACGATGAGGAACTCCTCGGCGCCCCAGCGGCCGACGATGTCGAAGAAGCGGATGTTCTTGTGGAGGGTCCGGGCGACGGTCCGGACGATCTTGCCGGCGTTGAACCGGCCGTGCTTCTCGAGGATCTTGCCGTAGTTGTCGAGGTCGACGTAGATCAGGCCGAACGGCAGGTTGTACTTCTGGAATTCCTCGAGCCGGGTGGCGAGGGCCATGTCCAGGTACGACTTGGAGGGGATGCCCGTTTCGGGCTCGACCAGGCCCATCTTCTCGAGCTCGGTCAGGCCCAGGGGAATGGTCACCTTGGGCGCGGTGCCCGTGAACGTCTCGACCGCCCCGATGACCGTCCCGTCGTCCTTGAACACGGGGATAATCCGCAGGGAGGCGGGCGTGTGGAACCCTTCCTTGTGCTCGAGATAGACGTCGAGAGCTCGCGGGGCCCCGTCCTTGAGGGTCATGGCCACGGGGCACTTGTCCCGGCAGATGTTGACCCCTCCGAAGTCCACGAACAGGGACGGCTCCTCGAAACAGGCCTTGCCGACGACCGAGGCGGCCTCCCGGCCGGAGATCCGCTCGGCGCCCTTGTTCCAGTAGACGACCTTTCGGTCCGCGTCCACCCAGATGACGGCGTCCTGGACCTGGTCGAGGACGCTGTTGCAGACGCTCTTCGAGGCGTCCTTGAAGACATCGAGAATGTTCTCTGCGGCCATGGTTTTTTCCCTCGTTTTTATTTCATTCTAAGGGCACTCCGGGATTTGTCAATCGTTATTTTATGGGGAACGGCGGTTGACACACCTCTAACCCCGTGTTATTCTTCCGCTGCCGCTCATGGGTGCGCCGCCATGGACATGCTTCTCGGGACACGACTCAAAAGGGCCCGCGAGGAGATCAACCTCAGCCAGGGCGCCTTCGCCAAATCCCTCGGGCTCTCGTCGGAGTACATCTCCCTCCTCGAGTCCGGCAAGCGGACGCCGAGCTTCGAGACCCTGGTCAAGATCGCCGGATTCCTGAACAGGAACGTCTCCTACTTTTTCGAGGACAGGCGGCCGGCCTTCGAGGTCCTGTTCGACCGGGCGGAGGCGGACGAGAGGATCCGCAAGGACCTGCTCAAGTTCAAGGCCTCCTGCGGGAGGTATCTCGAGCTCGAGGAACAGACGGGCCGCCGGCTCGACCTGGCTCCCCAGTACCCCCGCATCTCCGCGGAGAGACTGGCCGATGAGGAGCGCCGCCGCCTGGGCCTCGGCAACGAGCCCATCCGCGACGTCATGAACCTGTGCGAGGCCAACGGCCTGCGGATCGTCCGCCAGACGCTCCCGGAGGAGTCCCGCATCGCCGGCATCTTCGTCTTCGACGAGGAACGGAAGGCCGCTTTCGCCCTGATCGACGCCAACGAGCCGTCTGGGTTCCAGACGCTCGTCGCCGCCCATCTCTACGGCCACTACCTCATGGATCGGGACGAAAGCCCGATCGTCGACGACCCCGACGTGGTCGTCGAGGAGTACGTCTCGCTCTACCCGCCGCGGGAACAGTTCGCCCAGACCTTCGCCGCGCGGTTCCTGGTCCCCCCGGACAAGCTCCGGGAGCTCGTCGAAAAGGATTTCCGGTCGAAGAGCCTCTCGTTCGACGATGTCCTCTTCCTCAAGCGCTATTTCGGCGTCAGTACGCGGGCCATGCTGCGGACCCTCCGCGGCCGGGGCATCCTGCCGGAAGCCAAGTTCGAGGACTACTTCAAGCGCAATCCCGAGGACCGGGAGCAGGAGGTCTTCGGCAGCCTGGCCGGGCAGGAGGAGCGGCGCACGCGGACGCTCTTCCGCAAATCGCGGACCATCCCGTCCGACCGCTACCGCCTGATCGCCGCCGAAGCCGCGGCGATGGACAAGGCGCGGGCCGAACATCCCCCCGCGCCGCCGAAGACAGGAGACACCGATGAGTAAAGCGCTCCGCATCCTCGTCATCTTCCTCCTCGTCGATGCCGCCGCGATCGGCGTTTATTTCCTGATCAAGGCGACGGGCTCCGGCGGGGGAGGCGACCCGACGAAGGGCACCGACTGGTTCACCATGGACGCCTATTACCAGCCGGCTTCGGAGATCGAGGAGATCGTCAAGAAGAGCTACGAGGAAATGGATCTCCTGCCCCTCCAGGTCCGCAACTTCGGCAGCGACACCGCTGTCCTCAAGAAGTTCCGCGGCGCCAAGCTCGCCGGGGCGAGCCGGTCCGTCCTGGAGATGACGTTCCAGGGCGTCGAAGACTGGGCCATCGTCGAGATCTGGTTCAAGGGCGAGGAGGGCCGGGAGATCCGCCGGACCATCCTCTACATCCTCTCGGGCAACGAGTGGAAGACCGGCGACAGCGGCCGGCTGGCCGACTGACGGTGCGGCGCGAGGCGGAACGGACATGGACATCCAATCGCTCAAGACAGACGTCCTCATCATCGGGGCGGGGCCGGCCGGGCTGACCGCCGGCCTGTACGTGGCCCGGGCGGGCAAGAAGGCCCTCATCCTCGAAGGCCGGGGCCCGTCGCGCCTGGCCATTCCCTACACGCTGGAGAACTACCCCGGCTTCCCGTCGATCGGGAGCGCCGAGCTTCTGTCCATCATCCGCGGCCAGGCGGTCTCCTTCGGGGCCGAGGTGGTCGCGGGGGACGCCATCGCCTACGCCCTCGACGGCAACCCCAAATACGTCACGACGAAAGAATCGCTCGTCGAGGCCGGGGCGGTCGTCCTGGCCACGGGCAAACCGGTCCCCAAGGAGCGGATGATCCCCGGCGAGGACAGGCTCGTCGGGCAGGGCGTCAGCTACTGCGCGACCTGCGATGGCCCGCTGTTCCGCGGCGCGGCCGTGGCGGC
>JBGSUG010000146.1:0-13764 GCA_041736225.1 Candidatus Aminicenantales bacterium | reverse complement strand
GATCCTCTCGAACGTGAACGGCTTCCTCAGGCCGCGGGCGGCGTCGACGAAGACGACGGCGTCGTGTTCGGCGCAGGTCAGGGCGTCCTCGACGTTGAGCTGATAGTTGGCGTCGCAGAAGACGTTCGCCAGGCGGCGCCTTTTCAGGCGCTCGACGAGGGCGGCGCCCAGGCCGTCGTCGCGGCGGCCGGGATTGCCGATCCCCAGGACGAGTGTCCGCGGTCTGGTTGCCCGGCGGGCGATCAGCGGACCTTCCTTTGGAGGACGTTGCCGCTCGCGTCGACGAGACTGACTTCGAGCGGCATCCGGCCGACGGCGTGGGTGGCGCAGCTCAGGCAGGGGTCGTAGGCCCGGATGGCCACCTCGACGCGGTTGAGCATGCCCTCCGTGATCTCGGGCTTCTCCGACAGGACGTTCATGGCGACCCAGTGGACGGCCCGGTTCATCGGCTCGTTGTTGTTGGTCGTCGACACGATGAGGTTGGCCATGGTGATCTGGTCGTCGGCGCTGACGCGGTAGTGGTGGAAGAGGGTGCCGCGCGGCGCCTCGATCAGACCGACCCCCTCCGGGGCCCTCTTCCCCTTCTTGACGAGCTTCGTGCCCTGCAGGTCCTTGTCGAGCAGCAGCTCCTTGATGACCTCGGCCGAGTGGAGGAGCTCGATCAGCCGGGCCCAGTGAGAGTGGAGGGACATGTTGTTGGGCTTGCCGTCGGTGTAGGCCTTGTAGATCTCGAACTCCTTCTGGGCCAGGGGCGACGGGATGTAATCGCAGGTGTTGAGCCGGGCCAGCGGCCCGACGCGGTACCAGCCGTCCGCCCGGCCGAGCGAGCGGAGGTAGGGGAACTTCATGTAGCTCCAGGTCCGGGTCTCCTCGCCGATGTGCTCGAGGTAGTCCCGGTAGTCGACGTCGTCGAGGACCTTGCGGCCCTCGGCGTCGACGGCCCGGAGGACGCCGTGGTAGAAGTCGAGGGCGCCGTCCTTGCGGACCAGGCTGAGGTGGTTCGACGGGAACGCGGCGAAACCGTCGACGAGGTCCTTGTTCTTTTTCTGGTAATCCTTGAAGAGCGCGACGGCGGCCTGGGCCCACTCGATCATCTGGTCGATGTTGAGCGGCGCGGCGCCCTTGAGAAAGCGGTCCCGCTCCTCGGGCGAGAGGTTCTTGTTGATGCCGCCGGGCACGGCGCCCGTGCCGTGGATCTTCTTGCCGGCCGTGACCTCGATGATCTCCTGGCCGAACTTGCGCAGCAGCACGGCCTGGACGGCCAGGTCCTTGTCGAGGGCGGCGACGCCGATGATGTTCCGGACGGCAGGATCGGCGTCCATGCCCAGGAGGAAGTCGGGCGAGGAGAGGTGGAAGAAGTGTAGGGCGTGGGACTGGAGCATCTGGCCGTAGTGCATCAGGCGGCGCATCTTCTCGGCCGTCGGGGGCAGCTTGCCCGGCCCGGCGCCGACGACGACGTCCATGGCCTTGGCCGCGGCCAGGTGGTGGCTGACCGGGCAGATGCCGCAGAGCCTCTGGACGAGGACGGGGGCCTCCCAGTAGGGGCGGCCCTGGACGAAGCGCTCGAAGCCGCGGAACTCGACGATGTGGAAACGGGACTGGACGACCTTGCCGGCGTCGTCCAGCCGGATGGTGACCTTGCCGTGGCCCTCGACGCGGGTGACGGGCTCGATCGTTATTTTTTGGCCCATGGGTGTCGATCCTTCAGTCGAATTTGATCAGGTCGTAGGTCAGGTCGATCGGCCGGCCCTCGACCAGGGCGGTCACGGCCTCCCAGATGAGGTCGGCCGAGGGCGGGCATCCCGGCAGGAAGTGGTCGATCTTGACGATCTCGTGGAGGGGATA
Source organism: Candidatus Aminicenantales bacterium (assembly GCA_041736225.1). Lineage (GTDB taxonomy): Bacteria > Acidobacteriota > Aminicenantia > Aminicenantales > Saccharicenantaceae > RBG-16-66-30. The sequence continues at coordinate 11,919 of JBGSUG010000146.1, read as the reverse complement.
GACCTTGTCCAGGATGATCGGCAGCTCCTCGTCGTTGGGAATGATCCGGTCCTCGGGGTCGCACGTCAGCGTGTTGAGGTAGGCCTCGTCCAGGCACTCCTTGAGGGGGATGCTGTTGCGCAGGGCCGGCAGCCCGCCCATGATGGCGCACTCGCCGAGCGAGACGAGGACCTTGCAGTTCTTGCGGAAGGACCGCAGGACCTCGACGTTCTCGCTGTTGCAGCAGCCGCCTTCGATGAGGCCGATGTCGACGGGCTTGGTGAAGGTCTTGATGTCGTCGATCGGCGACTTGTTGAACTCGACGAGCTCGATGAGCTTGAGGATGCGCTCGTCGATGTCGAGGAGGGACATGTGACAGCCGAAACATCCGGCCAGGGACGCGGTGGCGATGACGGGCTTGCTCACGGTCCTACCTCCCCGCGCCCTTCTCGACGTTTTCGCCGATCGGGACGTGGTCGTATTTCCGCCGGCCGATCGGCACGGCGAAGCCGGTCTCCTTCTTCAGGATGGCCCCGACGGGGCAGACGTCCATGGCCTTGCGGGCCTCCTCTTCCGAGAGCTTCGCGGCCAGCTTCCGGTCCGCTTCGATCGTCGTGCGGGGGCCCCGGCCGGTCATGGCGAAAACCTTCCGGCCGTCCTTGGCCTTGACGGCGCTGATGCAGCGCCGGCACTGGACGCAGCGATTACTCTCGACCATGATCAGGGGCGCCGCGGCGTCGAGCTCGCGGCCGGGCCAGAGGTAGGGGAAGCGGGGGACGGTCAGCCGGTAGCGGTAGCCGAGGGCCTGGAGCTCGCAGTTGCCGCTCTTCTCGCAGGAGGGGCAGAAGTGGTTCCCCTCGACGAAGAGCATCTCGATCAGGGCCTTGCGCATGTCCTCGAGGTCGGGGACGTCGTTCTCGACGGCCATGCCCTCTTGGACCGGCTGGGTGCAGGCGGCCATGTACCGGCCGGCGACCCGGACGGTGCAGATGCGGCAGCTGCCGGCCGGCTTGAGCCCCTCATAGCGGCAGAGCACCGGGATCCACACCCCGTTGTCGTTGGCCGCTTCGACGATGGTCTGGCCCGGCTTGGCCACGCACGGTTTGCCGTCTATCGTGAATTTGATCTCACTCATGGAGATTCTCCTTGCAGAGGGGCTGGCGGTTGGCGGCCGTACAGCCGTCCTGGATGGCCGCGGCGAGGTCGAACTCGGGGACGAAGTCCTCGCCCTTGGGGACCCGGGCCTCGTAGAGCTCGGGGAAGTTCTTCATGGTCGTCAGGATGGGATTGGGCGAGGTCTGGCCGAGCCCGCAGCGGCTCGCGGCCTTGACGATCTTGCCCCAGGCCTCGAGGTCGCGGAGGTCGCCCTCCGTGCCCTGGCCGCGGGCGACCTTCTCGAACTTCTTCCTGAGCAGGACGTTCCCGGCCCGGCAGGGGACGCACCAGCCGCAGGACTCCTCGACGAAGAAGTCCATGAAGTTCCCGACGATCTCGAAGATGTCGCGCTCCGGGCCGAAGACGATGACCGAGCCGCCCGTGGCCAGGTCGCCGAAGCAGATCTTCCGTCCGAAGCCGTTCGGGGCGATGCAATGGCCCGAGGGCCCGCCGACCTGGACGGCCTTGGCGTTGGCGCCTCCGGCCATGTCCAGGAGCTCGGCGATCGTCAGCCCGTACTCGACCTCGTAGACGCCGGGCCGCTCGCAGTCCCCGGACACGCTCAGGAGCTTGGTGCCCGCGGATTGGACCGTGCCCATGGCCTTGAACCAGGCCGCGCCCTGGACCAGGATCCGGGCGGCGGCGGCCAGGGTCTCGACGTTGTTGACCGTCGTCGGCAGGTTCAGGTAGCCCGAGGAGACGGGGAACGGCGGCCTGTCGCGCGGCTCGCCGCGCTTGCCCTCGGCCGACTCGAGGAGGGCCGATTCCTCGCCGCAGATATAGGCGCCGGCACCCGACTTGATGACGATGTCGAAATCGAAGTCCTTCGACCCGGCGATGCGCTTGCCGAGGAGGCCCTCCCCGCGGAGCGCGGCCAGGGCGGCCTCGAGATGGGTCCTCAGGTAGGCGTACTCGGCCCGGAGGTAGAGGATGCCGCGCCTGGCCCCGACGGCGTAACCCGCCACGGCCATGCCTTCGAAGAGGAGCCGCGCGAGCTCGGTCAGGACGACCCGGTCCTTGAACGTCCCGGGCTCGCCCTCGTCGGCGTTGCAGACGACGAAATGCTCGGCGGCCTTCTCCCGCCGGCAGAATTCCCACTTGAGACCCGTCGGGAAGCCCGCGCCGCCGCGGCCGAGAAGCCCCGATCGCTTGATCTCGTCGATGACCTGTTCCGGCACCATGGACACGGCCTTGCGGACGGCCGCGCCGGACTCGTGGGCGCCGAACAGGACGGGGCCCCGCCTCCGGATGTTGTTGGCGACCATGGCCCGGACGAGCTCCGACTGGTTCGCCCCGTCCCCGAACCGGTCGACGAGGTCCGCGGCGGGCGTCCCCGCCCGGAGGCCGCGGACGATCGCCCCGGCTTTCTCGGGGGTCAGGGCCGTGAAGACGACGCCGTCGACGATGGCCGAGGGCTCCTGGTCGTTCATGCCGATGCAGGAGGTCGGGAAGAGCCCGATCCGGCCGTCCGGCGAGACCTCGCCGAACCGGCAGCCGGCGGCCTCCTCGAAGGCCCGGGCCACGGCCGTCCGTCCCTTCATCCGCGAGGTGACGGAGTCGTTCAGGTACACGGTCGAGTTTCCGCGCGGCGTCAGGGAGAAGAAGTGGTAGAACGTGGCCGCGCCGCGGACCTCGGCTTCGGAGAGCTTCAAATGGGCGGCGATGCGGGCGACGGCCTCGTCCGGGACGCGTCCGGAGAGGGCCTGGACGTCGCGCAGGACGTCGAGCAGGGCCGCGGGGTCCTTGGGATGCCGGGCGATGACGTCGTTCTCGTGTTTCATGGTCCTACCCCGTACTCAGGTTTTGAGCGGGTTAGTTTAGCATAAAAAGGCTTGATTTTCATCCGTGAAAAAAGATATCATTCTCCCGAGAGACGTTCTCGGAACAAACCGGAGAGGAGGAACCATGCGGAAAAACACACTGATCGTCCTCGGTGTTTTCGTCGCGTTCTTTGTCATCCAGGGCTGCACGTCGGCCCCGGAAAAGACCCTGCTGAAGAAGTATTTCAACGCCGTCACGATGAACGACAACGACACGCTGTCCAGCATCGCCCTCGAGCCCTTCCAGCCCGAGCTCGGCTCCTGGAAGGTCGTCAGCATCGGCGAAGAAAAGATCGAACCCGCATCGCTCCCCGCTCTGAACGCGGCCGAGATCGAGGCCAAGAAGGCCCAGGACGCGCAGATCGGCCCGACGATCGACGCCGACACGCTCCTCAAGGACGCCCAGTACGAAAAGGACACGTCCCGTTCGGCCGCCGGCAAGGCCGCCGCCCAGAGGAAGATCGACGAGCTCCAGGCCAAGTACGACGTCGAGAACGGCAAGATGCAGGAGTTCAAGCGGGTCTACAACGCGGCCAAGAAGGCCGCGGCCGCGGAAGAGGAAATGACGATGTTCTCGCTCGGCGCGCGCGAGCTCGCGACCGTCCGCGAGCTCAAGGGCGACGTCCACTCCAAGGACGTCGAGATCTCCGTCACCAACCGGGCCGGCGCGACCAAGAACTACAAGCTCAAGATGAAGCAGTACCTGCTCAAGGACGAGGTCAACAACATCCCGCACCGCGGCCGTTGGGTCATCATCAAGTTCGAGCCCCTCTCCTGAGGGGCCCGGGCGGCGCGGCGGTATTTGACTCTTTGCCTGCCTTCACTATAATAGTGCTCTTTTCGGGCCGTTAGCTCAGCGGTAGAGCACCGGCCTTTTAAGCCGGGTGTCGCTGGTTCGAATCCAGCACGGCTCACGTGTTTCGCCCCTGTCGTCTAGAGGCCCAGGACACTGCCCTTTCAAGGCGGCAACACGGGTTCGAATCCCGTCGGGGGCGCTTGGCCTCTCCTCTTTTCCCGAGGCGGCTTCAAGGCCGGCCCGGGTCTCCGTCCCGCGCGTCGGCCGGCCGGTCTTCGGCCTTTTTCGTCCCGGCGAGCCTTCGCCTGTAGAGCCGGAACACGTAGACGGCCGGAAACTGGTAGAGCGCGATGATGACGGGAGAGAGGATGAGCCAGTAGATGTTGAAACCCTTGCCGAAGATCCAGAGGAACGCTGCGACGCCGGACAGGGAGAGAAGGATGGAGGCGACGAGGAGGATAAAAGCCTTCTTTTTCGGGGTGATCACGTTAGAGCCTCCTCAGATCGCCGGATTCCTAATGCCTCCGCTCGCTTCGCAAGATCAAGCCAGGCAATTTACACTCTGGCAGAGCTATCTCTACCGATATTTCGCAGAAATGCGCTTCCGTGTACGCTCCAGCGCATTTCTGCCTCCTCCGCTCGCTACGCTCAAACCCAAGAGAACACCTTGATACCGATATTTCGCAGAAACCTGCCTACGTGTCTGCTCCGGCAGGTTTCTGCCTCCTCCGCTCGCTTCGCACGATAAACCCTGCAATAAACACTTTGGCAGAGCTATCTATACCGATATTTCGCAGAAATGCGCCTCCGTGTAGGCTCCGGCCCATTTCTGCCTCCTCCGCTCGCTTCGCTCGTAAATCCAAGATAATACCTTGATTCCGATATTTAGCAGAAGTCCAGCTCCGAGTCGCTCCGCTGGACTTCTGCCTCCTCCGCTCGCTACGCTCGCTACGGGATGGGCGGTGCAGGGATCGAACCTGCGACCCCCGGCTTGTAAAACCGATGCTCTACCGCTGAGCTAACCGCCCGGGAGAAGAGTTAAGCCTAGAGAAACAGCCTCCGCCTGTCAAGGCCGCCATGCCCCCTGGAATTCGGGGCCAGAGGGAATTCATGGGACACGATCCCTTTTCCGGAGAAAAGGGTCATGTCCCGAATTCCCCACCGCCCCGAATTCCCCAGGCCCGGTCCGCTGCGCTCCCTGGGCCCGTCATTTGACATCCGGCGGGCCCTATGTTAAATTTATGCTCCGACTTTTTTATCTCCACGGAAGGGTAGGCCACAATGTACGCAGTGATCCTGACAGGCGGCAAGCAATACCGCGTCAAGGAAGGCGATGTCTTTGGCATCGAGAAGCTCGACCTCGAGCCGGGGCGGAAGGCCCATTTCGACCGCGTCCTCCTGATCGAGGACGGCGCGACGGTCCAGGTCGGGGCCCCGTTCCTCGACAACGCCATGGTCCTGGGCCTCGTCCTCGAGAACTACAAGGACGAGAAGGTCCTCGTCTTCAAGAAGAAGAGGCGGAAACAGTACCGCCGGACCCACGGCCATAGACAGCAGCTGACCAAGGTCCGCATCACCCGGATCACCCCGGACCGGACCTCGATCACGGCCGCCGACCTGGCCGAGGAAAAGCTGGCCCCGGTCGAGAAGCCCGCCCCGGCGCCCAAGCGCAAGCCGGCCGTCCCGGCCCCGGCCGTGGAGCCCGCCAAGGGCAAGGCGAAGGCCAAGCCGGCCAAGAAAGAAGCGCCCAAGCCGAAGACCGTGAAGAAGCCGGCCCCCCCGAAGAAGAAAGCGACCAAGGAGTAAGCCATGGCCCATAAGAAAGCCGGCGGAGCCGGAAAGAACGGACGCGACAGCGCGGGAAAGAGGCTCGGCGTCAAGCGCCATGGCGGCCAGCATGTCAACGCCGGAACCATCATCATCCGTCAGAGGGGCACGCCCATCAAGCCCGGCCTCAACGTCGGCCGGGCCAAGGATGACACCCTTTTCGCCCTGGTCACCGGGACCGTCGCTTTCGCCGAGAAGGGCCGGAAGGGGAAGGTCGTCTCCGTCCTGCCCGTCTGAGGAAGAGCCCGACCTCCGTTGTTCGTCGATCAGGTCACCGTCACGCTGAAGGCCGGCCGCGGCGGTGACGGGTGCGTCAGCTTCCGCCGCGAGGCCCGGGTGCCGAAGGGCGGTCCCGACGGCGGCCGGGGGGGCGACGGCGGCTCCATCTGGTTCGTCGCCGACCAGAACGTCAGCTCCCTCGCCTGGTACCGCTTCTATCCCATCCAGAAAGCCAAGAACGGCGCGCCCGGAGAGGGCGGAAACCGCCAGGGCAAACGCGGCCCCGACGTGCGGCTGACCGTCCCGGTGGGCACGCTGGTCAGGGAAAAGGACGGCGGGGCCGTCCTCTTCGACCTCGTCCGTCACGGCCAGGTCGAGATCGCGGTCCGGGGCGGCAAGGGCGGACGCGGCAACGCCTCGTACGCCACGTCGACCCACCAGACCCCGCGCGAATGGCAGCCCGGCCGCTCCGGCCAGGAGAACGAGCTCTTCCTGGAGCTCAAGCTCATCGCCGACGTCGGCCTGCTGGGTTTCCCCAACGCCGGAAAATCCACGCTCATCTCCCGCATTTCGGCGGCCCGGCCGGTCATCGCCGACTACCCGTTCACGACGCTCGCCCCCAACCTCGGGGTCGTCGACGTCGGGGAATACCGGAGTTTCGTCGTCGCCGACATCCCCGGCCTCATCGAGGGCGCCCACCTCGGCCAGGGGCTGGGCATCCGCTTCCTCCGCCACATCGAGAGGACCAAGATCCTGGTCCACATCGTCGACATCTCGCCGTATTCCGGGCGGGACCCGCTCGAGGATTACCGCGTCGTCATGAAGGAGCTCGAGGCCTTCTCTCCCGAAGTGGCCGCAAGGCCCCAGGTCGTGGTGGCGAACAAGGTCGACCTCCTCGCTGGGGACAGATCACGCCTCATCCGGCTGAAGCGGATGGCCGCCCGGAAAAAGCTCCCGTTCTTCGCCGTTTCGGCCATCCAGAGCGAAGGGCTCAGGCCCCTCGTCGGCGCCCTGGCCGCCGCGCTCGACCGGCTGGCCGAAGAGGCCGGGGCCGCGGCGCCGCCCGTGAAGGGATCGGAGACCTGACCCCGATGGAGACGATCGGTCTCTTCGGCGGGACGTTCGATCCCATCCACCTCGGGCACCTGCGGGCCGCCGCGGAGGTCCGCCGCCGGACCCGGCTCACGCGCATCCTCTTCATCCCTTCCTACCTCCCGCCGCACAAGGCGAAGGGTACGGCCGCCTCGCCGGACGACCGGCTGCGCATGGTCGAGCTGGCCTGCCGCCGGCGGGTGGGATTCGAGGCCTCGCCCCTGGAGGTGGAAGCCCGCGAAAAGTCCTACTCCATCCTGACCCTCAGGAAAGTCCGCGCCCTGGCCCCCCGGTCCCGGCTGTTCTTCATCCTGGGCGTCGACGCCTTCCTCGACATCGGGACCTGGCGCGAGTACGAGAAGGTCCTCCGGGAGTGCTACTTCATCGTGACGGGGCGGCCGGGGTTCGACCTCGAACGCGCCCGCGAGGTCCTCGGCGGCCGCCTCCGCGACGACATCGGGCCGCTCGCGTCCCCCGGGAGCCTCTCCGGGACAGCCTCGCCGCCGACGCGGGTCGTCCTCCTGCCCATCGGGGCCCTGGACGTCTCGTCGACGAAGATCCGGGCCAAGGTCCGCCGCGGCGAACCGGTCGAGGGGCTCGTGCCCCGGGCCGTCGCCGCTTACATCCGCGAACACAGACTCTACCGAGGTCGACAGGAGCCATGACAGAAGAGAAGAAAAAACGGTTCACCAAAAGGGGCCTGCCCGAGCCGGTCCGGCTGGCCGTCGAGGCCTGCCTGGCCCGGAAGGCCGAGGACCTCTGCGTCCTCGACCTGCGGGAGCTCGCGTCGTTCACCGACTTTTTCCTGGTCATGAACGGCAACTCCTCGCGCCAGAACGGCGCCGTGGCCGAAGCGGTCGAGGCGGCGCTCAAGCCGGCCGGCCTCCGGCCCCTGGGTGTCGAGGGCCGCGAATCGACCGAGTGGATCCTGCTCGACTACGGATCGATCGTCGTCCACGTCTTTTCCCGGGCGGCCCGCGAGCGCTACGCCCTCGAGAAGCTCTGGGGCGACGCCCCCCGGCTCGACTTCTAGGCGGGCCGCCCGCTCCCGGCCAACCCCGGCCGCGGCCCCCCGAAATATCGGGCCGAAGGGGTTGACAAGCCGGGGGTGAATCGCTATTGTTTGAGGGCGTTTTCGGCGATGCGGATCAAATTTCTCTGGCCCGGACGGACGAAGAGTCCCGAGTTGCGGGAGTTGCTGGGCTTTTACGAGGCCCGCATCAGGCCCTTCGCGGCCTGCGAGGTCATCGAGACCCGCGCGGCTCGCGGGCTCGGGGAAGAGCTGGCCGGCAGGATCAAGGAGATCGAAGCGGCCGGCTTCGAAAAGCATCTCGACGGCGCTTACGTGATCTCGCTCGACGATCGCGGGAAGGAGATGACGTCCGATGAGTTCGCCCGCTTTCTCAGCGGCCGGGAGATGGGATCCGGGAAGCCGCTGGCCTTCGTCGTCGGCGGGTTCCTCGGTCTCGCGGAGCGCATCGCGGAAAGGGCGGACATGAGACTTTCGCTCTCGCGGATGACGTTCTCGCACGAGCTCGCCCGCGTTCTCCTGCTCGAGCAGGTCTACCGGGCCCTGACCATCATCGGGGGCCGGCACTACGCCAAATGAAGGGATGGTCCCATGCCGAAGAAGATGTTCAAGAAGGAAAAAGACGAATTCCGGAAGCTGCTCGCCGACAAGAAGGAGAGCATCATCCGTAAGCTCACCGACACCATCACCGAGAGCAAGGAGATGGAGTCCAACGTCGCCCAGGACCTGGTCGACAAGGCCGAAACCTCATACACCAAGGAATTCCTGCTCAGCCTGACCGACGGCGAGCGGGAGACCCTGCTCCTCATCGACGAGGCCCTCAAGCGCCTCGAGCACTCCGAGTTCGGCGTCTGCCAGACCTGCGGCAAGGAGATCGGCGGGAAGAGGATCGTCGCCATCCCCTGGACGCCCTACTGCATCGACTGCCAGGAAAAGGCCGAGGAAGAACAGAAAGAGCTGTGATCCGGCGAGTCCGGGCCGGGGCCTCGTCCCTGGCCAAGCTGGTCGAACTCCTCGTCTTCCCGTCCTTCTGCCGCCTCTGCCGCGAACCCCTCGACGAATCGGGCGAGAGGGTCGTCTGCGGCGAATGCCTGGCCAGGCTCGCGCCGCGGGCGGGGGCCTGCTGCGCCCGCTGCGGCCGGTTCCTCGAAACGCCGGCGGAAGACGCCCTGTGCGGGCGGTGCCTCGATAGGGCCCCGGCCTACGCGGTCCACCGGTCCTGCGGTGCCTACGGCGGGACGCTGAAGGACGTCATCCTGCTCTTCAAGTACCGCCGGTACGCGCCGCTCAGCCGTCCCCTGGCCCGGTACGCGGAGGCCTGCCTGGGCGCCGACGTCCGGCTCTGGCCGGGGGCCGACGGCCTCGTCCCCGTCCCTCTCCACCCAACCCGCCGGCGCGAGAGAGGCTTCAATCAGTCGCGCCTTCTCGCCCGCGACCTGGCCCGCCTCAGGAACGTCGAGGTCCTCGACGGCTGCCTGGTCAAGACCCGGAACGCCCCGGCCCAGGCCGGCCTGCGTGCAGCCGAGCGGGAGAGGAACGTCCGGAGCGCTTATGCCGTCAGGCGGCCCGGACGGGTCCGGGGGAAGACGCTCGTCCTCGTCGACGACGTCACCACGACCGGAGCGACGCTACGCGAGTGCGCCTGCGTGCTCATGGCGGCGGGGGCCAAGGAAGTCCGGGCGATCACGCTCGCCCAGGCCCTCTAGGAAGGGACCTGGTCTTCACGAACCCGCCTGTTCGCCTCGATCTGTGAAGACCTGGTCCCTTCCTGTTACTTCTTGGGCTTTTCGGCCTGGACCGCGATCGGCTTGAGGATCTTGACCTTGCGGGGCTTCAGCTCGGCCCGCTTGGGCATCCGGATCTTGAGGACGCCGTTCTCGTGCTCGGCCTCGATCATGTCCTGGTCGATGTAGCTCGGCAGCGAGAAGGACCGGAAGAAGGCGCCGTAGGACCGCTCGATGCGGTGGTAGTTCTCCTCCTTGGTCTCCTTTTCGAACTTGCGCTCGCCGCGAAGGGTCAGGTTGTTGTCCTCGACCTTGATCTCGACGTCGTTCTCGTCGACGCCGGGGATCTCGGCGCTGAGCACGACCTCGTTCTCGGTCTCGTAGATGTCGACCGAGGGGGCCCAGGAGTGGGTCATGAGGTCCTTCTCCTCTCCCTTCTGGGTGGCCATGTCCTCGAAGAGCCGGTTCATCCTGTCCCTGAGGGTCACCATGTCCCTGTAGGGATCCCATCTGATAATTGCCATCGGTAACCTCCGTTTAATAATCTTAGTATGTAAACAATATAATATCTTAGTGATTATTTGTCAAGTATTGCGATAAAAATAATTATTCATTCTAACATATTCATAATATTGTAAATATCGAGAATTTAGGCCTATCCGGCCCCTTCGATGAGGACCGTCGCTTCGCCCTTGAGGGCGCGCGGCCCGATAGCCGCGACGAGCTCCGACACCGTGCCCCGCAGGAATTCCTCGTGGATCTTGGTCAGCTCCCTGGCCACGACGACCCGCCGGTCTCCCAGGATCCCGGCGACCGCCTCCAGGAATTCGGGGATCTTGCGCGTGGGCAGGAAGAAGATCAAAGTGGCTTTTTCGACGGCGAGCGACTCCAGAAGCTTACGCAGGCCCGTCGCCTTGGGCGGCGGGAACCCGACGAAAAGGAAACGGTGGGTCGGCAGGCCCGACGCGGACAGGGCGGTCGTGACGGCCGAGGGGCCGGGAATGGGCACGACCGGGATCCCCTCCTTGAGGGCTGCCCGGATGAGCGGGAAACCGGGGTCCGAAATGCCCGGCGTCCCGGCGTCGGAGACGAGGGCGACGTCCTTGCCTTCCTGGAGCAGGCGGACGATCTCGGGGACGCGGCGCCCTTCCTGCGGCTGGAAATAGCTGAGGAGCGGCTTGCGGATCCCGTACCGGTTCAGGATCTTGAGCGTCTGACGGGTGTCTTCGCAGGCGATGGCCGCAACCTCGCCGAGGACGCGCAGGGCCCGGAGCGTGATGTCTTCGAGGTTGCCGACCGGGGTCCCGACGACGAAGAGACGGCCGGCCACGGCCTACTTGCCCCAGTCGTAGGGATAGAGGAAATCGTGGCCGACGGACCTCGGCGAGAGCTTGGCGATCGGCGGCATCCGGCGCTTGAACTCCGAGGCCTTGATCTTCCGCAGGACGCGGTCGACGGCGGCCGGCGCGTGCCCGGCCGCGACGGCCTCGCTCCGGCTCTGGCGGCCCTCGACGAGGCCGAAGAGGATCTCGTCGAGCTCCTCGTAGGAGAGCCCGATCTCCCCCTCGTCGGTCTGCCCCGGCCACAGCCCGGCCGTCGGGGCCTTCTTGCGGATGGCGGCCGGGATGCGGAGGTGGGCGGCGAGCTCCCGCACCTGGGTCTTGTAGAGGTCGCCCATGGGATTGACGGCGCAGGCCATGTCGCCGTGGATCGTGCCGTAGCCGATCAAGAGCTCCGTCTTGTTGCTCGTCCCGAGGATGAACGAGCCCTCGCGGGCCGAGTAGTCGTAGAGGATGGCCATCCTCTCGCGGGCCATCTTGTTGCCGCGCTGCACGCGGCTGTCCGTCGGGTGGGCGGCGAAGTAGAGGTCGATCTGGGGAGAGATGTCGATCACGGCCTGCCGGATGCCCAGGCGGCGGGCCAGGTTCGCGGCGTCCCGGACGTCTTCCGGAAAGCCCGCGCCGTAGGGCATGATCAGCCCGAGGACGTTCTTCGGCCCGAGCGCCCGGGCGGCCAGGGCGGCGCACACGGACGAATCGAGCCCGCCCGAGAGGCCCAGGATGCCCCTGCGGCACCCGCACTTGCCCAGCTCTTCGCGGATGAAGGCGACGAGGACCTTCTCGACGAACCGGGGGTTAATCTTCGGCGGCACGGACGATCCTTTCGAGCGACCTCCAGATGACCTCGGGCTTTTCGTCCCTCTTGAAGAGCCAGTTGCGGCGGGCCCGGCCGACCGCCGCGAGGTCGACCGGGAGGACGGCGAAGTCGGGGTCGACG
>JBGSUG010000121.1:0-1761 GCA_041736225.1 Candidatus Aminicenantales bacterium | reverse complement strand
GATCGCCGCGACGAGGCCCGCGGGCCCCGCTCCGACGACGGCCAGGTCGACGCTGTCCCGCATGGGACCAGTGTAGCCGATTGCGGGCGCCCGGGTAAAGGGCCGCGGGAAGAACGGCGGCGGCTAGGCCCCGAGGACCTGGCAGGCCCGGTCGATGTTGGAGACGTCCATGACGACCGAGACGCCGTTGCCTTTCCGCGACAGGGTGCCGTAGCAGTACTCGATGTTGATGCCTTCGTCGCCGAGCTTGGTCGTCAGCTCGGCCAGGGCGCCCGGCCGGTTCTCGAGGTCGACCCTGATGACGTCGCGCAGCTCCGTCGTGTAGTTGAGCTTGGCCAGGAGCTTGACGGCCTTGTTGAGCTGTTGGACGACGAGCTTGGCCGTGTCGTGGAAGACCCCGATGGCGTCGACGTTGATCTCGTTCTCGGCCAGGAAGCTGCACAGGTCCCCCAGCTGGGACGGCTTGTTCTCCAGGATGACATAGATCTCGGTGATGCGTTCGACCATGACAGACCCCCTATCAGGTCAAGATTTTCTAGCCCCTTGTGATCACTCTAGCATGAAGGCGGGACCTAGTCAAAGATCTTCCCGGGGTTCATGATCCCGGTCGGGTCGAAGACTCGCTTGATCCCGCGCATGATCTCGATCTGCCGGTTGTCGAAGACGAGCGGGAGGTAGGGTTTCTTGACCAGGCCGATGCCGTGCTCGCCCGAGATGACCCCGCCGCGGGCCCGGCAGTCCTCGAAGATCTCCCGTCGGACGGGGTCGGCCTTGTCCCGCCACTCGCTTTCGGCGATGGGGACCATCGTCCCGTTCTCGTAGCGGGCCTTCATGATATGGGTGTGGACGTTGCCGTCGGCGGCATGGCCGAACGTCGGCAGCCACAGGCCGTACCTGGCCGCGATCTCGCGGACCTTGCGGACGTGCCCGGCGACCTCGGCCCGGGGCACGGCGATGTCGAGGATCTCGACCGTCCCGGCTTTTATGGCGTCGTAGATCTTGGAGCGAATGGCCAGGACCTCGTCCTGCTTGGCGGGCGTGTCGGCGATGAAGACGTCGATGGCCCCCTTTTCGCAGCAGACCTCGGCGACGGCCTGGGACAGCCGGTCCATCTCCTCGTCGGACGCGGCGTCGAGGATGATCAGAAGGTGGGTTTTGCCCAGCTTGGTCGGCCATTTCTTCCGGATGTGCTCCTCGGTCAGGACGATGGGCTCGATCTCGAGGAACTCGACGGCCAGGGGCACGATCCCCCGCTTCATGATGAGCGGGACGGTCTCGAGGGCCGGCTCCAGCTCTTCGAACGGCACGACGAGCGAGCGCATGATCCCCGGCTTGGCCTTGAGGTGGAGGACCACCTTGGTGACGACGCCGAGCGTGCCTTCGGAGCCGACGACGAGGTGCATGAGGTTGTAGCCGGTGCTGGATTTCTCGAGCTTGCCGCCGAGCCAAAGGACCTCACCCGCCGCCGTGACGAGCTCGAGGCCCCGGACGTAGTTCCGGATCGTCCCGTACTTGACGGCCCGGCTGCCCCCGGCGTTCGTCGCGACGAGCCCGCCCATCATGGCGCTCTCGTCGCCGGGGTGCGGCGGGAAATAGAGACCGCCCTCTTCGACCGCCTTGGTAAAATCGGACAGCCGGACGCCGGCTTCGGTCACGGCCATCTGGTTGTCGGCGTCGATCTCGAGGACGCGGTCCATTCGTTCGAGCGACAGGACGATGCCGCCGCGGACGGGGACGCAGCCGCCGCAGAGGCCCGTGGCC
>JBGSUG010000118.1:0-2803 GCA_041736225.1 Candidatus Aminicenantales bacterium | reverse complement strand
TCGCTCTCCAACACGGCCAACATCTTCGTCGGCCAGACCGAGGCGCCCCTGCTCATCAAGCCCTACATCGGCGCCATGACCAACTCCGAGATCCTGACCGTCATGGTCGGCGGCATGGCCACGATCGCCGGCGGCGTCATGGCCGCCTATATCCAGATGCTCGGCCAGGCCCTGGCCGACGTCCAAAAGATCCCCCTCGCCGAAGCCCAGCTGCGCTTCGCCGTGCAGCTGCTCTCCGCCAGCGTCATGGCCGCCCCGGCCTCGCTCGTCATCGCCAAGGTCCTCTACCCCGAGACGGGCGATCCGGTGACCAAGGGCACGGTGCGGCTGGAGGTGGAGAAGAACGCCTCCAACGTCATCGAGGCGGCGGCCAGCGGCGCCTCCGACGGCATGCACCTGGCCCTGAACGTGGGCGCCATGCTGCTGGCCTTCATCGCCCTGATCGCAATGATCAACTACATGCTGACGGGACTGGGCGACCTGGTCCATATCAACGCCTACCTCACGGCCCACTACGGCCAACCCCTCTCGCTCCAGCTCGTCTTCGGCGTGGTCCTCCGCTATCTCGCCATCGGGATCGGCGTCCCGGCCGCCGACGCGTTCCATTTCGGCAGTCTCTTCGGGACCAAGCTGGCCTTGAACGAGTTCGTGGCCTACGTCGACCTCGTCGGCCTGATCAAGCAGGGCGCCCTGACCCCCAAGGGCGTCACCATGGCCACCTACGCCCTGTGCGGCTTCGCCAACTTCTCCTCGATCGCCATCCAGATCGGCGGGATCGCCCCCATGGCCCCTCACCGCCGCAAGGACATCGCGGCCCTGGGCCTGAAGGCGGTCCTGGGCGGTGCGCTGGCCACGCTGATGACGGCGACGCTGGCCGGGGTCCTTCTCGGCTAGAGACCGAGACGTCCGGGCGGCTCCCGGAGCGCCGCCCGCTCTGCCCGGGAGTAATCGAAAAGGGTGTCGTCGGTCTCAGCCGGCCCAGGGGCGGACGCCGTCCTTGTCCACCCGATGACGGATGAGCTTCGGCACGGCGACAGGACGGGGACCGATCCGGATGGCCCCAGACAGGCGCTCCAGGACCGCCGGCAGCCTGTCGGGACGGTCGCTGTGGACGGTCACGAGCGGACGGCCCTTCTCGACGGGATCGCCGATCTTGGCGTGGAAGACGAAACCGGCTCCGGGGGCGACGGCGTCCTCCTTTTTCTTACGGCCGGCGCCGGTGTCGATGGCGGCCATGCCGACCTCGAAAGCGTCGATGGACTCGATGAAGCCAGTCGAGGGAGCCGGGAGTTCCGTCCGCTCCGCGGCGGCCGGGAGCCGGGCCGGATCGTCGCAGACCCGGGGATCGCCACCCTGAGCGGCGACGAAGCGGCGGAAGACGTCGAGAGCTCGGCCCGAGGCGATGGCTTCCCGGAACAGCCCTTTCGCTCCTGCGGCGGCCGTCGTCAGGCCCGCTACTTTCAGCATGCACTCGCCCAGGGCGAAGGAGATCTCCAGGATGTCGGCGGGGCCTTGCCCCTTCAGGACCGCGACGGATTCGGCGATCTCCAGGCCGTTGCCCACGGCCCGGCCGAGGGGTTGGTCCATGCCGGAGATGAGCCCCACCGTGGGCCGCCCGGTCTTCTCGCCGATGGCCACCATGGTCCGGCACAGGCTCAGGGCGTCCCCCTCCTCCGTCATGAAGGCACCGCGGCCGGTCTTCACGTCGAGGACGATGCCGTCGGTCGCCAGGGCCAGCTTCTTGCTCATGATCGAGGAGGCGATGAGCGGGATGCTCCCGACCGTGGCCGTGGCGTCGCGAAGCGCATAGAGCTTCCTGTCGGCCGGCACGATCTCGCTCGTCTGGCCGCAGATGGCCATGCCGGTCTCGGCCAGGACCCGCCGGAACTCCGCGGGCGTCAGGAAGACGTTCATCCCCGGAATGGCCTCGAGCTTGTCGAGGGTGCCGCCGGTGTGGCCCAGGCCCCGGCCGGAGAGCATGGGGACGCGGACGCCGCAGGCGGCGACGAGGGGAGCGACGACGAAGCTGATCTTGTCGCCGACGCCTCCGGTACTGTGCTTGTCGATCTTCGGGCCGGACAGTCCGTCCAGGGCGATGCGGCCGCCGGAGGCGAGCATGGTCTCCGTGAGGTCGGCCGTTTCCCGCCCGTTCAGGCCGCGGATGTAGACGGCCATCAGCCAGGCCGCGATCTGCTCGTCGGGGATCCCGCCGCCGGCGCACCCGGAGACCACAAAGGCGATCTCCTCCCTCGTGAGCTCTCCCCCGTCGCGCTTCTTGGAGATGATCTCGTACATGCCGCCCGTCATCGGATCCTCCCGGCCCTCAGGATCTCTCGTCGTCGGGATCGAACTTGTAGTGCGACAATCCTTCGACGACCGCCACGCTGGCGCTCATACCGAGGCGCGAGGCCCCGGCCCGGATCATCCGCCAGGCGTCTTCGAATGTCCGGATCCCGCCCGCGGCCTTGACCCCGATCTCCGGGCCCACGGTCCGGCGCATGAGCCGGACATGGTCCGCGAGCGCGCCGGCCGTTCCGAACCCGGTCGAGGTCTTGACGAACCCGGCCCCGGCATCGACAGCGAGGCGGCAGCCGGCGACGATCTCATCGTCCGTCAGGTAACACGTCTCCAGGATGACCTTGACCAGGGCCGGCCGCCCCGCCTCGACCACGGCCCGGACGTCGTCCCGGACGAGGCCGTGCTTTCCGTCCTTGAGGGCCCCGACGTCGACGACCATGTCGATCTCCGCGGCACCGTTCTGGACGGCCTCCCCCGCTTCGAAGGCCTTGGCCGCGCTCGTCGC
>JBGSUG010000113.1:0-6147 GCA_041736225.1 Candidatus Aminicenantales bacterium | reverse complement strand
CTGGACCTGGGCGGCCTTGTTCATGACGTAGCCGTAGGGCAGGTCGCTGTAGGCCAGGTGGACGTCGTCGACCTTGTAGTCGGCGATGAGCCGGTCGAGCTCGGACTCGGCCTCGATCGGGATGCCCTTGGGATAGAGCTTCCCGGCCAGGACCGCGGGATACTTGCGGCCCTCGATGTCCGGGATCTGCGTCGCCGTGAAGGCGACGACCCGGTAGTCGGGGTTGTCACGGAAGTAGGTGTTGAAGTTGTGGAAGTCGCGCCCGGCGGCGCCCATGATCAGGACCTTTTTCATGCGGACTCTCCTTTCTCCTTATAGAAAAACTTCTCCGTCGATAAATTCCAAAACTCTTCAATTGTAAGAAAACGAACGGGAAGTATAGCCCAATAAAGGATTTAATTCAACCGCTATTTGGGCTTTGAAGAGGGAGAGATTTTCCGCCCGGGAGCGCGCTTCGGAAACCCGCCCTGACGGGGAGGAGGGGTCGGGAGCCGGCTGGTCTTCTTCCAGGCGGGCTGTTGGCGGCGGTTGATGGGGTGGGGCATGGGGAACCTCCTAGAGGGTGATGATCTCGGCGGTCAGGGCGGCCGGGTCGAGCAGGGCGACCGTGCTTTTCCCCCGGATCCAGCCGCCGGCTTCCCCGGGATTGACGAGCAGGACCCCGTCCCTGCGCTCGATCAGGGGCTTGTGGGTATGGCCGAAGACGAGAACGTCGCAGCTCTTTTCCGCCAGGTACCTCCCGACGGGGGCGTCGAGGTGGCAGACGAGGAAGCGAAGGCCGGCATGTTCGAACCTCAGGGGAGGCTTGGCGATCTCCCCCAGCCCTTGGAAGGCCCGGGCCAAGCCGGCCCTCTCGCCGTCGCAGTTGCCGAAGACCGCCCGGACGGGGACGCGCAGGTTGCGCAGCTCCTCGACCGTGAACGGGGCGACGAAGTCGCCGGCGTGGACGACCAGGTCGCAGCCGGCGCCGTCGAACAGGCGGACCGCCTGGCGGACCCGGGTCAGATTGTCGTGGGTGTCGGAGAGGATGCCGATCACGGGGCCATTATAGCCGATATTGACACTTTGGCCCGATTTGCTTAATATAGAACGGCTTTTAAGAGAGAACGATAGGCGCGTAGCTCAGTGGGAGAGCGCTTCCCTGACACGGAAGAGGCCGTGGGTTCAATCCCCTCCGCGCCTACCAAGATGACTCAAGCGGTCAGAATGCAGCGGTCCGTCGTACCGGCCTGTTCGGTTCTCCCGCCCCGAGGAACTGAAAACGAGAATGAGCGACGATAAACATCTTCCGATCGACGTCCTGAGACACAGCGCGGCCCATCTCCTGGCCCACGCCGTCCTGGACCTCTATCCCGGGACCAAGACCGGCATCGGCCCGGCCGTCGAGACCGGCTTCTACTACGACTTCCTCCGGGACGAGCCCTTCACGCCCGAAGACCTCGGGGCGATCGAGAAGCGGATGAAAGAGATCGCCCGGGAGGACGTCCCGATCGAACGACGCGTCCTGGGCAAGGACGAGGCCATGCGCCTGTTCGAGGAGAAGGGCCAGCCGCTCAAGGTCGAGCTCATCCGGGAGAAGGGCGACACGACCGTCACCGTCTACGGGCAGGGGCCGTTCGCCGACTTCTGCCTCGGGCCGCACGTCGCCTCGACCGGGCTCCTCGCGCACGTCAAGCTGCTCTCCGTCTCCGGGGCCTACTGGAAGGGCGACGAGCGCGGGGCGCAGATGCAGCGGATCTACGGCGCGGTCTTCCCGACCGCCCGGGAGCTCGAGGACCACCTGCGCATGCTCGAGGAGGCCAAGAAGCGCGACCACCGCCGCCTCGGGACCGACCTTGACCTCTTCAGCTCCAACGAGGAGCTCGGCGGCGGGCTCATCCTGTGGCACCCCAAGGGCGCCCGGGTCCGGGCCGTCATCGAGCAGCACTGGCGCGAGCGGCACTGGGCGGGCGGCTACGACATCCTCTATACCCCCCACATCGGGCGGGCGACCCTGTGGCAGACCTCGGGGCACCTCGGCTTCTACAAGGACAGCATGTACTCGCCGATGGACATCGACGACCAGCCCTACTACATCAAGCCGATGAACTGCCCCTTCCACATCGAGATCTACAAGTCCCGGATGCGCTCCTACCGGGACCTGCCCCTGCGCTGGGCCGAGCTCGGCACCGTCTACCGCTACGAGCGCAGCGGCACCCTGCACGGCCTGCTCCGCGTCCGCGGCTTCACCCAGGACGACGCCCACATCTTCTGCACGCCCGGCCAGATCGAGGACGAGATCCTGCGGGTCCTCGACTTCTCGGTGTCCATTCTGGCCGACTTCGGCTTCACTGACAACGTCATCCAGCTGTCGGTGCGCGATCCGAAGAACCCCGGCAAGTACTGCGGCGCGGACGAGCGCTGGTGCCAGGCCGAGGCCTCGCTCGTCAAGGCCCTGGAAACCCGCGGCTACCCCTACGAGCGGATGGAGGGCGAGGCCGTCTTCTACGGGCCCAAGATCGACATCAAGATCAAGGACGCCATCGGCCGCCTCTGGCAGTGCACGACCATCCAGTTCGATTTCAACCTGTCCGAGCGCTTCGACATGACCTACGTCGGCGAGGACGGCAAGGAGCACCGGCCCTACATGGTCCACCGGGCCCTGCTCGGCTCGCTCGAGCGCTTCTTCGGCGTCCTCATCGAGCACTACAACGGGGCCTTCCCGCTCTGGCTGGCCCCGGTCCAGGCCCTGGTCCTGCCGATCGCCGAGCGGCACGAGGCCTACGCCAAGTCGCTCGAAGGCCGGCTCCGCGAGGCCGGACTCCGTGCCGAGGTCGACCTCAGCCGGGAGAAGGTCGGCAAGAAGATCCGCACCGCCGAGCTCCAGAAGGTCCCGCTCATCCTCGTCGTCGGCGACAAGGAGATCGAGCGCGGCACGGCCGCCCTGCGCGTCCACGGCCAGGGCGACAAGGGCGAGGTCGACGTCGCCCGGTTCCTCGGGCAAGCCCAAGAACTCGTCAAAAATAAAAGTCTCACTGTGAATTTCTAAAGGAGGACCGACCATTTTCAAGAGACACGGTTACTATCCTGCGGTCGCCAAGGCCAAGCCCCACCGGATCAACGAGATGATCTCGGCGCGGGAGGTCCGCGTCATCGACGAGGAGAAGAACGCCCTCGGCGTCCTGCCCACGGTGCAGGCCGTCCAGATGGCCCGCGACCGGGGCCTCGATCTCGTCGAGATCGCGGCCGCGGCCGACCCCCCGGTCTGCAAGATCACCGACTACGGAAAGTTCCTGTACGAGCAGCACAAGAAGGACCACGAGGCCAAGAGGCACCAGAAGCAGATCCAGATCAAAGAGATCAAGTTCCGCCCCAAGATCAGCGTCCACGACTACGACTTCAAGATGAAGCACGTCAGGCGCTTCCTCGGGGAAGGCAACAAGGTCAAGATCACGGTGATGCTGCGCGGCCGCGAGAAGCAGAAGCCGGAGCTGGGCTACCAGGTCCTCGACCGGGTCCTCGGCGACGTCAAGGACCTGGCGACGCAGGACGGGTCGGCCCGGAAGCAGGATTGGGCCGTGTCGGCCCTGTTGGTCCCCACGAAAACTGGAGGAAAAGATGCCAAAGTTAAAAACCCACAAGGGAGCGCAAAAGAGGTTCAAGGTCTCGGCCAAGAAAAAGTTCCTGCACGAGAAGGCCAATAAGGGCCATATCCTGACCAAGAAGTCCTCCAAGCGCAAGCGCCATCTGGGCCAGATCGGGGTGGCCAGCGCCGCCGACCGCAAGGCCCTCAAGACGATGCTCCCGTACGACATGTGACCCGCGCCCCGCGCACAAGGAGACGACCATGCCACGCGTAAAACGCAGCACCAAGAGACGCGACCGGCGGAGGAAGGTCCTCACGCTGGCCAAGGGATATTTCGGCGCCAAGAGCCGCAATTACCGCACCGCCAAAGAGGCCGTGGAGAAGTCCCTGCTCTACGCCTACCGGGACCGCCGCAACAAGAAGCGGGACTTCCGCAGCCTCTGGATCGTCCGGATCAAGGCCGGGGCCGTCGCCAACGGGACCTCTTATAGCCGCTTCATCAGCGGGCTGAAGAAGCTCGGCGTCGCGCTCGACCGCAAGATCCTGGCCGACCTGGCCGTCAGCGCCCCGGAGACCTTCGCCCACCTGGTCCGGATGACGAAAACGCCGGCGGCCTAGCGTCCCGCCCATGGCCAGCCTGAAGGACCGGATCGAAGGTCTCAGGAAGGCGTTCGAGGATGGGCTCCTCAAGGCCGGGGACGCCAAGTCCCTCGAGGAGCTCCGGACGGCTTTCCTGAGCCGCAAGAAGGGACACGTCACCCTTCTGTTCGAAGATCTGAAGTCCGTCCCGGCCGAGGAGAAGCGCGAGGCCGGGCAACTCATCAATGAGTTCAAGGATTTCGTTCACGAACGGCTGCGCGGCCGGGGAGAAGAGATCCTCCCGGGCGTGAAATATGCCGCAGCCGGCATCGAGGCGAAGTCGGGCGCTGAAAGCTCGGTCTCGGCCGGCCACGTGACGGATTTTACGCTCCCCGGCCGGAAGCGATACGTCGGGATGCCCCACCCGCTCACTCTCTTCCAGGAGAAGATCGAGGCCATCTTCCTCGGCATGGGCTTCACCGTCGAAGAGGGCCCGGAGATCGAGACCGACTACTACAACTTCGAGGCCCTCAACTTCCCGCCCCACCATCCCGCCCGCGACAAATGGGACACGCTCTTCATCAAGGGCGACCTGCTCCTGCGGACCCACACGTCGCCCGTCCAGGTGCGGGTCATGGAGCGGACGAAGCCGCCCATCCGCATCATCTGTCCCGGCCGTGTCTTCCGCCACGAGACGCCCGACCCGACCCACCTGCCGATGTTCATGCAGGTCGAAGGCCTGGTCGTCGACGAGGGCGTCACCTTCGCCCACCTCAAGGGTACGCTCGCGTACTTCATCCGGGCCCTGTTCGGCGAGAAGGCCAAGGTCCGCTTCCGGCCGAGCTTCTTCCCCTTCACGGAGCCGTCGGCCGAGGTCGACATCGAGTGCATCGTCTGTTCGGGGAAGGACCCCGCCTGCCGCGTCTGCGGCGGCACGGGCTGGAAGGAGATCCTGGGCGCGGGCATGGTCCACCCCCAGGTGCTGAAGAACGTCAACATCGACCCGGAGAAGTACTCCGGCTGGGCCTTCGGCCTCGGCATCGACCGCACCGCCATGCTCGCCCTCGGCATCCCCGAGATGCGCCACTTCTACGAGAACGACCTGAGGTTCCTCAGGCAATTCGGGACCCCATGAAGATCAGCCAGGACTGGATCAAGGACTATGTCGACGCCGGCCTCTCCCCCGGGGATCTCGCCGACCGGCTGACCATGATCGGCCTCGTTCCCGAGACCGTCGAGGAAAGGGACGGGGACGTCCTTCTCGACCTCGAGACCTACGCCAACCGGCCGGACACGCTCGGCCACCTCGGCGTCGCCCGCGAGATCGCGGCCCTGCTCGGAAAGCCGCTTCTCGCGCCGGATTGGCCGCTCACCGAGCTCCCCGAGGCGACGGCGGACGTCGCCGACGTCCAGATAACGGCCGAAGCGCTCTGCCCCCGGTATTGCGGGCTCGTCGTCCGCGGCGTCCCGGTCGGCCCGTCGCCCGACTGGCTGCGGCGGCGGATCGAGGCCATGGGCCTCAAGCCGGTCAATAACGTCGTCGACGTCTCGAACTACGTCCTCTTCGCCACGGCCCAGCCCATCCACACCTTCGATCTGGGCCGGATCGGCGGCGGCCGCATCGTCGTCCGCAAGGCCAAGCGGGGCGAGACCCTCGTCGACCTCGACGGCCGGACCCTCGAGCTCACGTCCGACATGCTCGTCATCGCCGACGAGTCCCGTCCTGTGGCCCTGGCCGGCGTCATCGGCGGCCAGGCCTCCGGCATCACGGGATCGACGCGCGACGTCTTCATCGAGAGCGCCCATTTCGACCCGCTCTCGATCAGGCGGACGGCCAAGAAGCTGGGGATCTCGACCGACGCGTCCTACCGTTTCGAGCGGGGGAGCGACGTCGCCTTCGCCCCCGAGGCCGCCCTGATGGCCGCCTCGCTCCTCTGCCGGATGGGAGGGAAGGCCACCCGCGGGCTCATCGACCGCTACCCCCGGCCGCCCAAGCCCGTGAC
>JBGSUG010000108.1:0-6278 GCA_041736225.1 Candidatus Aminicenantales bacterium | reverse complement strand
ATCGAGCCGCGGGCGGCGAACTCGTAGGTCACGACCTCGGCCGCGGGCGCGTAGTCTTTCGAGAAAACCGTCGAGGAGGCCTCGACGCTCATCGGGGCTTTGAGGTCCAGGGCCCAGAAGGGCTGGTCCATGATGTGGGCGCCCATGTCGCCGAGCGCGCCGGTGCCGAAGTCCCAGAGACCGCGCCACTTGAAGGGATGGTAGGCGGGATGGTAAGGACGGAACGGGGCCGGGCCGAGCCAGACGTCCCAGTCGAGGGTCGAGGGCACCGAGGGGACTTCCTTGGGAGCGTCGATCTCCCCCTGGGGCCAGATCGGGCGGTTGGTCCAGCAGTGGACCTCGAAAACGTTGCCGATGGCGCCGTCTCTGATCCACTCGCAGACGAGGCGCGCCCCCTCGCCGGCGTGGCCTTGGTTGCCCATCTGGGTGACGACGTTGGCCTGCTTGGCCGCCTCGGCCAGGACGCGGGCTTCCTTGATGGTGTGGGTCAGGGGCTTTTGGACGTAGACGTGCTTGCCCAGCTTGATGGCGGCCATGGCGATGACGGCGTGGTTGTGGTCGGGGGTCGACACCGTGATGGCGTCGATGCCCTTTTCCTTCTCGAGCATGCGGCGGAAATCGCGATACTTGGCCGCCTTGTCGTACATGGCCTTCTCGTTGGGTTCGAGCTCGTCGTGGCGAAGGAGCTTGGCCATGCTCTCGTCGTCGACGTCGCACAGGGCGACGATGTTCTGCGAGCGGCAGCCCCGCGTGTCCGCAGCGCCCATGCCGCCGACGCCGACGCAGGCGATGTTGAGCGTGTCGCTGGGGGCCTTCTTGGCGCCTGGCTTCTTTTGCCCGCCGACGACGTGGCGGGGCACGACCATGAGCCCGGCCGCCGCCGTCGAGGCGGCGCCGATGAACTTCCGCCGGCTCCAGGACGGTTCGGCGGGGGGTGCGGTTTTCTTCGTTTCGTCCATGTTCAGACCTTCCTTATCGAAGAGATTTGATGATCGGCGGGACCGGGGGCATCGGGGGAGGCCCAGAGTTTCGTGAAGAGGGAGGCGTCTCGGGACGGCGGATCGGCGATGATAGCCATGGGTCAGGGTTCTGCGATGCCAAGAGGGCTTATAGCACAAAGCCGCGAGGGGGGTCAAACGAGACGGAGAGAGTAAGGACAGGGAACGGGGGGAGGGCTCGCGCCCTCCCCCCGGATCATCGCGATGTTCGGGCTTACCAGCCGAAGGTCAGGGAGAACATCGGAACGAGGATGTTCATCTGATAGGTCCCGGGCAGGTTGTCGCCGGAGGGGGCGACCGTCCGGTCCTTGCCCATGAGGTACTCCAGAGCGAAGTCGGCCTTGAGGCCGCCGCTCTGGAAGCCGAAGCCGGCGGCGACGGCGTTGAAAGTGAAGCTCGGCGTCAGGATGTTCAGCGTGGCGTCCGGAGCGGGGGCGGGGTCGTAGTAGTAGCCGCCGCGGATGGCGAACGTGCCGAGGTCGTATTCGGCGCCGAACCGGAGCTGGGTCTTGTTGGCCCAGTTCAGGAGGAGCGCGGCTTCATCGCCCAGGCCCGCGGCCCAACTGGGGTCCTCGAACTCGACCGCGATCTCCTGGAGCTTCTTCCAGTTGGTGTACTGGGCATCGAAGGTCAGGGTCAGGCCTTCCATCGGCTTGACGGCGACTCCGCCGGCCAGCCACATCGGGCTGGCGACGTTCATATTGGTGTTGGATTCGTTCTCCAGGCCGAGGAGATTGATGTTCTCGATCTCGGTCGTTCCGGAGAGCTTCAACTTGGACTCGGTCCGGAAGGTGGCGCCGAAGCTGACCCAATCGGCCGGCTTGACCAGAAGGCCGAAGGTCGCGCCGAAGCCCCAGCCCTTGACGTTCAGGGTCTGCTGTCCGAAGTTGATGAGCATGGGGGCGGTGGCGACGCGGCCGTCAGCGGGGGCCCCGATCCCGACGGGGATGAAGCCGCCCCACTGGTCGGTCTTGAAGAAGCCGTAGTTGATGTTGAAGGTCGCGCCGAGATAGATCATCTCGTTGAGCTTGACGGCGATCGAGGGCGCGAGGGTGACCGAACCGATGAAGCTTTCCCACTTCGAGGGCTCGAGCGTGGGCGTGAAGGCGGCCGGCGGATAGGGGGAGACGAGCGCGGCCTCGGCTCCCGTATTGTCCCAGGCCGCGCCGAGCCCGGACAGGGTGTAGGCGCCGACGCCGACGACGATGTTCTCGCCGATCGGCGTGAAGAAGCCGAGCAGGCCGGCCGGATACATCTTGGACTTGGTCGACATCTCGTATTCGCCCAGGCCGTATGTGGCCTTGGGCATGAGGATGTCGCCGGTGAGCCCGAAGGTCGGCTGCTTGATGAGGGCCAAGCCGGCCGGGTTCCAGTAGACGGCGGTGTAGTCGTTGGCCAGGCCGACGAAGGCGCCGCCCATGGCCGCGGCCCGGGCCCCGAATCCGTTCAGGTTGAGGCCGTTGGCGAAGAGACCCGTCGTGAGGACGGCTGCCAGGGCCAGGACGAGAGAGACGCGGACGATTGATTTCATTGTTCCTCCTAACTGTAGTTTTGGGGATTTTACCCTATCTTCAAAAGAAAATCCAGCGTCTTGTCCTTTTCCCGCCGCGGCGGTAATATGCCGCCATGGTCCAATTCATTCCGTCCGAAGTCGCGCCGATCGGAAGCCTCCTCCTCAAGCACCCCCGGGAGGCTTGGCGCGACCCTGAGAATATCCGCAGGCAATGGACGGCCCTGCGCTATGCCGAGGAGCCGGATCTGGCCAGGGCCTACGACGAGTACGAAGCCTTCGTCGGAATTCTGGACCGGTCCGTGCCGGACATCCGGTTCCTCCCCATTTCGGAGGGAACGGGTCTCGACTCCATCTACGTCCGGGACGCGGCCTGTGTCGCGCCGAGGGGGGTCGTCCTCTGCCGGATGGGCAAAGAGCTCCGGCGGGGAGAACCGGGCGCGGTCCGGGAGTTCTGCGACCGGGCCGGCTGGCCGGTCGTCGGGGAGATCCGCGATCCCGGCACGCTCGAGGGCGGCGATGTCGTCTGGCTCGACGCGCGGACCGCGGCGATCGGTCACGGCTACCGGACCGACGCCGAGGGCATCCGCCAGTTCCGCGAGATCGTTGCGGCGGACGGGTGCGAGGTCGTCGAAGTCCCCCTTCCCCACTGGGACGGGCCGGGCGACGTCCTGCACCTGATGTCCATGCTCAGCCCGGTCGCCGAGAGGAAGCTCCTGGTCTATTCCCGTCTCCTCCCGGTCCCCTTCCGCAAGCGCCTGCTCGCGGCGGGCTTCGAGCTCCTCGAGGTGCCCGATACGGAGTACTCGACGATGGCCACGAACGTCCTCGCGCTGGGCCCGGGCCGATGCCTGGCGATCGCCGGGAATCCCCGGACGGCCGGGGTCCTGGAAAAGGCCGGGATCGAGGTCCTGACGTACGAGGGGACGGAGATCTCCGTCAAAGGCTCCGGCGGCCCGACCTGTCTGACCCGCCCGTTCCGGCCCTGAAATTGACTTATCGGGCCCGGAATCCTATACTTGGGGGCTGAAATCATTCCCAAGGACGTGAAAATGGACCTCTTTGAGAAATGCAAGGCCTTCTACGACGATCCCGCGGGCGGCCTTCGATACGGCTATCCGATCACCCCACGCGCCGCCCAGGCCATGGGGCTCTTCCCCTACTTCATCCCCATCGAACACGCCGAGGGGACCGAGGTCTACATCCAGGGCAAAAAGTACATCATGATCGGCTCGAACAACTACGTCGGGCTGACCAATCACCCTAAGGTCAAGGAGGCGGCGATCGAGGCCATCCGGAAGTACGGCACGAGCTGCACCGGCTCCCGCTTCCTCAACGGCACCCTCGACCTCCATCTCGAGCTCGAAGCCCGGCTGGCCAAGTACGTCGGGATGGAGGCCGCCCTCGTCTTCAGCACCGGGTTCCAGGTCAACCTGGGCACCATCCCGGCCATCATGGACAAGGACGACATCATCATCACAGACAAAGAGGTCCACGCCAGCATCATCGACGGCGTCCGCATGGCCAAGGCCCTCAAGAACGTCCAGATCCGCACCTACAAGCACAACGACATGGCCGACCTCGAGGCCGTCCTGAAGTCGCTGCCCGCCGCTCCGGCCAAGCTCGTCATCGTCGACGGCGTCTTCAGCATGGGCGGCGACATCGCCAAGCTGCCCGAGATCATCCCCCTCTGCAAGACGTACGGCGCCCGGCTGCTGTCCGACGACGCCCATGCCATCGGCGTCCTCGGCGGCGGGCGCGGCACGGGCTGGCACTTCGGCCTCCAGAAGGACGTCGACCTGGTCATGGGCACGTTCAGCAAGTCCCTGGCCTCGGTCGGCGGCTTCATCGCCGGCCCCAAGGAGGCCGTCCACTTCATCCAGATGTTCGCCCGCCCGTTCATGTTCAGCGCCAGCCTGCCGCCATCCAACGTGGCCACGGTGCTGGCCTGCCTGGACGTGCTCGAGCAGGAACCCGAGCGGGTCGAGCGGGTCAACCAGGTCGGCGCGCGCGTCCGGACCGAGCTCAGGGCCATGGGCTACAACCTCGGCGAGTCCGAGACGCCCATCATCCCCATCGTCATCGGCGACATGATGAAGGCCCTGCAGGCTTGGAAGGTCTTTTTCGAGGCCGGCATCTACACCAATGTCGCTCTGCCGCCCTCCGTCACGCCCGAGTTCTCGTGCCTGCGGACGAGCTACATGGCCACCCACACCGACGAACAGGTCGACAAGGTCCTCGCGGTCTTCCGCAAGGTCAAGGACCTCGTCCACGTCGGCGACTGAGCCGGGGACGGCGCGATGCCCGACAAGCACTTCTGGAACATCCGGGCCAAGAACTACGACCGGCTCTACTGGACCAAGGACGCCGGCTACATCGAGAGGATCATCGAGGTCGCCAAGTTCTCGCGCAACGATCTCGTCCTCGACGTCGGCACGGGGACGGGGGCCATGGCCCGCTCGATCCGGCCCCACGTCCGCCACGTCGTCGGCATGGATTTCTCCGATTCCATGCTCAAGCGGGGCAAGTGGGACGGCATCTCGATGGTCAAATGGGACCTCAACGAATGCCTGTTCCAGAACCACATGTTCGACAAAATCGTCGGCCGCATGGTCTTCCACCACATCCTCGACAACCTCGACCGGGCCTTCCTGCGCTGCTACGACCTCCTCAAGAGCCGGGGCCAGCTCGTCATCGCCGAGGGCGTGCCGCCGAGCGAGGACCCCGACGTCATCGACTGGTACACGGAGATGTTCAAGCACAAGGAGACCCGGCGGACCTTCACCAAGACCCTCCTCGTCCGCTACTTCGCCAAGAACGGCTTCCAGGACGTGCGGGCCTACAAATACAAGATGAAGCGCTTCAACATCAACAACTGGCTGGTCAACTCCGGCCTCCATAAGGCCAAGCAGACGCTCATCCTGAACATGCACCGCAACGCTCCGGACAAAGTCAAGGCGGCCTACGATATGACCTTCCAGAACGGCAGCTGTTTCGTCGACACCGAGAACCTGATCATCGTCGGCACCAGAGAATAGGCGAAAAGCGCGCGTCCCGCCTTAACGTTTTCCCCCCGACCGGGGTAGAACCATGCGAATGAACGAGACGGAGAAGGAGCTCGTCGCCATGGTCCTTGCCGGCCGCACCGAAGCGTTCGAACCGCTGGTCAGCCCCTACCGGCGTCCCCTCCTTGGCCTGGCCTGGCGGCTGACCCGAAACGCCGAAGACGCCCGGGAAGTCGCCCAGGAAGCGCTCCTCAGGGCCTTTCGCTCCCTCGCCGGCTACGATGCCTCCCGGAGCTTCCGGAACTGGCTCTTCCAGATCGCCGCGAACGAAGCCCGGGACCGTTACCGGAAAAGGGCCCGGGAGGCGGCGGCCTTCGACGGCCTTTTCGAACGGTCGCCTTCCGCGACGACCGGGTCGGCCGCGACGACCGGGTCGGCGGCCCCGGGCCCCGAAACGGAGCGTGACCGGCAGGAGATCCGTTCGGACATCCTGCGCTCGCTCGCCGTTCTCAGCCCCCGGGAGCGCGAGGTCCTGGTGCTCCGGGACCTCGAGGACCTCGATGTCGCGGAGACGGCGCGGGCGCTCGGCTGTTCGAACCTGTCGGTCCGGGTCCACCTGTCCAAGGCCCGGCGGAAGCTGCGCGAGGCCCTCCGCCGCCATTTTCCCCACCTGGAGGAAGGACGATGACGTGCCGCAAAGTCCGCAAGCTCATGCCCCTTTTCGCCGGGGACGACCTCGGGCCGCGCCGGACGCGGGCGGTCCGG
>JBGSUG010000069.1:0-6535 GCA_041736225.1 Candidatus Aminicenantales bacterium | reverse complement strand
GGGCGCCGCCGAGGACGTTGTCGGTGGAGACGAACGCGGCGTGCTCCCCGCCCTGGAGGGCCGAGTTGAAGACGACCGTCGGGATGCCGGCCCGCCGGGCCTCGGCCACGGGACGCACGAGGGCCCGGTCGTCGAGAGGGGACAGGACGAGGGCGTCGACCCCGGAGCCGGCGAGAGTCTCGACGATCTGGACCTGCTCGTTGCGGTCGTCCTCTTTGAGCGGTCCCTTCCAGACGATCTCGACGCCGAGCTCGCGGGCGGCGGTCAAGGCCCCGGCGTGGACCGATTTCCAGAATTCGTGGGTCGTGCCCATGGGGATCACGGCGATCCGCGGAGGTTTTCCGCCGGCGCCTTCATCCGGCCGGCGCCCGCGGCAGCCCGGCCCCGCGAGGAGGGCGAGGATGATGACGAAGCCGAGGACGGCGAGGGGGGCGAGACGTCGCGGCGCCATCGACGTTACTTGATCTCGGCGAGCTCCCGGTCGAGGTCGAGGACCGGCTTGGCCCGGAAGAACTCGCTCGTCTCCCAGAGGGACAGGGCCCGGGTCCCGGAGCGGGCGTAGCGGCCCTTGGCGTAGGTGTAGCGGGTGACGACGGACATGTCGCCGCCCTGCTTCCAGTAGGTCTCGAGACGGGGATAGCCGCCGTCGGATTCGCGGCCGATGAAGAGGATGGCCCCGGCGACGACGCCTTTGCCGACGCCGCGGACCGGATCGAAGACGAGCCACTGGTAGGCGCCGGCCGGGGTCGGGACGCCGCAGAGGACGAATTTCTCGTCCTTTCCGTCGCCGTCGAGATCGACCGGGACGGACTTCAGGGGGCTGCCGTCGTCTTTCTCGAACTGCTCGCGGAGGATGGCCGGGATCGTGGCGTCGGGACGGGCGGAGCGCACGGAGAAGAACGTCCGGATGGGAAAATCGGAGGCCGGAGCCGCGACCTGTCCGTCCGAGGGGACGGCGAGAAGCAGGCCGGCGAGGACGGCCGGAGCGACAAGCGATAACGAACGTCTCATCATCGATTTCCAGTATAGCCCGGGGGGGGCAAAAGTCAAACCGCGGCCCCGCGACGCCGGCGCCCCGGTTGACATCCCCGGACCAATCTATAGAATGGTTATCGTTTCAGTCGGAATAGAGTAACGGACGCGGCCGGCCCCGGCGGCCGGAGGACGGAGAAATGATGAAAAGGACGGTTTTCGCAGTCGCCATCGTGGCCGTGACCGCAGGCTTCCTGGCGTCTCTCCCGGGGCAGGTTGCTTCCTCGAGGCTCACTCCGCTCGAGGATCTCGGCAAGAGGCTCTTCTTCGACAAGACCCTCTCCTCTCCGGCAGGACAGAATTGCGCGGCGTGTCACGGGCCGGCGGTCGGCTACACCGGGCCGGGCGAAGAGCTGAACAAGAAAGGCGGCGTTTACGAGGGGGCCGTTAGGGGCCGGTTCGGCAATCGCAAGCCGCCGGCTTCGGCCTACGCGGGCGGAGGGCCCAAGCTCCACCGCGATGCCAACGGGGAGTTCGTCGGCGGCCTGTTCTGGGACGGTCGGGCGACGGGCGAGGCTTTGGGAGATCCGCTGGCCGAGCAGGCCCTGGGGCCCTTCCTGAATCCGCTCGAGCAGAACATGCCCGACGCGAGGCGCCTGGTCCGGGCCGTCAAGGATTCGGCTTACGCCGGCCTGTTCGAGCAGGTCTTCGGAGCCGGTTCGCTCGATCCCGAGAAGGGCGCCGACGACGCCTATGCCGACATCGGCCGGGCCATCGCCGCTTACGAGAGATCGGCCGAGGTCAACACCTACAGCTCGAGGTTCGACGACTTCTGGCGGGCGGCCCGGGCCAAGGGGCTCGAGGTCGAGTCGATCGGCGAGGCCAACGCCGGCGAGTACGCAGGACTTGGGCTGACCGAAAGGGAGATCCACGGGCTCGTCCTCTTCAATTCCAGGGCCCTGTGTGCCAACTGCCATGTCTTGACGCCCGACAATGGGCGGCCGCCCCTCTTCGCCGATTACAAGTACGACAATCTCGGCATTCCGCGGAATCCCGATAACCCCTTCTATGGCCAGGACAAGGCCTTCAATCCGGAAGGGAAGGCATGGGTCGACACGGGACTCGGGGGCTTCCTCGAGACCATCGACAAATACAGGGCGTATGCCGCCGCCAATTACGGCAAGCACAGGACGCCGACCCTCAGGAACGTGGACAAGCGGCCTTCGCCCGGATTCGTCAAGGCGTTCATGCACAACGGCCATTTCAAGAGCCTGAAGGACGTCGTGCACTTTTACAACACCCGCGACGTCGCCGGGGCCGGCTGGCCGGCTCCCGAGGTCGCCGCTAACGTCAACAAGACCGAGATGGGCGACCTCGGCCTGACCGGGGCCGAGGAAGACGCGATCGTCGATCTCATGAAAACCCTGACCGACCGGTAATCCATTAACGGAGGAGAGAATGACGGAAAAGAACAAAGAACTCGACCGAAGGTCCTTCCTGAAGCAAAGCCTGACCGGTCTCGCGGCCATCGGGGCCACGGCAGGTTGCGGGATGGGCGCGGCCCAGGCCAAGACGGAGAGCGCGGCCGCCGCCAAGCCGATCGTCCGGACGCTCGGCAAGACCGGGCTCAAGATGCCGGTCGTCAGCATGGGCGTCATGAACGCCGACAACCCGGCCGTCGTCCAGGCCGCCCTCGAAACCGGCATCGTCATGCTCGACACGGCCCACGGCTACCAGCGCGGCCGGAACGAACAGATGATCGGCGAGGTCGTCAAAAGCCGGCCCCGCGACTCGTACATGATCATGACCAAGGTGCCCGGGCCCAACAGGGAGAAGGCCATGCAGGGGCTCGACGGCGCGGCCCTGCAGAAGGCTTTCCTGGACAGGTTCGACCTCAGCCTCCAGCGGCTCGGCCTCGAGCACGTCGAGGTCCTCTACCTCCACAACAATTCCGCCCCGGACCACGTCAAAAATCCGGACATGATCGCCGCCCTCCAGACGGCCAAGAAGTCGGGCAAGGCCCGGTTCATCGGCATCACCACGCATTCCAACGAACCGGCCGTCATCCGGGCGACGATCGAGGCCAAGGCCTACGATGTCATCCTGACTGCCTACAATTTCCGGCAGGACCACCGCGAGGAGGTCCGCAAGGCCGTGGCCGAAGCCGCGGCGGCCGGCATCGGCATCGTGGCCATGAAAACCCAGGCCGGCGCCTACTGGGACAAAGAGAAGCTCCAGCCGATCAACATGCGCGCCGCGCTGAAGTGGGTCCTCAACGATCCCAGCGTCACCACGGCCGTCCCGGGCTTCACGACGTTCGACCAGCTCAAGGAAGATTGGTCCGTCGTGACCGACATCGCGATCACGCCGCAGGAGCTCAAGGACCTGCACTTCGGCGAGCAGGTAGCCGGCCTCTACTGCCAGCAGTGCGGCCAGTGCGTCGCCGGCTGCCCGAAAGGCCTGCCTATCCCGGACCTGATGAGGGGCTACATGTACGCCTACGGCTACCGGAACCTCCAGGCCGCCCACGAGCTCGTCGGCTCCCTCGATCTGGCCGGAGACGCATGCGGTTCTTGTGCCTCCTGCTCGGCGGTCTGCGCCAAGGGCTTCAACATCGCCGACAGGGTGAGGGATATCAGCCGGCTACGGAACATGCCGGGCGATTTCTTCGCCTAAGCCGTTCATTTATCTAGACATTCGAGGGCTTTCGGACCCCCGTCCGGAAGCCTTTTTTTTTGCAGAAAACCGCTTGACAATTAATATCGTATTGATATTATAATGATATTACAGGAGGTCAAAATGAAAGATATCAAGGAAAAGGGCGTCTTCGCGGTCAACGGTTGGCTGGCGGTCGCCATCGACCTCGTCGCGTTCTTCTTCTGCGCCCGCCATTTCGTCAACCATGTGGACCGGGCCGGATCGACGCCGGGGATGATCGCCGCCGTGCTGGGGGCCATTCTCGTGTTCATGACCTTCGGCGGCTTCTTCCTCATCCACCCCAACGAGTCCAAGGTCTTCACGTTCCTGGGCAAGTACGTCGGCTCGGCCCGGACGGCCGGCTTCTTCTGGACCAATCCCTTCGTCGTCAAGAAGAAGGTGACCCTGCGCATCTTCAACTTCAACAGTGAGACCATCAAGGTCAACGACGCACTGGGCAACCCGATCGAGATCGCCGCCGTCGTCGTCTGGCACGTCGTCGACTCGGCCAAGGCCCTGTTCAACGTCGACAGCTACCAGAACTTCGTGGCCATCCAGAGCGAGACGGCCATCCGCCAGCTGGCGACACACTATCCCTACGACGCCCACGACAAGGACACCGAATCCCTCCGGGCCAATCCCGACGAGATCGCCGGAAAGCTCAAGGACCAGGTCCAGAACAGGCTCGACGTCGCCGGACTGCACGTCGTCGAAGCCCGGCTGTCGCATCTGGCCTACGCCCCGGAGATCGCCCAGGCCATGCTCCGCCGCCAGCAGGCCGAGGCCATCATCGCCGCCCGGGCCAAGATCGTCGACGGCGCCGTCGGCATGGTCGAGATGGCCCTGAAGAGCCTCGAGGCCCAGGGCGTCGTCAAGCTCGACGAGGAGAAGAAGGCCGCCATGGTCAACAACCTCCTCGTCGCCCTCGTTTCGGAGACGGAGATGCACCCCATCGTCAACACCGGGACGCTATATACCTGAGGTGTCGTGAACCGTGGCCGATAAAAAGAAGTTCCTTCTGAGGCTCGATGTCGGGCTCTACGACGCCCTGGAGAAGTGGGCGGCCGACGAGCTCCGGAGCATTAATGCCCAGATGGAATTCGCCCTCAAGGAGGCGGCCCGCCGGGCCGGGCGCCTCCGCGAAGGACAGGAGGACCGGAAATGAAGACCGCCTTTCGCGTGGCGCTGTGGGCCCTCGTCGTCCTGATCACGGCGCTGCTCGTCCTTTTCTAGGGCCGTTGACCGAGCCTGCCCGCAACGGGGACATGTACCCTTGGTACGTGTCCCCGCTCTTTCGTCTGGGGGCCGTTGACTTCGCCCCCTCCGTGTTCTAAGTTGGAGCGGATGAGAACCGATCTTGCGCCCGCGAGCCGTCCGTGAGGCGGGCCGTCCAGGCCCTTCTCGCCGTCGGGGTCGCCGCCCTGGCCGTTCTGGCGGTCTTCGTCGGCCGGCCCGGCCGCGACCTGGAGAACAGGATCGATCTGAGCGATCTGCCGGCCTCGGCCGCCCCGTTCCGGACGGACGCCACCCTGCGCAACGTCACCAAGAAGCCCATCGTGTACATCATCCTGCCCGGGCCCGGAGGGCGCGGCCCGCGGTCCCGGACGCTCGCGGTCGACGCGATCGACAGGCTCGCCGCCGACATGCCCGTCGAGATCTCCTTCGACAACGACCGGCGCACGACGACCTACCTCGTCCATCCGGGTAAACCCTATTCCTTCCGCTACGACGAGAAGGGCGTCGTCAAGGTCTACCCCGGCTCCCACGGGCGCGAGGACGCGGCCGACCTGGCCCCCTTCGTGCCCACGCCTCCGGAGGTCGTCGCGAGGATGCTCGAGCTCGCGGCGGTCGGCCCCCGGGACGTCGTCTACGACGTCGGCTGCGGGGACGGCCGGATGGTCATCGCGGCGGCCAAGACCTACGGGGCCCGGGGCGTCGGGATCGAGATCGATCCCGCTCTTCTCGAAGAGTGCCGGGCCGGGGCCAGGCGGGAAGGGGTCGAGAGCCTGGTCCGGTTCGTCGAAAAAGACGCCCTCAAAGCCAGCCTGACCGGGGCCACGGTCCTGGCCCTCTACCTTCTGCCCGAATCGCTGGAGACGCTCTCGCCCGTTTTCGAACGGGATCTCGCGCCGGGCGTTCGCATCGTCTCCCACGATTACGCGATCCCCGGCTGGACCGGCCGGCGCGTCCTGAGCGAGATCATCGAGGACGCGTCGGGCCGCGAGCACAAGATCCACCTGTATCGGATGCCGGAGGGAATGTGACGGCGAACGCGACGATCCGCTTCCTGGCCGGCTTCTGCCGCGAGCATCCCCTCGACGACAAGGTCTTCGTCTGTCCCTCTTTCGTGGTCGGGCGGCAGATCGGCGAGGCGCTGGCCCGCGAGGCGGGCTCCTGGATCAACCTTCGCTTCGTCACCCCCTGGACGCTCGCCGGCGAGGTCCTGGAGCGAAGCGGGAAAGCCGGAGCGAGAAGGCCGATGACCGCGTCGGCGGAGCTCGCCCTGACGGACCGCCTCCTTCGGGAGCTCTGCGACGCCGGCGCGATCGGCTATTTCGGTAAGCCGGATAGGCCTCCGACTCCGGGACTGGCGGACGCCCTCCACCGCGCCATCCGGGACCTCCGGCTGGCCGGCCTGACGAGCGCCGACCTCCGTCCGGAACGCTTCCTCGTCGAGCGTAAAGGGCAGGAGATCGCCCTCCTCGTCGGTCGCTACGAGCGCGCCCTCGAAGAGGACGGGCTCCTCGATGCGGCGTCCTTCCTCTCTTCCGCCGCGCGGGCGGCCGGGCCGAGGTCGTTCACGCCGGCCTGGACGCTCTGCCCGGCGGACGCCCGTCTGAGCCGGCTCGAGCGCGACCTCGTCCGG
>JBGSUG010000023.1:0-6589 GCA_041736225.1 Candidatus Aminicenantales bacterium | reverse complement strand
CGTCCTGCCGGTCGAACCGCCCGTCGTCGTCGCCGAAAAAGCGCCGGCGGCCCGGAAGGCGCCGCGCGGCCAGGTCGCCCTGATCATGGACGACATGGGTGCGAGCCTCGAGATCCTCGACGAGCTCATCGCCCTGGGCCGGCACATCACGGTGTCGGTCCTGCCCTACAGCGCCCACTCGGCCGAGACGGCCCGCCGGGCCCACGAGAGCGGGCTCGAGGTCCTGCTCCACCTCCCGCTCGAGTCCGTCAACAATCACGAAGCCATGGAGAACACCGAGGGGCTGATCATGGCCATGATGACGGAACCGGCCATCGTGGCCGCGTTCGAGGCCGGCTACGACCGCGTCCCCTTCGCCACAGGCACCAACAACCACATGGGCTCGCGGTTCACGGCTGATCGGGACTTGATGCGGATCCTCCTGAAGCCGGTCAAGGACAGGGGGCTCTTCTTCGTCGACAGCCGGACGACCGCGAAGACCGTCGCCCTCGACGAGGCCAGGAAGATGGGCATCCTTGGGGCGCAGCGCGACGTCTTCCTCGACGCCGACGAGGACCGCGGCCGGATCCGGGGGCGCCTGATCGAGCTCTTCCAGAAAGCCCGGAAGAAGGGACGGGCGATCGGCATCTGCCACCCCTTCCCGGAGACGCTGGCCGTCCTCAAGTCGACCTACCGCCTTCTCGACGCCTACGGTCTCGAGGCCGTCCCGGTCTCGAAGCTCGTCCGCTGAGCCCGCCCCCGGAATTCGGCGGGCAGTTGCGTAATCGCCCCTCGTCCGTTATCATACAGCCGAGAGAAAGAGGAGGAGCCCCATGAAGAGATCCCGCGCGTTCGTTCTCGTCCTCGCCATTCTGGCCCTGGCCGGGCTACCCGCGTGCAAGACCATGTCCCGCGACGAGCTCAAGGGCACGATCGAGGTCATGGACTACACCTCGACCTGGGTGTCCAAGTACTACCAGCCCTGGCCGCCCCGGCTCATCCTCGTCCCTCAGATCAGCTTTCGCATCAAGAACATCGGGATGAAGCCGCTGAACTACGTCAATTTCAACGCCGTCTACCAGTTCAAGGGCGACCCGGAGAACTTCGGGGACGCTTTCCGGGCCTCCATCCGCGGCAAGGCCATTCCGCCCGGCGGCACGAGCGATCTCATCGTCCTGAAGAGCAACCTCGGCGTCGAGGGCAAGAACCTGGCCGGCATCCGCGACAACCCGGAGTGGAAACCCGCCTTCGTCCGGCTCTTCGCCATCTCGAAGGGCTCGACGCCGGTCCTGCTCGGCGTCTACGACGTCTCCCGCGACATCGATTTCAAGGAACCGGAACCGGTCGAGCCGAAGAAGTAAGATGGCTCGCCTCGTCCCCTCCAAGGTCTTCCTCGTCCGCGGCTGCGGCCGTCACAGGGAGAAGCTCGTCAGCTTCGAACAGGCGTTGCGCGAGGCCGGCATCGCCCCCTTCAACCTCGTCCGCGTCTCGAGCATCTTCCCGCCGCACGCCCGGTTCGTCCCGAAGGCGGCGGGCCTCAAGCTTCTCGAGCCCGGCCAGATCCTCTTCGTCGTCCTCAGCGAGAACGCCACGGACGAGCCCGGGTGCCTGATCTCGGCCTCGATCGGGGTCGCCGTCCCCGACGATCCGTCCCATTACGGCTACCTGGCCGAGCACTCGGACGTCGGCAAGTCGCAGAGGGAGATCTCGCTCCACACCGAGTACCTCGCCGCCGAGATGCTGGCGACCAAGCTCGGCCACAAGCTCCGCGATCCGGAGCCGGGCCGGCCGGCCGGGTCGTTCCGCATCTCGAACGGCCTGTCCCTCAAGACGCGCAGCGCGACCCAGACGGCGAAGGGCGAAAAGGGGATGTGGACGACGGCCGTCGCGGCCGCCGTGCTGATCGTCGAGAAATAAAAAAGAAGAAAAAGAAGGGACCTGGTCTTCACACGTCCAGGGGCAAACCAGTTCGTGTGAAGACCAGGTCCCTTCTTTTATTTGTCCAGGCCGAGGGGGTCGGCTTTCAAGATCTTGACGTAGCTCCGCTCGCGGAGCGTCTTCATGTATGCCTCGCCCTTGACGGCGCGCTTCTGGCCGTAGATCTTCTCCTCGACCTGGCCGCGCGCTTCGTCGAACGGCTTCAGGTGGCTGTCCTTCTTCTCCACAAGCTGGAGCAGGTACCAGCCGTTCTTGGTGTTGATCCAGGGGGCCGTTTCGCCGGCCTTGATCCTCTCGACGGGCGCTTCGAGGTCCTTCTCGAGCTCGCCCTCCTTGAACGTGCCCAGGTCGCCCCGGGCGTCCTTCATCGGCGGGTCCGAGAGCTCGGCGGCCACGTCGCCGAAGGGCGTGCCGCCCTTGAGCTTGGCGTCGATCGCGGCCTTGAGGGTCTCGCACTCCTCGGCCGTGCGGTCCGTTGTCGCGAGGTAGACGGCGTTGAGCCGGTATTCGGTGGGCACGGTGAATTCGGCCGGGTTCTTCTTGTAGTACTGGACGACCTCGGAATCCTCGAGGACGATGGCCCGCTCGACCTCGGTATAGAGGACGCCCTGCCGCATCATGCCTTCCTCGTATTCCCTGAGCCAGGCCTCGTAGGACATGCCCTGGGACTGGATGGCCCGGCGGAGGTCCTGGTCGGTGGCGAAATTGTTCTCCTCCTTGATCTTCTCCAGCATCCCCTTGAGCTGTTCCTGGACGTTCAGTCCGAGCTCCTTGGCCTTCTGCAGGAGGAGGAGCTCCGTGATCATGAGGTCGAGGAACTGCTTCTTGAGACTCTCGTACTGCTTGGCGTACTCCTCCGGGGGCATCTGCTGGGCCCGGAGCTGGGCCGCGGCCCTCTCGAACTGGTTCCTGTACTCGGTCAGGGTGATGATGTCGTCGTTGACGACGGCCACGATCTCCTCGACGACCTCCTGGCCGATTGCGGGAACGACCGCCGGGCCGAGAAGGCCGGCCATTGCCAGACACGCGATGATCTTTTTCATTCGTCCGACCTCTGATAGTTGAAGAATAGATTCTCGGTCAGGGCCTGCCAGGCCAGCGTCTCCTTGAGCCCGCCCAAGTGGGAGGCCAGGGCGTCCTTCATCTTCTGGGCCAGGATGCGCCGCTGGATCTCCGGGGCGGCTTCGCGCTCGGTCCGGAGGGCCGGAGGGTCCTTCCGGTCCACCCGGAAGATGTGGAAGCCGTAGGGCGACTCGACGACCTGGCTCGTCCGGCCTTCGCCGAGCGAGAAAACGACCTTCTCCATGTCGGCGGGGAGGTCGCCCTGTTCGAAGACGCCCATGACGCCCGCCTTCGAGGCTTCGGGGCCCAGGGACTCCTCCGCGGCGATCTTGCGGAATTCCGGCTCGCCGGTCCGCTCGAGGCGCCTCAGCACGGAGATCGCCTTCTCCTCGCTCGCGACGAGGATCTGGCTGACCTGGACCCTCCCCTGATGGAGGAAATCCTTCTTGTTCCGCTCGTAGTAGGCCAGGATCTCGTCCGGCTCGACGCGCAGGTCCTTGACGACGAGAAAGGTGTACTTCTCGACGAGGAGCCGGTCGAACGCGCCCTCGGACGGGACGGGGTCCTTGCCTCCGGCGCCGTCCGGCGTGATGGCATCGACGGCGAGCTTGGCCAAGTACTCCCTCTTCTCGTCCTCCGTCAGGGCGATGCCGCGCTCGCGGGCCGCCTCGAGCAGGATCATCTCGTCGACGAACCGGTCGAACAGCCGGCTCAGGGATTCGGCGGGCAGGCCCTTGGCGTCCGCCCCCGTCGCCTCGAGGTAGTCGCGGAGATCGGCGTTGTAATACTCCCTCTTCTCGACCCTCAGGACCGGGCGGCCGCGGAGCTTGCCCTGGACGAGCCCGGCGACCCGGGAGACCGGACCCCGGCCTTCGTCGCGGCCGCAGGCGAGGGCGGCCAGGACGCCGAAAGCGGTGAGAACGGCCAGGGATTTTCTGTCCATCTTTTTTAATATCAACTCATTGTAATCTATTTGGACAACTCCATCAAGACCCCGACCGTTTCATCGAGGAGGTCTTTTTCGGTCGTCCCGCGGAAGGCGAGCGACAGGACCCCCTCGGGCGTCAGGGACCCGGAGAAGCGCTTGAGCAGGGGCGTCACCCGCGACCAGTCGACCGGCGTCTCCGGCCGGAACTTGAAGACGACCCGGTGCTCGGTCCGGTCGACGGAGCGCAGGCGGAGCTTCTTGGCCAGGTGCTTGAGGGCGCCGTAGCGGAGGAGGTTCTCGACCGGCTCCGGGAGCGGGCCGAACCGGTCCTGCGCCTCCTCGCGGATGCGGTCGATCTCGGCCAAGTCCTCGACCGAAGCCAAGCGCTTGTAGAAGTTGAGCCGGAGGTTGACCTGGGGCAGGTAATCCTCGGGGACGCGGATGTCGACCTTGAGGTTGATCTCCGGGTTGTCGTCCTCGACGACCTCGCCCTTGAGCCCGCGGATGGCCTGGTCGAGAAGCTGCATGTAGTACTCGAAGCCGACGGCCTCCATCGGCCCGTGCTGGCGGTGGCCGAGGAGGTTGCCGGCGCCGCGGATCTCGAGGTCGCGGGCGGCCAGCCGGAAGCCCGAGCCGAGCTCGCTGAACTCCTTGAGGGCTTTCAGCCGCTCCTTGGCGAGGGGCGTCAGCTCCAGGTAGGGCGGGACGAGGAAGTAGGCGTAGGCCTGCCGCGCCGACCGTCCGACCCGGCCGCGGAGCTGGTAGAGCTGGGCCAGGCCGTAGAGGTCGGCCCGGTCGACGATGAGCGTGTTGACGAGCGGGATGTCGATGCCGTTCTCGACGATGGTCGTCGAGACCAGGACGTCGTACTTGCGCTCGACGAAGTCGAGCATCCGTTTTTCGAGCTGGGGGCCGGTCATGCGGCCGTGAACGGCGACGACCCGGGCCTGCGGCACGAGCTTGACGACGAGCTCGGCGACCCGGTCGATGTCCTCGATGCGGTTGTGGATGACGTAGACCTGGCCGCCCCGGCCGATCTCCTGACGGACGGCCGCGGCGATGAGCTTGGCGTTGAACGGCGTCACGACCGTGTGGACGGCCAGCCGGTCGCGCGGCGGCGTCTCGATGAGCGAGATGTCGCGCAGGCCCGAGAGCGACATGTTGAGCGTCCGGGGGATGGGGGTCGCGGTCAGGGTCAGGACGTCGATCGTCGCCTTGAGATGCTTGATCCTCTCTTTGTGGCCGACGCCGAAGCGCTGCTCCTCGTCGACGACGAGCAGGCCCAGATCCCTGAAGCCGACGTCCTTCGAGAGCAGGCGGTGGGTGCCGATGAGGATGTCGACGAAGCCGCGGCGGCAGTCCTCGAGGATGGACTTCTGCTCCCGGGGAGATTGGAGACGGGTCAGGCCCTCGACCCGGACCGGGAAGAGGGCCATGCGGCTCCGGAAGGTCTTGATGTGCTGGCTGGCCAGCACCGTGGTCGGACAGAGGACCGCGACCTGTTTGCCGTCCATGACGGCCTTGAAGGCCGCCCGCATGGCCACCTCGGTCTTGCCGTAGCCGACGTCGCCGCAGAGCAGCCGGTCCATGGACGTCTCGTTCTCCATGTCGCCGCGGATCTCGCGGATGGACCGGAGCTGGTCGTCGGTCTCCTCGTACTCGAAGGTCTTGCCGAACTCCTCGTCCCACAGGCCGCCCGACGAGAAGGCGTGGCCCTTGACGGCCTTGCGCTTGGCGTAAAGCTCGACGAGCTCCTTGGCCACGGCCTCGACCGACCTTCGGGCCCGGGTCCGCGTCTTCTCCCAGGTGTTGGTGCCGAGCTTGTCGAGCGGCGGCGCCTCGGGTCCGCCCTTGGAGAACTTCTGGACGAGGTCGAGGTTCTCGACCGGCACGAGGAGCTTGTCGCCGTCCCGGTATTGGAGCTCGATGAACTCCCGGCCCTTGCCCTCGACCTCGACGCGGCGCAGGCCCCGGAAGACGCCGATGCCGTAGTCGCCGTGGACGACGTGGTCCCCGGCCTGGAGGTCCTGGAACTGGGAGAAGAAGGGCCGGCGGGAGGCCCGGCTGACGATGACCTTCTCCTCGGTGAAGATGTCCTTCTCGGAAAAGAAGTCGAGCTTCTCCCGGGGATAGCTGAAGCCGGCGGGCAGGGCGCCGACGAGGAGGGCGGCTTCGCTGCGGGGCGGGACGGCGAAAGGCGAATCGGTCTCGAGGACGGGCACGTCGCTCTCGCGAAGGAGCGTCCCCAGGCGCTGGCGCGTCGCGGCGTTCGAAAGGTAGATGAAGGCGAGGTCGCTCTCGGCCTGGAGCTTCTTGAGGTACTGGAGGAAGAACGGGATCTTGTTGTCGAAGCGCGGCACGGGCTGGAACGCGAACGAGAAGGAGCGGGCCTTGCGGCGGGCCGGGGCACCGAGATCCTCGAGCCGGACGGATTCCTTGCGGACCCGGTGCAGGAGCGGCGGCGGGAAGACGGCGTCGGGCTCGAGGCCGAAGACGCCGTCGGTGAGGAGGTCGGCGTACTGATCGGCGAGCTCGCGGACGTGGTCGTCCCACTCGCAGTCGACGGCCTCGGGATTGTCGACGACGAAGACGGGATCGCGGAGGTAATCGGCGGCCGGGACGAAGCGGCCGGCGAGCAGGAGCGCCAGGGCGGAGAAGCTCGGGCCGAATTCGCCGCGCCCG
>JBGSUG010000020.1:0-15555 GCA_041736225.1 Candidatus Aminicenantales bacterium | reverse complement strand
GATCGCGCTCTACGCGACGGGACTAGCCGGATCGGTGCGCGGGAAGAGCGCGGCCGTCCTGGGGACCGGGCCGATCGGCCTGTGCGCCGTCATGGCCCTCAAGGCGGAGGGCGCGGGCGCGGTCTACGCGACCGAGAAGGTCGAGGCCCGGGAAAAGGCGGCCGTGACAGCTGGCGCGGACTGGACGG
Organism: Candidatus Aminicenantales bacterium; assembly: GCA_041736225.1. GTDB lineage: Bacteria > Acidobacteriota > Aminicenantia > Aminicenantales > Saccharicenantaceae > RBG-16-66-30. The sequence goes on along the minus strand of JBGSUG010000020.1, from coordinate 15,367 downwards.
GGAACCCCGACCGCGAGGACGTCGTCGGCTCGATCTTGGCCCACGAGTCTCCCGGCCTCGACATCGTCTTCGAATGTTGCGGCGACCAGGCCGCTCTCGACCAGGCGGTCGCCCTGCTCAAGCCCGGCGGCACCCTCGTCGTCGTCGGCATCCCGCTCGAACCCCGGGTCTTCTTCGACACCTCCAAGATGCGGCGCAAGGAGATGCGCATCCAGAACGTCCGGCGCCAGAACAGGTGCCTGGAGAAGGCCGTGGGCATGATCCACGCGGGCCGGATCAAGGTCGACTTCCTGGCCACGCACTTCTTCGGGCTCGACCTCGCCCGCGAGGCCTACGAGACGGCCGCGGCCCGGCGCGACGGCGTCATCAAAGCCATCGTCATGCCCTGACCCGCCGGCCCTGTTCCCGGGGCTGACGCGACGGCGATCGAACGGTCTCACCTTCGTTCGGGAGAGGAGAAAAGAATGGACAGCGCGACCGACGACTCCTTCGGGAGTCCCTTCGAACGGGTCTTTGTCGGACTGACCGCCCTGGGGGCCGGGCTCGCCCTCGCTTTTCTCGCAATCCAGGGCCCGCTCATCCGGGGCGTCGTCACCTACAAGACCGCGCCGGGCATCATGGGCCAGCTCGCCGGGCAGGACGCCGTCAACCTGGGCCTGGTGGGACCCCTGCTCCTGGCCGGAGGGATCCTGCTCCTCCTCCGGAAACCCCTCGCCAAGGACCTGCTCATCGCGACGCCGCTGTTCCTCATCTACTATGCCCTCAGCTACACCATCGGCTGGGAGTGGAGCTCTCCGGTCTACGCCGGCAACAGCGAACGCTATTTCTTCCTCTATCTCTTCGTCCTCGTCGCCGCGCTCGTCATCCTCCTTTACACTTTGGCCGTATTCCCGAAGAACGTCGAGAGCCGGTTCGGGAAAGTCGGCCTGGCGGTCTATTCCGCCATCTTCACGATCTTCCTTCTTGTCTTCGGGGGGATGTGGGTCAAGGAGGCCCTGGAGGTCGTCCGGACGGGCACGGCGCGCGGCTACGATATCGCCCCGGCGGCCTTCTGGCTCGTCCGGGTCTTCGACCTCGGGTTCTCGATACCGCTCGGCCTGATCAGCGTCTATCTGCTCTGGGCCCGGCCGAACAAGGCTTATCCCGTCATCTGCCTGTTCTACGGCTTCTTCTTCACCCAGATCGTCGCCGTTCTGGCCATGGGCGTGACGATGTACTTCACAAAGGACCCGACCTTCCTCTGGCGGGACCTCGTCGTCTTCGCCGTCCTGGCCGCGGTCATAGCCTTCGGCTTCTTCTACGTCCGGAGGAATTACAGGGTCGTCCCGTCCGCCGGGGCCGAACAGTAGACCTCCGGTATTCTTGAATTCTCCCCCCGGAATATTTGGCCGGACATCTGCAGTCATGAGAAATCGGCAGGCCTCGGGCGTCTATGTGATCGTGCCTGGAGAATCTTGGCCGTCAAGGGCTGGAAGCTTAAGAAACTTGACTGCAATTGTGTAAGTGTGTAATGATGTATACATGGATAAGAAACCCATGAAACGCGTCAATGTCATTCTCGAGACAGAGCTCTACGACAAAGCCCGTGTTGTCGGCTTTATCAGGAAAAAAAGCCTGTCCGAGATCGTCCGTGATGCGCTCAGGGAGTGGCTCAGAAGTAATGTCGACGAACGGGCGGAGCTCGTCCTTACGGAGAAGGACGAGCGCGAGCTCCTGAGGATCCTGGCCGAAGACGAGTTCATACCCCTTGAGCAGGTTAAAAAGGAACTCGACTTGAAATGACCCTATCCTTCAGCAGGATAGGAATCTACTTCATCTTCTCGCGCATCTTGGCTTCGTTCTCCGAGGGCCAGTAGCCGCAGTCGAGCTCCAGAAAGACCGAGGTATAAGGCACGGCCAGGGTCGTCTTGACCATGACGATCTTGAAGGTCTTCCCGGCCCGGTCGAGCCGGGCGATGAGCTCCTCGTGGAGTAGGGGCTCGGCGCCCCGGCCCTCGAGCGCCTCGTCCAGCCGCCTCCGGGCCTCGTCCGCTCCCGGCGCGAGGTCCTCGGTGACGAAGCCCAGCTCCTTGTCGAGCCAGATCTTGGGGCGGATGTGCTTGGCGCCGGCCACGGCCTCGAGGACCTTGGCGAGCACGGCGAAGTGGTCCTCGCCGGTCACGATTGTCTCGATGCCCGGGCTGATCTGAAGCGGGAAGGCCGAGTCGGCGACGACGATCCAATTGCGGTGGCCCAGCGCGGGCATGTATCCGGTGAGAGTCTCCATCCAGGTGGGGGGCTTGACGGGCTGGGCGACGTTCCTGGCGTTATCCTCCGGTTCCGTTACATCTTCGCGATCACAGGCGACGCACGCCGCGAACAGAATGGCCAATCCGATGATCGGGATCGTTACGCGCATGGGTGGCCTCCTTTGGCCCTATTCTAAGCGGCTTCCCGCCGAGACGCAACGAACGTCAAAGGACGCCATCGCTATCCGGAAAGGATTGATTTTTCGCCACCCTTGTGATTAGTATGGGGCATCCGGACAAAGGAAGGAGAGAACCATGACAGAGGAACAGACGCAATTCAAGGTAGACAAGACGAACCTGATCAAGGCCGGGACGATCCCGGTCATCGCAGCGGCCATCGGCGGCGCGTTGTGGCTGCTGGGCTTTCTTGGCGGCCTGATGGGCGTCCTCTTCTGGGTCGTTGCCGCATTCGCCGGCTATTGGTACGTGAATCTGGTCTTGAAATCGGGCGCCAAGCCGTCGATCCTCGAAGTCGCCATCAACGGCGCCATCCTGGGCGCGGTCGTCGGCCTGGTCTATGCCGTCGTTACGTGGATCGCCATCAGCATCCGCTACCCCGGACTGGCCGGCGGCCTGGTGGGCTTCGGCTACCGCTGGGGATTCGGCGCCATCTTCCGCACTCTCCTGGAGGGAGCCGTCGGCGGCGCGATCGGTGCGGCCGCCTGGTACGCTTACAAGTCCGGGATGATCAAGACCAAATAGCGCCGGACCGTTCGCGCTCAATCGGCCAGGAGCCGGTAGGCCGCCTTGATGGGCGACGCCGCCTTGAGCATGGCCCAGACGGGACAATAGCGTTCCTCGGACAGGGCCAGGGCTTTTTCGACCGAGGCCGCGTCGAGCTTTCCCCCGCGAAACTCGAACTCGAGCTCGATCGAGGTGAAGACGGCCGGATGGATCTCTTTCTTGGTGCCCTTGGCGTGGATGACCAGGTCCCCGACCTCCTGTCCCATCCGCTTCAGCAGCCCGACCGTGACCTGGCCGCTGCAGCCGCACAGGCCGGCCAGCACGAGCTCCATCGGCGTGTAGCCGGCGATCGTCTCGCCCTCCCGGCCGAAGTCGAGGTCGACCGTCGTCCCCGCCCGCCCGGCCTTGGCCTCGAACTTCATGCCCCCCTTGAAAACGACATCGACGCGGGATTCAGCGGCCATGGTCCGACTCCTTTCGCCGCCCTCGCGACGGAGGACAAGGGTAGTATCCAACGGAGCGACAGACGGCGTCAATGGGGCGCCGAGGCGGGCAGGGCGACGAAGAACTCGACCCATTGGCCCGGCTCGGATTCGGCCCAGATGCGGCCCTTGTGCTTGTCGACGACGGTCTTGCAGATGTAGAGGCCCAGGCCTGAGCCCTTGACGCCCTCGGTCCCCTTCTGCCTCAGGCGCTCGAACCTCTTGAAGAGGCGCGGCAGGTCCTCCGGCGCGATCCCGACGCCCTCGTTCCGGACCGAAAAGCGGAGCTCGCCGCCCTCGAGGCCCAGCTTGAGACGGACCGGCGTCCCCTCGTAACCGTACTTGACGGCGTTGTTGACCAGGTTGCCGACCAGGATCTTGAGCAGGTTCGGGTCCCCGTCGATGACCGGATCGCCCTCGAACTCGGTCACGATCTCCATCTTCCGGACGTTGTCCCGGATGCCGGGCATGTTCAGGGCCTCGGCGACGACGGCCGAAGCGAAAGGCACGCGCTCGTTGAAAGTGTTCAGCCCGTCGAGCTCCATCTTCGACAGGTCGATGTAGCTGCGGATGATGTCCTCGAGGTAGGAGCAGTTGCGGATGATGGTCTCGACGATCTTCTGCTGTTCCGGCTCGAGCTTGCCGAAGTAGCCCCGCTGGAGGGTCGTCGCGGTCGTCTGGACGGCCGCCAGAGGGCTCTTGAGCTCGTGGGAGACGATGGCCATGAGGTCGAGCATCTTGCCCCCGGCGGCGTCCCGACGGGCCTCGACGGCGTTCGCGACGACGCTCCGAAGCTCGTCCGGCGTGAACGGCTTGGGGATGTAGTCGAAGGCGCCGTTCTTCAGGGCCTCGCGGGCCGTGTCGACGCTGCTGAACCCGGTGAAGATGACGACGGTCGTCTTAGGCCGGTCCCTGCGCAGGGCCTTGAGGACCTCCATGCCGCCGAGGCCGGGCATCTTCAGGTCGGTGACGACGATGTCGTAATCCTTGTCCATGGCCATGGCCAGGCCCCGGTCGCCGGACGGCGCCGTCTCGATCTCGTAATCCGTCCCGGCGAAGATCCGCTTCGAGCTCCTGAGGACGATGTCCTCATCGTCGATGAACAGCAATTTCGCGCCCATGTGTCTCTCCCGGGCCGCCGCCTCAGCGGGGCGGCAGCTTGATGGTGAATTCCGTGCCCGCGCCGGCCTTGCTCTGGACGTCGATCAGGCCGCCGTGGCGCTGGATGGCCCCGTAGGTCATGGCCAGACCCAGCCCGGTCCCCTGGCCCCGGTCCTTGGTCGTGAAGAACGGCTCGAAGATCTTGGCCAGGTTCTCCTCGCTGATCCCGATGCCGGTGTCCGCGACGGTGACCACGATCATGCCCGTCCCCGGTTCGGCGAACGACCGGATGGTCAGCCGGCCGCCTTGCGGCATGGCGTCGGCCGCGTTGACGGCCAGGTTGTTGATGACCGACCGGATCTCCCCGGCATCCACGCTGACCCGCGGCAGCGTCGGATCGAGTTGCTTGACGATCTCGATGTTGTGGAAAGTGACGTGCTTCTCCAGGATGCGCAGGGCATCCTCGATGATCTCGTTGAGGTCGGCCGGCGCCCGCTCGGACTTGGTGTCGCGGGCGAAGTCGAGGATGCCCCGGACGATGCCCCGGCAGCGCAGGGTCTCGTCGCGGATGACCTTGAGGTCCTCCTCGTACGGCGTCCCCTTCATGTCCTCGAGCAGGAGGCTGCTGTAGGTCAGGACGCCCGTCAGCGGGTTGTTGATCTCGTGGGCGATGCCCGAGGCCATGCGCCCGATCGAGGCCAGCTTCTCCGACTTGAGGATGGTCCGCTCGGCCAGGTCCTTGAGCTGGCCGTCGCGCTCCTCGATGGCGTCGACCATGCCGTTGAAGGCCCGTCCGAGGGCCCGGGCGTCCGCGTCGTCGCGGGGATCGACCTCGATGCGATGGTAGAAGCCCAGGGCCATCTCCGTCGAGGCGTCGATGATCCTCTTCACCGGCTTGGTGTAGAGATTGATGAGGTAGCCCGAGAGGATGAGGGCCAGGCCGGTCGTGAACAGGATGACCAGGAGGTAGGAGATGGTCGTGTTCCGGACGACGACGTCGAACTTGCTCTTCAGGACACCGACGTAGAGCATGCCGAGGATCTTCTGATCGAAGTCGTAGAGCGGCGTGTAACCGGAGATGTACCAGTCGTCGACGACGAAGGCTTTACCGACCCAGGTCTCGCCCTCCTCGAAGACCTTCCGGTAGACCTCCTCCGAGACCTGGGTCCCGATGGCCCGCTTCCCGGAGGCGTCGAGGACGTTGGTGGCCACCCGGACGTCGCCGAGGAAGATCGTCGTCGTCCCGGCGTCCTTGCCGTTGATCTTCTCGTCCTTGAAGACGAGCCGCTTGAACCGGTCGACGAACGCGTCGTTGTTGTTGAGGATGACGGCGCCGTAGAGGATGCCCGCCAGCCGGTCCCCGTCCAGGATGGGCGCCGCGATCTTGATGACCAGGGCCCGGTCCTCGACGGGCGAGGGCCTCTGGCGGGCGTGCGAGGTCGGCACGACCGGGATGAGCGTCCGGGAGGCCAGGTCCGAGCCCTCCCGGGCGATGTCCTCGTTCTCCAGCAGGCCCGTCCCGGCGATGGGCGCATGGGTCCGGATGACTTCCTGGATGGTCCGGTAGCCGGTCATGCTGTCCCCGAAAGCCTCGAAATTGTTGGCCCGGACGGACATCGTCCCGTCGGCGTTGACGGCGTCGACGATGTCGAAGCCGAACTCGCGCTTGATCTGGACGAGCTTCTCGAAGAGGAAAGCCCGGTCTCCGGCGGCGGCGGCCCGGACGATCTCGGGCGTCCGGGCCATGTACTGGATCGTGCGGGAGCGGCTGTCGATCTCCTCCCGGTAGAGCTCGCTCGTCGAGGCCAGGTTCGTCCGCACGGTCGCGTAGGCGTCGCGGACGAGGTTGGTGTTGAGGGCGCTCAGCCCGACGATGATCGACAGGACGCCGGCCAGGAGGACGATGGCCAGGAGGCTGACGACGAGCTTGAACCGGATGTTCGACCGGGCCAGGGTCTTGATCATTTCAAAGCGCGGCCGATCTTGGCCAGGAGCTCGTCGATGTCGACGGGCTTGGTCATGAATTCGTTCGTTCCCGGAAGGAACGAGTCGGATGGATCCATGGAGAAGCGCGAGTTGGTCACCTGGTCGATGGCCGTCAGGATGACGATGGGCACGTCGCGGAACTCCCGGTACTTCGACGTCTCGCGGCGGCTGCGGATGACGTCGGCCACCTCGAAGCCGGCCGTGTCCGTCTCCATCATGACGTCGAGGACGACCAGGTCCGGACGCTCCGCCCGGAGCGCCTTCAGGCCGTCCGCGCCGCTGTGCGCGACCGCGACGTCGTAGCCGTTCCCCTTGAGGACCTGGGCCAGGCTGGCGACGAGGTCCCTGTCGTCGTCGACGATGAGGATCTTAGGGCTCATTTGTTCAAGACCTCGTAGATGACGTTCCGTTCTTCCCAGGCTTTGTTCCTCTCGTACATGTCGATGGGGAACTCGACCTGCTTGAGCTCCACGGGCGCGGCCTTCTTGTCGACGAGGCCGAGGGCCAGGGCGACGCCGTAGATGATGGCCTCCGGCCGCGGCGGGCAGCCGGGGATGTAGTAGTTCACCGGGACGGCCGTGGCCCCGCCGCCGGTGACGTTGTAGGTGTCGAACCAGCAGCCGCCGCCCGCGGCGCAGGAACCGATGCCGAAGACGAGCTTCGGGGCGGGCATGGCCGCGAAGGCCTTCTTGACCAGGGGCAGGGTCGGCCGGGTGACGGCCCCCGACAGGAGCATGACGTCGGCGTGGCGGGGCGAGCCGACGAGCTTGATGCCGAACCGCTCGACGTCGTAGTACGGCGTCAGGATGTTGAGGATCTCGATGTCGCAGCCGTTGCAGGCGCCGCTGTTGCAGTGGTAGACCCAGAGCGAGCGGGGGAAGCACTTTTTCGCGATCTTGGCCAGCATGTCAGTCTCCTGTCTTTCCCGGCCGCTCGTAGCGCTCGGTCGCCTCGAGCTCCTTCGGCCGGAAGCTGTCGGTCGCCTTGCGCAGGACCGTCCGGGCCTCCAGGCTGTCGTAGCGATAGCCCGTCAGGCCGAGCTTGTCGAGGACGTTGGTCGTCTCCATGTCGTAGCAGCGGCCGCAGCGCTGGCAGGTCAGCATGAAGAGCTCCAGCGTTTCGGTGATGTCGTTCCGGTCGTCCGTCGCCTGCTCGAAGCGGGGGGTCATGACGATGGCCTTCTCGGGGCAGACGTCGGCGCAGCGGCCGCAGTAGGTGCAGCGGGCGCCGTCGTAGACGAGCACGCGGATCTCCTGGCAGAGGTCGCGGACCATGATCGTCCGGGCCGGGCAGTGATTGGCGCAGCCGCCGCAGCCGATGCACTTGGTGTGGTCCCAGTGCGGGGCGCCGCGGAAGTTCTCCGGGGCCGGCCGGGGCTCGAAGGGGTACTTCAGGGTCACGACGCCGGGCTTCGCGACCATCAGGACCTGCTTGATCTTGCTGACGAGCCACATGGTGTCTCTCCCGTGCTCCCTCAGATTCCCGAAACCGCCAGCCCGACCGCGCCGAGGGCGACGAGGATCAGGACGGCGTAGATCTTGACGGCCTGGTCGATCCGCAGGCGCGGGTTGGTCGACCCGACCACGGCGATGCCGACGAAGACGACGAAGGTCCCGGCGAGCTGGGTGAGGATGTCGCCGGCGTAGGAGCCCGTCCGCAGGAAGGGCAGGAACACGGCGACGAACAGCCAGGCGTAGAACATCTGCTTCATCATCATGTAGTACCGGAACAGCGCGTAGTCCGGGCCGCTGTACTCGATGAACGGCCCCTCGAGGACCTCGATCTCGGCCTCGGCGATGTCGAACGGCTGCTTGGCCACGAACGCCTGGAGGGCCAGCAGGTAGGCGGCCAGCATGACCGCTGTCGAGATGCTGTAGCCGAGCCCGGCCGTGCTGAAGACGGCCGTTCCCAGCCCGAGGCTATGGGTGCGGACCGCGCCGAGGATGAGCGTCATGGCCAGGACGGGCTCGACCATGACCATGGTCACCATCTCCCGGCTGGCGCCGATCGCCGCGAAGGTGTTGCGGCTGGCCAGGGCGCCGAGGAGGACCGAAACGCCGCCCAGGGTCAGCAGGTAGACGACGGTGACGGCGTCGACACGACCGCCCAGGGCGTTGAGCTTCGATCCGAACGGGACGAGGGAGACGACGGCCAGGATCGAGGCGAACGCGGCCGCCGGGGCCAGCTTGAAGGCCCAGGTCCCGGCCGAGTTGATCCGCTCCTTGCCGAGGAGCTTGAAGAGGTCGTAGTAGGGCTGGACGACCGGCGGCCCCTGGCGGGATTGGACCCGGGCGATGACCCTCCGCATTACGCCCTCGAAGAGCGGGGCGAGCAGGAGGAAGAGAAGGACATTGACGAAGACGGCGACGATGCCCATGGTCAGTCCCTCCCGCCCGCGTGCCGGCGCGACATCGACTCGAGCTCGGCCCGGCCGAGGACGCGCTTCGCGCCCGTCCCGGCGTCGACGACCGCGACCCGGTCCGTGCAGGAGAAGCAGGGGTCTATCTGGCCGAGGATGATGGGGAAATCGGCGAACTGGTTGTTGAGGAGCATCGCCGGCACGGCCTGCAGGTTCGGGTAGGTCGGGGCCCGGACGCGCCAGCGCTCGGGCCGGTTCTCCTCGCCGGTGATGACGTAGTGGACCGATTCGCCGCGGGGCGCCTCGACCATGGACACGGCGTGGCGGAGCGGCGGCAGGGCCTCGGGGATCTCGAGGAGCAGCGGTCCTTCGGCCGGCATCCGGGCCAGGGCCTGCCGGAGGATCTTGATCGATTCGAAGATCTCGAGGACCCGCACGACGAGCGTGCCCCAGACGTCGCAGGTGTCGACGACCGGGACGTCGAAGCTCATGTCGTCGTAGGCCGCGTACGGGTGGTCCTTGCGCGTGTCCATTCTCAGGCCGCGCGCCCGGGCCACGGGGCCGACGAGGCTCCAGCGGACCGTCTCTTCCTTCGACAGGCTCCCGACCCCCTTGGTCCGGCGGTGAATGGCGCTGTCGCCGACGATCGCATTCTTGAGGACGAGGGCCTCTTTCTCGAGGGTCGCAAGGACGTCCTCGATGTCGGCCCGGATCTCCGGCGTGATGTCGCGGCGGACGCCGCCGATGAGGACCATGCCGTAGGTCTTGCGGTTCCCGGTGATCCGTTCGGAGAGCCACATGACCTTCTCCCGGACGCGCCAGGCCTGCATGAAGACCGTGTCGAAGCCGATGAGGTGGCCGGCGATACCGAGCCAGAGAAGGTGCGAGTGGAGCCGCTCGATCTCGAGCATGACCGTCCGGATGTACTCGGCGCGGCGCGAGATCTTGAGGCCCGCGGCCGCCTCGACCGCCTGGGCGTAACAGACGGCGTGGACCGAGCCGCAGATGCCGCAGATGCGCTCGGCGACGAAGGGGACCTCGTTGTAACTGACCTGCGTCTGGCAGAGCTTTTCGATGCCGCGGTGGGTCATGAAGCCGCGGTAGTCGCAGCCCTTGATCGTTTCGCCGTCGACGTAGACCGCGAAGTGCTCGGGCTCGTGGAGGCTGATGTGGAACGGGCCGACGGGGACGATGGTCGTCCCGGGCGGGGCCTCGTCGAGCCGGTAGGCGACGTCCTCGGCGGCCGGCGGCTCGAGGTTGTAGGGGACCTCCTTGCGCAGGGGGTAGATCCCGGCCGGCCAGTCGTCTGCCAGGATGAGCCGCTTCGGCTTGGGGTGCCCGGTGAAGGTCATCCCCAGCAGATCCTGGTACTCCCTCTCCGTCCAACCGGCGCTCGGGATGTCGGGCGTGAGGGAATCGAACGACGGGTCGGCGGCCGGGGCCGAGGTCCTGAGGACGACCGCGACGTGGTCGGCGTCGAAGGCGAAGGTGTGGACGAGCCCCAGCGTGCCGTTGCGTGCGATCTCGTCGTAGCCGATGCCGACCATGTAGCGGCCGCCGAGGCCGATGAGGGCCCGGGAGGCGGCCCGAAGGGCCCGGCGATCGACGTCGACGAACAACCGGGTCGGATTCGGCGACTCCGTGCCCTTGAGATCGGCGCCGCAGCGGCCCCTGAGCTCCGTTTCTATCCTGGCGATGGGATCCATGCGCATCTCCCTACTTACCGCTTTTCCCGCCGGCGAATTTGAACAGGCTCCGCAGGCCCGCGAACATGCCCCGGTCCGTGTACCGGTTGGCGTCGTTGAGGTCCTGGTAGCCGCAGAGCCAGGTCGGCGCCTCGACCTCCTTCGAGCCGGCCGACTTCCGGAGCAGGGCCCCGAGCGCCAGGCCCAGGCCGAGGACGAGCAGGACGACGAGGGGCGCGGCCGCGGCGTTCTGCGGCAGGCCGTTGAGGCCCGTCAGCCGTATGCCCAGCAGCGACGCAGAAAGGGGGCGGCCCGGGGCGGCGATGCCTGCGGCGAGGAGGAAGCCTTCGGACCGCTCGAGGGCCTTGAGGACGAGCCCGACCGAGAGGACCGGGAAGAGCCCTTGGATAAGGGCCACGGCCGTCAGGACGAGCTTGGGGGCGAGCATCGAGGCGGGGACCTCGCGGATCGCCTTGCCGACGCTCCACTCCGAGCCCGACGATGTGAAGGCCATGCCGAAGAACTTGACGTAGCAGGCCAGGGTGACGGCGCTCGTGAAGAGGGCGACGATGCCGAAGAGGACCAGGACGACCGTCGCGTCCCCGGCCAGGAGCGAGCTCGAGATGATCGTCCACTTGCTCGAGAAGCCGCTGAAGGGCGGCATGCCCGAGATGGACAGCGAGGCGATCCCGGCGACGACGGCGCTCACGGGCATCAGGCGGATGAGCCCGCCGAGCTTGTTGAGATCCTTCGTCCCCGTGGCATAGAGGATGCTGCCGCTCGTGAGGAAGAGCAGCCCCTTGAATATGGCGTGGTTGAGGACGTGGAAGAGGGCGCCGACGACGGCGACGACGGCCAAAGCCCGCAGGGCCGGCTCCCCCGCCGTCCCGAGATAGAGGACGGCCCCCGTAGCCAGGACGATGTAGCCGATCTGGCCGATCGAGCTGTAGGCCAGGAGCCGCTTGGCGTCGCTCTGCTTCATCGACTGGATGGTGCCGATGAAGAGCGTCGCCGCCCCGACCGCGGCGATGACGAGGCCCCAGGTCCGGCCGTCGAAGGAGGGATTCCCGGCCGGGGCCATGAACAGGAACGTCCGCATCAGCCCGAAGATCCCGGTCTTGAGCATGACCCCGCTCAGCAGGGCGCTCACGGGTGACGGGGCGATCGAATGGGCATCGGGCAGCCAGAGCTGGCCTAGGGGCCAGACACCGGCCTTCAGGCCGAAGCCGGCGAGAAGGAAGGCGAAAAAGCCGGCGAGGGGCAGGCCGCCCGTCGCGCCGAGCTTCGCGGCGATCTCCGCCAGGGGCTCGCCGAACTCGTATCCGTCGACGAAGAAGGCCCCGGCGACGACGAGGAGCCAGGCGAGCTCCATGAGGACGAGGTATTTCGCGGCGTTGCGAACGTTCTCCTTCTTCCGGTGCTCGAAGCGGATGAGAAAGAAGGAGGCGACCGTCATCACCTGCCAGGCCAGGGTGAAGCCGACGGCCAGGTCGTCGACGGTGACGAGCCCGGCCATACCCAGGATGAACAGCGGGAAGCAGAGGTAATAGCCGGCCAGGCCGTATTCCGGATAATGGTCCATGTAACGGATCGAGTAGAGGGCGCTCATCACGGCCATGAAGGCGATGATCGCGAGGAAGACCGCCGAGAAGCCGTCGACCAGGAACGGGACGGCCACCGGCCCAAGGGAGACCGTCCGGGCGGCGTGCCCGGCGGCGCCGAACAGGGCGTCGTAGCTGACCGTGAGCAGCAGGACCGCCGCGACCGCGACCAGGGCCAGGTTGACGGCGCCGGCGAGCGTCCGCTTCCGGGAGAGAAGCGGCGTCATCGCCGCCGCGGCGAGAAGGAGGCCGAAGGCGACGAACAGTCGGGCGAAGAGGTCAGCGTTCATGACGGTTCTCCAGGCGGTTTTGGGCCAGGGCGCCGAGGATGGCGTCGCGGACGGAGGCAGCGGCCCGCTCGACCTCGGGCGTGAACCCTTCGCCGAACTCGATGTCGGCGGGGACGATGCCGAGGAGGTAGGCCTTCTTCCCGGCGGCTTCGAGGAATTTGCCGCTGAGCGAGAGGGCGAGCTTGTGGGTCGAGAAGCCTTCCGCCTCGGCGAAATCGGCCAGGAGGCCGAAGACGACGGTCCCGGGAGGCCCATCCGCGGCCGCGGCATCGACGAAGACGACGTTCCGGGCGTCGCCGCGGGCGATCGTGGGGACGAAGTTCTCGGGCACGTCCTGGGCGTCGACCAGGGCCAGCCCGGTCCCGGCGGCGGCCTCGCGGACCGCTCCGACGATCCAGGGCCCGACGCCGTCGTCGCGGCGCAGGGGATTCCCCACCCCGACGAGGCACGTCGGCTCGCGGAGGATATCGGCGAGGCGGGCCGGGCCGTCCGTCATATCTGCTCCCCGAGGGTCTTGATCTGCTTGTAGGTGTAGACCGGACCGTCCGTGCAGACGAGCGTCCGGCCGATGGCGCAGTGCTGGCACTTGCCGATGCCGCACTTCATGTGCCGCTCGAGCGTCGAGACGATAGCGTCGTCCTTGAGCCCCGCGGCCAGGAGCTCCTTGATGACGGAGTTGAACATGAGCGGCGGGCCGCAGACGAAGGCGACCGTGTTCTCGACCGGAACCCCGGCCGGCCCGACGAGGGTGTGGACGAAGCCGACCTGGCCCTTCCAGCCCGGCTCGGGCCGGTCGATCGTGATGTGGGTCTCGAAGCCCTCGGTGGCCTGCCACTTCGCGATCATATCGCGGTACATCAGCTCCTGCGAAGACTTGGAGCCGTAGATGAGCAGGATGCGGCCGAAGTCCTGCCGGTTTTGCAGGACGTGGACGATGGACGAGCGCAGCGGGATGAGCCCGATGCCGCCGGCGACGTAGATGACGTTCTTGCCCTTGATCGCCTCGAACGGAAAGCCGTTGCCGAAGGGGCCGCGGAGGCCGATCTTGTCCCCCGCCTTGAGCTCGTGCAGGGCCCGGGTGACCTTGCCGACCTGGCGGACCGAGAGGTGGGGGCGGTCGCCCTCGGGGCTGAACGGGAGGGAAACGGCGAACTCGCCGGCCCCGAAGACCGTGCACATGACGAACTGCCCGGACTTGATCCGGAAGCTCTTGGCGATCTCGGGGTTCTCGAAGGAGAAGAAGAACGTCCGGACGTCCTCGATCTCCTCGCGGACCTCGTCGATGACGGCGATCTCGGGGACGGTGACGATGGCCCCGGCGTTCGATCCGCTCATTGCGCACCTGCCTTGGTGATCTCCCGCCGGATGTACGTGACGACGTTGGGCAGGCCGATGTCGCCCGGGCAGACCCGGGCGCAGCGGCCGCAGCCGACGCAGCCCGGCCGAAGGTATTTCTTGGACTGGGAGTAGGACAGCTTGCAGAAGAAGCGCTTGTTCCTCCGGTCCTCGACGGGCTTGCGGGGATTGTGGTCGCCGGCCATCCGCGTGTAGCCTTCGAAGGAGCAGGAGTCCCAGGACCTCATCCGGTCGGTCCTGCCCTCGCGGGTCTCGACGTCCTCGATGTTGAAGCAGGAGCAGGTCGGGCAGACGAACGAACAGGCCCCGCACTCGAAGCACTGGTCGCCGATGTATTCCCAGACCTCGTTCGGGATGAAGCCCGTGGTGATCCGGTTCATGACCCGCGAGATCCAGGCCTTGTTCTGGGTGGCCTCGGCGTCGAACCGGGCGATCGAGGCGTCGACGATCTTCGTTTTGAGGGCGGCGGCATCGGGGCCGGCGTCTTTCAGGCCGAGCCGGCGGGCCAGGGCCTCGCCCTTCTCGCTGCCGGTCTCGAAGAGGTAGTCGTCGCCGACGCCGGTCAGGGCGACGTCGTAGCCCTCCCGCGCCGCCGGTCCGCTGTCGGTGCAGACGCAGAAGCACTGGGGGAACGGCCGGACGCACGTGTTGGCGACGACGAACATCTTCTTGCGGTGGTCGCGGTAGACCTCGTCGACGTATTCCTGGCCGAGGTAGAAGCGGTCGAGGCAGAGGAGCCCCGTGAGATCGCAGGCCCGGATGCCGACCAGGGCCTTGGGCCGGACGAGGTCGTCGCGGACGATGGAGGCCTCGCGGCTCTCCCGGTCGTAGCGGTAGGACAGGATCCGCTCGGCCTGGGGGAAGACGACGTGCTTGGGCGGGTTGTAAGGGATCGGGGCGTCCAGCCGGATCGCGGCCGGATCTGCGGCCCGCTCGAACATCGGCTCCCCGCCGTCGGAGCGGAGGACCGGGCCGTAAAGGTCGTAATCCTCGGCGAGGGCGGCGGTAAGGGCCGGGACCTGGTTTCTGGGCAGGATGTACATGGTCACACCTTCTCGATCCGCACCGGGATCGCGGAGTCCTGGTCCTCGTCGATCGAGGTCCCGGCCGCGTTGAGGAAGCCGGGGACCATGTCCTCGATGAAATAGGGCACGTAGACCGTTCCCGGCTTGACGTCCCCGGAGATGCGCGCGGCGACCCGCATCGAGCCGCCGGCCGCGACGACGTCGACGGGGGCACGATCGCGGACGCCGAGCGCCTTCGCGTCGGCCGGGGCGATCTCGACGAATCCCCGGGGATACAGAAGGAGCAGGGCGTTGTATTCCCGCTTGGGGATCTGGGTCTTCTTCATGATGTTGTTGCGGTGCCAGAAGTAGTTGGCCTTGCCGGCCATGAGCAGGAAGGGGAAGTCGGCCGAGGCGGCCGGGACCTGGAAATCGGAGCCGGCGGCGACGAAGCGGAGTTTGCGGCCCGCGACCCCAGCGTCGAGCCGGACGGTGCCGTCCGGGTGCCGGGCGTCGCACGGCCACTGCAGG
>JBGSUG010000392.1:0-1973 GCA_041736225.1 Candidatus Aminicenantales bacterium | reverse complement strand
GGCGGCGCTGCGGATGGGGGCCGGCCTGGTCACCGTGGCCGTTCCCGCCGGCGTCCTGCCGTCGGTCGCCAGGATGATGGCCGAGCTCATGACCGAACCGCTGGCCGGAACGCCGGAGGGGACCGTGGCTGCCGAGGCGCTGCCGCGGGCCCTCGGACTGCTCGGCGGGAAGAACGCCGTGCTCGTCGGGCCCGGCCTGTCGACGAACCCCGCGACCGCGAAGTTCGTCCTCGGCCTGCTGCCCAAGATAGCAGTACCGTGCGTCATCGACGCGGACGGGCTCAACATCGTCGCGGCGAAGATCGATATTCTCAAGCGGCTGGCCGCGCCGGCCGTCCTCACGCCGCACCCGGGCGAGTTCGCCCGTCTCGCCGGCCGGACGAGCGGGGAGGTCCTCCGTCATCGCCTGGAACTCGCGCCGGAATTCGCGGTGAAACACCGCGTCACGGTCGTCCTGAAGGGCCACCGGACGCTCATCGCGGGTCCAGACGGCCGCGTCTTCGTCAATCCGACGGGGAATCCGGGCATGGCCACCGGGGGGACGGGCGATGTCCTGGGCGGAATGATCGCCTCGCAGCTGGCCCAGGAGAAGGACTGCCTAGGGGCCGTGCTCTCGGCCGTCTACGCCCACGGGCTGGCGGGGGACATCGCCGCGGACAGGCTGGGCGAGAAAACACTCGTCGCCGGCGACCTCGTCCGGTACCTGCCGCCGGCCTTGAAAGCGCTGGCCGGAGAGCGGACGTGACCCGGGTCCTCACCACGCACTCCGAGGACGAGACCTTCGCGCTGGCGCGTGAGATGGCGGCCCGCTTCGAGGGTCGGGAGGTCGTCCTGCTCACGGGCGAGCTGGGGGCGGGGAAGACCGTCTTCGCCAAAGGCATCGCCGCCGGCGCCGGAGTCGCGGACACGGCCCGCGTCTCGAGCCCCTCGTTCACGCTGGTCAACATCTACGAGGGACGGCACCGCATCTTCCACATCGACCTCTACCGGCTCGACCGGGAGCAGGACATCCTCGACCTCGGCTGGGAGGACATGATCGGCGAGGGCATCGTCCTCGTCGAATGGGCGGAAAAGCTGCCTTTCCCGGTGAAGGGGACGGCCGTCAAGATCGAGACGGCCGGCGACGACGAGCGCCGCATCACGATCGAAAACTAATCTTTTACGAAGCTCGCCAGCGCGCTCTTCAGCTTGGCCGCCGCCGCCGGAGCCGCGCCGGCTTTCCCGGCGAAGATGTCCCTCATGGAGATGTCCATCCCGTAGAAATTCCGGTTGGCTTTACTGTCCTCCTGCAGGGAGGATCCCTGCAGGGTCAGCCCGGCATAGAGGCCGCGGCTTCGCGAATAGGACAGGATCTCGGCCTTGAGTTCGGAATCGGTGCTGGCCTCGGCCGACCGGCCGAGCGGACCGGCGGCGACGCCGGCGTCGGCGCCCAGAGTGAACTTGCCCTCGGCGATGTTCTCGATGCTCCGCGGCGTTCGGAAGACGAGAACGATGTCGGCCGATTGGACGCCGGCCTGCCAGCCGACGCTGCCGCCCTTGATGTCGACGAACGCCGGATCGCTCCAGCCGCCGTCCGCCGTCCGGATGAGGAGCACGCCCTTGCCGTGCCGGCCGCCGATGAAGAGGCCGGCCTTGATGACGTCGGGGAGGATGGCGATCCCGGCGCAGCCTTCGATGAGGCTGACGGGGATGCTCTTGTCCGACTCCTTCATCATCTCTTCGAGGGCGCGGACGGCGTCGTCGATCTTCTTGACCTGGTTCGAGGGATCGGCCTTGGCGGCCGCCGGACCGGCCAGGGCCGGGGCGAGCGCCAGGAGGAAGGCCAGGGGTATTGCCGCGAGTTTCCGGATGTCCATTTCTGTCTCCTTTCTAAACCCGGGACTTGAAGCTCCGGGTCAGCTCTTCCGCCGCCCGGGCCGGGTCCGGGGCGCCCAGGATGGCCGAGACGACGGCGATCCCGTCGGCACCGGCGG
>JBGSUG010000375.1:0-4110 GCA_041736225.1 Candidatus Aminicenantales bacterium | reverse complement strand
GAGGGCGTTCCGCAGGGCGCCGACGACGCCCGGACGGCCGTCGTGGCCGATCCCCGCGACCGGAGCCGGCCGCTCGCTTTCGATCACCGCCGCATCCTCGACGATTATCTCCGCGACTGGAAAGGAAAGTCCCCATGCCGGAAATCGACAACGCCGACCTCGTCGAGATCGCGTGCGTCCAGGGCCCGTTCGAAGCGGACCTGATCAAGAACTTCCTGGAGAGCCACGGCATCGCCTCCATCGTCCGCGGCCGGACCGCGCCTTTCGTCTACCCGCTCACCGTCGACGGCATGGCCGAATTCAAGATCTTCGTCCAGGCGGCCAACGTCGCGAAGGCCCGTGACCTCATCACGGCGATGCCTTCGCCCGACGGCGAAGAGGGGCCTGAAAACCCGGCCTGAGACCGCCCCCCCCGTCCCCGCGCAACCGCTGGTGTACCGCCCCTGATCCACGCCCATCGTTAGGGCCCCTCCTTTTTCTCTTTATTTGGGCTTTTTTTGCTTGACAACAGGTATCCTAATCCATATATTTGGGAAGAAACGGGACAAAGCGGGACGAAATAATCATGGCCAACGTTCTGATAGGCAGTTACACCGCGCGGCTCGACGCCAGCGGCCGCATCAAGATCCCGGAAAAATTCCGCGAGGTCATCGAGCAGGTCTATGGCAAGGACCTCTTCGTGACCTCCCTCTCCGACGACTCGATCAAGATCTATCCGCTGTCCGTGTGGCTGGCCATGACCGACCTCACGTCCGACGGCGCTCTCCATCTCCGGCCCGATGTCCGCAAGTTCATGCTCCGCGTCAACCGGAACGGTTCGCGGCACGAGCTCGACTCCAAGGGTCGCGTTCTGATCAGCCAGGCCCTGCGGGAAAAGGCCCGGCTGCGCGACGAGGTCGAAGTCCTGGGTCTGTCCAATCATCTGGAGATCTGGAACAAGGACGTTCTCGACGGAACTCTCGAGGAGAAACCGCTCTCGGACGAAGATTTCGAGAGCATCGCCCGCCTCATCCCTCGAGGAAAGCCGGAATGACGGAGAAGGCCCACCGCCCCGTCCTCCCCACGGAAGTCCTCGAATGTCTTGACGCGGGGCGGGCCGGAGTCTACATCGACTGCACCCTGGGCCTGGCCGGGCACGCCCTGTCGGTCCTGGAGGGGAACCCCCGGGCCCGGCTGATCGGGCTGGACCGCGACGGCCTGTCCCTGGAGATCGCCCGGGAGCGGCTCGCGCCCTACGCGAAGCGGGTCACCCTGTACCAGGCCGACTTCAAGGACCTCGATACGCTCGACATCCCCTTCGACAAGGTCCGGGGCGTGCTGGCGGACCTGGGCATCTCGTCCTTCCAGCTCGATTCCCCCGAGCGCGGCTTCAGCCACACCCACGAGGGGCCTCTGGACATGCGCATGGACCTGCGGACGAAGACGACGGCCGCCAAGATCCTGCAGACCTACACGGAGCCGAAGCTGGCCGAGATGTTCGCGCGGTACGGAGAGCTCGATCAGACCCGCCGCCTGGCCCGCGAGATCGCCCACCTGCGCAAGCTCGGCCGCCTCGAAACGACGGGCGACCTCCGGCTCCTCATCGAGCGGATCTACCGCTGGCGCCCCCAGAGGGGGCGGATCCACCCGGCGGCCAAGGCCTTCCAGGCGCTCCGCATCGAGGTCAACCGGGAGCTCGAAGGGCTCGGGGCCTTCCTCGAGGGCACGGTCCGGCGGTCGGCGAAAGGCACGCGGTTCGTCGTGATCTCGTTCCACTCGCTCGAGGACCGCATCGTCAAGCGCACTTTCCACGCCCTGGCTTCCCCGGCCGAGGGCTCGCCCCTCCTCGCCGTTTTGACCAAGAAGCCCCTGACGGCTTCGGACGAGGAGATCGCCTCCAACACCCGGTCCAGGTCCGCCAAGCTGCGGGCCGCGGAGAGGATCTGATGGTCCGGCGCAAGGTCGACCTGAAGGGCATCGCGGTCGTCGCGACCTTCGTCCTCGCGGGGGTCGTCCTCCTGACCTTCTACGTCTGGTACCAGACCGAATCGGTCCAGCTCGGCCTCGACTTGGGCCGGAGCGAGGCCAGGATCCGCGAGCTCGAGATCGACATCGAAGGGCTGAAGCTGCGCAAGGCCGCCCTCCTCGATCCCCGCCGGGTCGAGGCGATCGCCCGGGAGAAGCTCGGCCTCGTCGATCCCAAGGACGAAGAGATCGTCTACGAAAAAAGGGACAAATCCCGTTGAGGGCCCGCCCATGCGCACATTCTACGAGAACGACATCCGGAAGCGGACCAAGGTCCTGACGGCGATCCTCGCCGCGTGGGCCGCCGTCGTCGCCCTTCGCCTCGTCCAGGTCCAGGTCCTCGGCCACGCCCGGGCCAAGGCCGCCGTTCTCCGTCAGGCCCTCGACGAGACGGCGATCGAGCCGCGGCGCGGCAACATCCTCGACCGCAACGGCGAGATCCTGGCCTGCAGCCTGCCCTCCCCTTCCGTCGTCATCCGGCCGGTGGCCAAAGAGACTCCGGCGACGACGAAGAACAAGGTCCGCGTCCTTCAGAAAGAGCTCGGTCTCTCCGAAAGCAAGGTCGCCCAGATCTTGGGCCGTCTCGCCGCCGGCGCGACGTTCACCTACGTGAAGAACAAGATCACCGAGGAGGCGGCCGCCAAGGTCATGGCCATGAAGCTCGACGGCGTCGAGCTCGAGCCGGGGACGCGGCGCTATTATCCGATGGGCTCCCTGGCCGCGCACATCCTAGGCGGCATCAACCTGACCGGAGAATCCAGCACGGGCGTCGAATCCCGCTTCAACTCGGTCCTGGCCGGCCAGCCGGGCCGGCAGATGAGCTACCAGATCAACGGCGGCCGGGACTACCAGACCCAGATCCTCCAGCCGCCCGTGCCCGGACGGGACATCGTCCTGACGCTCGATACGACGATCCAGTACATCGCCGAGAAGGAGCTGGCCCGGGCCGTGGCCGAGCACGAGGCGGCCTGGGGCGTCGTCATCGTCATGGAGCCGGCCACGGGCGAGATCCTGGGCATGGCCAGCCTGCCGGCCTACGACGTCAACGCATATCCGGGCCCCAAAGACGCCTGGATGAACCGCCCGGTCCAAGTCTCCTACGAGCCCGGCTCGACGTTCAAGATCATCACCGCGGCCGCGGCCCGGGAGCGGAACCGGGTCGGCTTCTCCGAGGTCTTCGACTGCAGCGCCGGGTTCATCCGGGTCGGCGGACTGACCATCACCGATCACGACCGGGAGAACATCCTGAGCTTCCCCCAGGTGCTCATCAAGTCCTCCAACGTCGGGACCGTCCTCTTCGCCCAGAGGCTGACCATCCCCGAGTTCCACGAAACGATCCGGGCCTTCGGCTTCGGGACGAGGACGGGCATCGATCTTCCGGCCGAGGCCCAGGGCATCGTGCATCCGCCGGCGTCGTGGAACAAGAAGAACTCGCTCCCGCACGTGGCCATCGGCTACGAGGTCATGGTCACGCCGCTCCAGATGCTGCGGGCGATGAACGTCTTCGCCACGGGCGGACTGCTTGTCCGGCCTCACGTCGTCAAGTCGGGCGCGGCCCCCGCCGAAGGCGCCGGCGATCCCGAGATCCGCGTCCGGGTCATCGCCGAGAAGACCGCCGCCGAACTCGTCGGCCGCATCTTCGAGGCCGTCGTCGAAGAGGGCACGGCCAAGGCCGGCCGGCTCGACGGCTTCCGCATTGCCGGGAAGACGGGGACGGCCATGAAGTTCGACCCGGCCGCCCGCGCCTATGTGAGGAAGTATACAGCCTCTTTCGTCGGCTTCACTCCGGTCGAGAAGCCCCGGCTCGCCATGATCGTCGTGCTCGATCAGCCCAAGGAGGGTTATTACGGCGGCCAGGTCTGCGCGCCCGTGTTCCGGGACATCGCCCGTCAGGTCCTCCGCTATCTCCGCGTCCCGCCGGAACGGCCCCTGCCCTCCGGCGTCCTGACCGCCGAGATGGGGAAAGGCAGGGCGCGTTGAAGCTCGCCGACGTCTTCCGCGGCATCCCGGTCCTCGCGGGCGGTGCGCCCGGAGACCTGGAGATCTCCGGCATCGCCTACAACTCCAAGGCGGTCCGGCCCGGCTTCCTGTTCGCGGCCCTGCGCG
>JBGSUG010000354.1:0-12040 GCA_041736225.1 Candidatus Aminicenantales bacterium | reverse complement strand
GCCGCCGCTTGACCGGCCTCGTCGAGACCGGCCAGGGGTATCCGGAACTCCACCACGCTGAGCCTGGGCGAGAGCTTGTCGCGGAAGGTCGGCGGCTCACCCGGCTCGGCGGCGGCCTGGCCGGGGGCCTGCTTGACGTCGACGGGCACGCCGACGTAGGTCATGTAGCCCTTCTGTTTGCGGATTTCGGCCTTCTTTTCCTCTGTCAGGGCCTCGCCGCCCTTCTCGATATTGGCGATGAGTTCGTCGGCGGAGAGCGACTTTTTTGTGAAATGGAAGCCGGCGCTTTTGGCCTTTTTTCCGGCCAGGCTGTAGTAGACCCTCATCCCCGAGGCCTCGTAGGTGCTCAGAGAGGTCGGGGACTTGAACAGGAACAGGATGTAGAGGAATTCGCCGTCGTTCTTCAGGGTATACTCGGCCTTGGAGCCCTTGTCCGTGAGCAGGACGGCATCCTCCCAATCCTGGCTCGCCCCGTCGACGCGGATGGGCGCCGTCGCCCATTGGCTTTGGACAGCCTTCTCGGCCGGGAACGCCGCTCCGGCGAGTCCCAGGGACGCTCCGATGACAGCACCGACCACGGTCGCGCGCGAGAATTTCATGCGAACCTCCTTGCGGCTCCTGGAGCCGCCGCCTTTATCCCTCACTCACATCCATTCTAGCTCATTTCCGCCCGGCCCGTCCGCTCCCCGTCACTCCCGGCACTTCTCGATCAGGGCCAGGATGTCGCGCCTCTCCTCGGGAGTGATCGCTTTCCCCTTGATGTCCAGGTAGCGCCGGCAGTATCCGAGGGCTGTCTTCTTGTCCCCTTTCTCGAGATAGGACACGGCCAGGTTGTAGACCGGATAATCGTACTGGGGATCGATGGCCAAGGCTTTCTCCCAGTCCTGGATGGCTTCGTCGAGCCGGCCGAGGATCTTCAGGGCTCCCGCCCGGCCGTTGTAGGCCGAGGCCAGCCCGGGGTCGGCGGCGATGGCCGTGGCGAAGAAGGGCAGGGACTTCTCGACGTCCTGGCCGCTTCTCAACCGCAGGGCGGTGGCCACGAAGAACGAGCCCATGTTGTCGTTGTAGATGGCGTCGTCGGGATCGATTTCCAAGGCCTGCTCGAAGTGGGCCCTGGCTTTGCCGAAATCGCCCGTCCTCCAGTAGGCCACACCCAGAGAGTTCCAGGCCTCGGCATCCCGGTCGAACTGTCCGATCGCGCCCGACAGGACCTCGATGCCCTTCTGGTAGCGTCCCTTGTTCACCAGGGTGATCCCGTATCCCGCGACCATGACGTAGTTGCCGGGATTGGCCCGGGCCCCCTGCTCGAGGGCGTTGATCCTTTCGTCCACCATGTCCTTAGTCTCGTAGACGTCCCCCAGACGGAAATAAGCCTGGATGAAATCGGGCCGGGCGCGGATGATGTCCGTGAGGATCTTGACGCACTCGGGCACACGGCCGGCCTGGGACAGCATCCGGACGACGTCGATCTTCTGCTCGAAGGGCAGCAGGGTCTTGAGATCGTCCTCGGGTCCGTAGGACGCCTTGGCCTGGGTCACGGGGGAGGCCACGTAGCCCAGGCTGCGCAGCCTCTCCCGGGCCTCGCGGTCTGCGGCGCCCGGCGCTTTGGCCGCGACGGACCGGGCCGACGACCGGAAGGCTTCCTCGAAGCTCTTCTTGTAAGGCGCGAGGTCGGTCGTGCGGGCGAGGTTCGTCTTTTCGTCGAAATCCTTCTCGAGGTCGTAGAGTTCGGGGATGGGCGAGTCGACATATTTCATGCCGTTGCGGATGAGGCCCCTCAGGGGCGCCCAGCCGCGGTTGAGATGGGCGTCGAGGGACTCGAAGTAGATCGGGAGGGGCTTTCTCGTCCGGCCCTTGAGGAACGGCACGAGCGAGCCGCCGTGCAGACCGGCCGGGGGCTTGAGACCGAGGGCCTCGCAGACGGTCGGGAAGATGTCCACGTGGCTGACATAGTCCTTGACCCGGGAGGGCCGGGCGATCCCGGGTCCGGCGATGATCAGGGGGACCCAGATCGTCGAGTTGTAGGCGAAATAGCTATGGTACTGCTCGCCGTGCTCGCCCAGGGACTCGGCGTGATCGGCCGTCAGCACGATCAGCGTCTTCCCCAGTCCGCCGTGGGCGTCCACCCAGTCGAAAAGCCTCCCGAGCTGGGCGTCGATGTAGGCCGCTTCGCCGGAGTAGGGGTCGTCCTTGTATTGGGCGTCGTAAGGGGGCGGAGGCTCGTAGGGGGCATGAGGGTCCCAGAGGTGGACCCAGCAGAACCACGGGCCTTTCTGGGTGTCGAGCCAGGCATCGGCGGCGGCCAGGGTCTTTGCGGCGGCGCGTTCGGAGAACGGCAGCCCCGGGGCCGGCTTCGAGGGGTAGGCATCGTCGTAGACATCGAAGCCCTGGTCGAGCCCGAAGCGGGAGTCGAGGGAGAAGGAGCTGACGAAGGCGCCCGTGGCGAAGCCCTGGCCCTTGAGCAGCTCGGCCAAGCTCAGAAATTCGCCGGGCACGACAGACTTGCTGTTCTCGCTCACGCCGTGGGCCGGGGGGGTCAGGCCCAACAGGATGTTCGTGTGCGAAGCCAGGGTGATCGGGTTGTGGGCGAAGGCCCGCTCAAAAAGCACGCCCTTCCCGGCCAGGGTGTCGATCCGCGGCGTCCGGAGGTGCAGCGCGCTGTAGCAGCTCAGGCGGTCGGGCCGCAACGTGTCGATGGTGACGAGAAGGACGTTCACGTCGGCCGCTCGAGCCGCCGGAACGGTCGCCCCCAGGGCCAACGCAGCCAACAGGGCCGCCGGGATGCGTCGGGCACGTTTGATCATGGTCTTCTCCGTCGCCTGTCACTTGCATTTTTCGATCAGGGCCGTGATCTGGTCCCGTTCCTGCGGCGTGAGCTCGCCGCCCCTGGCCTCGAGGATGGCCGTGAAGAGCTTTCGGGCCCGCGTCTTGTCTCCCCGCTCGAGACAGGCGAGACCGAGATGATAGGTTGAAAAGTCATCCCCGGGGTGGATGGCGATGGCCCGCTCCCAGGTGCGCATCGCCTCTTCCGTCCGCCCGGCCAACCGGTAGGCGTAGCCGAGACCGCCGAAGGCCGAGCTCAGGGAGGCGTCCAGGGCGATGGCCTTCTCGAAGTGGGCGATGGCTTGTTCGAGGTCGGACGCGCTTTCCCCCCCCCCGAGATAAAGGCCCATCCGGAAGGCTGCGACCTCGGCGTGTGTCGGGGCCGACGACGGGTCGAGGGCCAAGGCCCTCTCGAAAGCCTCCCCGGCTCGGGCCGCGTCTCCCGTCGTCACCCGGGCGCGGCCCAGGCCGACCCAAGAGTCGGGATCGAAATCGATGAGGGCGACGGCCCTGTTGAGGATACCCTCCGCCTCCCGGGGCCGTCCGCCGCGGACGAGGGCCTTGCCGTATTCGGCGAGCAGGGCATAGTCCTCGGGATTGGCCCGCAATCCGTCGTCCATCGTCCGGAGCGCCTCGTCCATCCGGTCCCGGGCCGTGTGGATCTGGGCTAAATAGATATAGGCCGGGGAGAAGTGCGGCTTCTCACGGACGAGGGCCTCGATCTCCCGGACGGCATCCTCAGGCCGCCCGGCGTCCGTACTGAGGATGGCCCGCTCGAGCCGCTGCTGGAAGGGCAGGAAGCTCTTCAAGTCGTCCTCTGCCCCGTAGGCGGACCGGGCCCGGGCGACCGGAGAGACGACGTAGCCGAGGCTGCGCAACTTTTCCCTCGTCCGGTCGTCGGCGACGGTCGGCGGGGCCGCCGCAGGGCCCGTCAGGCCTTTGAGGATCGCCTCGAGCCGTTTCTTGAGCGCGGGGACATCCGCCTTTGCGACGACGTTCGCGGCCTCCCGGGGGTCCCGGCCCAGGTCGTAGACCTCGGGGAGGGGCGAATCGATGAATTTCGTCCGGTTTTCGACGAAGCCGTGAAGAGGCGCGCAGCCGTAGTTGAGCTGGGGTTCGAGAGATTCGAAGTAAAGGACCCGCGGCTTGTCCCGTTCGCCGGTCATCAGGGGCTCGAGGGTGCGGCCTTGGAGCCCGGGGGGATCCGGTACGTCAAGGAGCCCGCAGACCGTCGGAAAGACGTCGACATGACCCACCGCGGCCCCGACCCGCCGCGGGAGGACGCCGGGTCCGGCGATGATGAGGGGCACGTGGAGTGTGCTGCCGTAGGCGAAATAGCCGTGGGTCAGCTCGCCGTGCTCGCCGAGGGATTCGCCGTGGTCGGCGGTCAGAACGGTCAGGGTCCGGTCCGCCTGTCCCGCCTTTCGCACAGCCTCGAACAGGACCGCCAGCTCGGCGTCGACGAAGGCGACCTCGCCCGAGTACGGATCGGCGGCGTATTCGGTCCGGAACGGCTCCGGCGGCGTATAGGGCGCGTGCGGATCCCAGAGATGGATCCAGCAGAACCAGGGCCCGGTTTGGGCCCCCAGCCAGGAGACGGCCGCGGCGACGACCGCGTCCGCGGTCCTCTCGGGGGCGAACCCCATGGCCGAAGGCTTCATGGGAAAGCGGTCGTCGTAGACGTCGAAGCCCTGGCCGAGACCGAACCGCGAATCGAGCGGGAAGGCGCCGATGAACGCGGCGGTGGCGTATCGCCGCGCTTTGAGATGTTCGGCCAGCGTCAGGAAGGCCTCCGATACCCGTGATTTCGAGTTCTCTCTGACCCCGTGAGCGGGCGGCGTCAGGCCGAGCAGAAGATTGGTGTGGGAAGGAAGGGTGGACGGCGTGTGGGCCATGGCGTTCTCGAAGAGGGCGCCGCGCGCGGCCAGGGCGTCGATCGCCGGCGTGCGGGCCTTGCCCTGGCCGTAGCAGCCCAGGCGGTCCGGTCGGAGGGTATCCACGGTCACGAGGAGGAGATTTCTCGCCTGACCGGGTAAGGCCGCCGCCGGCGAGACCAGGGAAACGAGGACGATGAGAACGGCCGCCTTTTTCATGGCTGGCATGGTCTCATTATACCATAAGAAAAGCCCCTCCCGCCTTGCGGCGGGAGGGGCTTTTGAGCTTCAGTCTGCGCTCGAGCGGGGAACTAGAACTGGATGCGGCAGCCGAGCCGGAAGACGACGGGATTCAGGATCTCATAGATCTGACCGCTCGTCGCTCCGGGCTGGGTCCATGAGCCCCAGGTCGTTCCGTTGTAGCGGAACGTGCCGTAGCTGATGTCGTACTTGCGCGTGACGGTGTGGAGGTTGGGCACGTTGAACAGGTCGAAGGAGAAATAGAGCCGTCCGGCGTCACTGAGCTTCAGCATCTTCTCGAGCTTGAGGCTCATGTTGTAGACGTTGGGGGCCCGGGTGCGCGCGTCCATCGTGGTCGTGGGCATGCCCGCCGTGAAGCCGCGGACGCCGGTCAGGCTGTCGTTCCGGATCGTGAAAGAAGTCTGATAGAACGTGCCTTCGTGGATGGCCATGGTTCCGGAAACGTTGAAGTCCCAGGGCAGCTGGTAGAGGCCCGACATCTGGACGGTCCAGCGGGAGAAATAGTCGCGGTCGAGCTTGCCGCTGGCGCCGCCGAACGTAAAGCCGTACTGCTGTCCGTCGATGGCCCACATGTTGGTGGGATTGAGGTAGTCGTTGTCCCCGTAGTAGCTCTTCTGAGTCTGCAGGGTGAACGCGGCGTTGGCCATCCACTTGTTGGACAGGCGCTTGGTGAAGACGAGCTCGCCGCCCATGAACGTGTTATAGCGGTTGGAGCTCATCATCGTGGTGTAGGAGTAGGCCGTTCCCGCCGTGTCGGGGTTGGTGACCAGGACGTACCACGGCCTGCCGGCCGCGTCGCCGGGATCGTACTCATCGCCCGTGCCCGGGTTGATGAGCATGTCGGGGATCGTGCCGCCGACGACATAGTCGTCCTTGTTGCGGATGTGGCCGGTCGCGGGATAGTAGGAGTTGGTCCAGCTGAAGCGGCCCATCTTCTTCCAGGTGAAGCCGGCCGTGACGCCGAAGTCCTTCATGATCTCTCGGTCGATGGACACGTTGACCTCGTGCGTCAGGGAGTACTTCCAAGTGCTGGCGTCGACGAACGTGGTCGGATCGGTGACCGCGGAGCCGCCGAACTCGACCTGGCCGCCCCACCACAGCTCTTGGACGTCCGTGGCATTGGCGTCGAAGTTGCCCTCGTCGTCGAAGACCCGGTAGGCCGGGTTGTTGGCCTGATAGTAGTCGGTCCAATAGAGCTCGTCGAGGCCGAACAGGCCGTCGTCGTCGGTATCGACGCCGTAGAAGTCGAGCCAGGGATACATGCCGCCCGGCGTGTTGTAGTTGGTGCCCAGGCCGCCGCCGGGATACATCGTGTAGGCCAGCTTGGCGATGGTCTTCCCGTCGCCGAAGAGGTCATAGGTCAGGCCGAAGCGGGGCGAGAAGGTGGTGAAGATCTTCGGGGGCTTGATGACCTGGTCGACGACCATGTCGGGCTGGAGGCCGACGATCGCGTCGATGGCGTCCTGCGTGAGGACCGACCTGGCCGCGTCGGCGTAGTGGGCGAAATTGCCCGTTCCGTTCTCGGCGAACAGGCCGCGGGTCGTCCAGGGGTTGACGTAGTTCCAACCGCGGTCGACGCGGAGGCCGACGTTGATGTTGAAGCGGCCGGCGCTGATGACGTCGCTGAAGTAGCCGGCGTAGCGCTTCGTCCCGTCGTCGTAGGGATAATCGTTGTGGTTGGTGGCGATGTAGGTGATGTTCAGGCCGAATTCGTCTTCGACGACATCCATGTCGCCGTCGCCGTCCCAATCCACGGTCGGTTCGTAGTAGTGGTCCCAGAGCCGGATGTTGCCGTTATAGCCGCCCTCGTAGGTCCGGCTGTTGGGATTGATCTCGAAGCCGACCTTGATCTCGTGGGCCGTGCCCATGATGTTGTCGTTGAAATACTGGGCCTGGCCGACGTAGTAGGGGTGGGGCCGGTTGGAGTAGAAGTAGGACTGGGATTGGACCCACTGGTATTGGGCGTAGTCGAAGCGCGCGACCCGGAGGAGATCCGGGTCGTTGCCCGGCTTGAAGCCGAATCCGGGGTTGGACTTGCCGACGCGGAGGGACAGGAACAGGTTGTCTCCGATCATCTGCTCGTCCTGGATCTTCCAGGTCGGGTTCCCGAAGTGGAACTTGCTGCCCTGGATGTAACCCTCGGGGAAGGTCGCGCTCGAGCTGCGGCCGTACTTCTTCTTGTCGCCCAAGCTGTAGAGGACTTCCAGCCGGTTCGAGGGGATGAGCTGGAAATTCAGCTTGGCGTTGTAGTTGTTGAGGTAGGTGTCGTCGCGCTTGTCGACGGTGTTCAGGGTCAGGACCTGCTGAACGCCGTAGCTCACCCACCACCAGGCCTTGTCCTTGACGAAGGGGCCGCCGGCGTTGAAGCCGAAGTCCTTGATGTCGATGGCCCGGTTGTAGCCCCGGGTCAGGCCGATCTCGGCCTTCTGCTCGGGGGAGATGGTCGCCTGGAACTTCTCGTCGGTGTAGAAGAACCGGGCGCCGAGGCTGAGCTTGTTGCCGCCGCGGCGGGTGACGATGTTGACGACGACGCCGGGATCACGGTGTTCGACGTCGAGGGTGCCCGTCGAGATGTTCAGCTCCTCGAACATGTCGAAATCGTAGTATCCGGGGGAGCCGCCGGAGTTCCGGTCCGTGATCTGCATGCCGTCCATCGTCCATTCCTGGTTCCTGCTGCCCTTGGCGAAATAGTAGGACTGCTGCCCGGATTCGGTGCCGCCGACGTTCTCGCGGTCCACCTGGACGCCGGGGGTCATCTGCAGGACGACCCACGGGTCGCGGGCCGACGGCAGGGCCGCCAGCATCTCCGCGTTGACGGTATGCGTGATCTGCGTCTTCTTGGCCTGGATGATCGGAGTCTGGGCGATGACCGTCACCTGTTCTTCCAAGGCGCCCTGCTCCATGGTGATCTTGATGTCGGAGTCCTTGGCGATGTTGACGATGACGCCCGTTTCGAGCTTGGTCTTGAATCCCTGGAGCTCGGCCTTGATGACGTAATCGTTGGCCGGGTAGAGCGACAGGAAGCGGAACTTCCCTTCGGCGCTGCTCACGGTCGTTATCGGGGCGATCGTCTCGCCCGTCAGGGTCAGGCTGACCCCGGGCAAAGGATTGCCTTCGGAATCCATGACCGTTCCGCTGATGGCGCCCGATCTCGACTGGGCCATCAGCCCGAACGGCAAGGCCAAGCAAAAGATCAGTACGAGTAGCCTTTTCATTTACTCTCCTATTGGGTAGGCTTCATGTTTCCCATTCCCTGGAGCGAGTTCGTTCTCGCCCCACTTCCCTCCGGCTCCCCTTTAAGCGTGACTTATCGGTTGACACCTCCTTATAGCAATTGATGGACATGGAATTATCTGTGTTCCTTAGATGGGGCTTCATATCCAAGAAATATGCCAACTCGTCGAGGGCCTGTAAGGTGTATTTTTATCAGCGAGTTATTTCAGACGAATACCCGCGGGATATCCATATTTGTGGATATAATTCAAAAAAATGAACAAAGACGAGCACGGTCACGGGGTCTCGGCCGGAGGAACCGTCCGCCGCCGGCCGTCGTTCTCTCCATTTGGGAAGGCCCGCGCCAAGGGCGTGTCCGCGTCCACTTCTTCGGCGCGGTGGATATTTCCCCGGCTTTTAACTAAGATACCTGAGAGGAGGTGCCATCATGATCCGGACCGGGACTCTCCGCCGATTCGTCGCTCTCGCCGGGGCGCTCGTCCTGTTCTCGAGCGCCGGCCAGCTCCCCGCCCAGACCAAGATCAAGGTGAAGGACCTGCCTCCGCGATTCCAGGAATGGCTGGACCTCACGAGCTACATTATCACGGACAAGGAGCTGGACGTCTTCCTGCATCTGCAGGACGACCGGGACCGGGACATCTTCATCAAGGCCTTCTGGAACATGCGCGATCCGACCCCGGCGACGCCCCAGAACGAGTTCCAGGACGAGCATCTCAAGCGGTTCAAGGAAGCGGATTACCGGTTCCATTTCGGCTCCGTGCGCCCGGGCTGGAAGACCGACCGGGGCCGGATCTACATCATCCTGGGTCCGCCCAAGAGCACG
This sequence comes from Candidatus Aminicenantales bacterium, assembly GCA_041736225.1. GTDB lineage: Bacteria > Acidobacteriota > Aminicenantia > Aminicenantales > Saccharicenantaceae > RBG-16-66-30. Next base: position 3,025 of record JBGSUG010000354.1, on the reverse strand, counting down.
ACCTCGATGGCCGGCTCGCTCGAGACTTTTCCGGCCGAGGTCTGGTCCTATTACGGGGACACGTCAAAGGGCATGCCCGCCTATTTCGAGCTGTGCTTCTATCAATACCGGAACGCCGGCGAGTACAAGCTCTACGACCCCGTGGCCGACGGGCCGGCCAGGCTCCTCGTCAACGCCCAGGGCCAGTACGCGCTCACGGACTACGAGGGGCTCTATGAGAAGCTCGTGAAGGAACAACCCGATCTGGCCCGCGTCGCGCTGTCGATCGTCCCGGGCGAGTTCGGTTACAATTATCAGCCCTCTCTCGACACCGCCTTCTACATGGCCGCCATCCTGGAATCCCCGAAGAAGGGCCTCGACGTCCGGTACGCGACCCACTTCCTGAACTACAAAGGCGTCGTGAGCACCGAGTACCTGACGAACTACATCCAGACCGAGTCGTCGGTGGCCGTCCTGGTCGATCCGCGGACGGGCCTGGCCTATTGCGATTTCGTCATGTCGCCCGAGCGGCTGTCGCTCGATTTCTACGAGCCCAAAGCCGAATACTCCACGAACTTCCTCGTGGACGTCAACCTGCGGGTCGGAGACAAGGTTATCCTGCAATACAGCAAGGAATACCCGCTGACCATTCCCGAGGCCGGGATCCGGGAGACAGAGGGAATGGGCGTCTCCATCGCCGATTCCGTTCCCGTGGCCGAAGGGAAGAGCCGGCTGACGGTCCTGCTGAGGAACACCGTCGGGAAGGAGTTCAGCATTCTCGAGCGTGACATCGATGTTCCGGCGATCGATGGGCCACCCCGTCTCCTCGCCCCCGTCTTCGGGGCCAGGACGGAAACCGCCCCGGCGGGGGTTCACCTGCCTTTCCAGGCCGAGTACACGAAGCTCCAGGTGGACCCCAAGTCCACGTTCGTCCAGGCCGACCAGATCTCTTACATCTTCAGCATCGCCGGGATGACCCGGGAGCTTTGGGAATCCGGCTCGGTCGGGATCGGCATCAAGGGCGCGAGCCAGACCGCTCCCGCCGAAAAGAGCTACAGCCTTCGCTTGAACCGGCAGCCGTTCAACCGGGCCCTCGTCGTCGTCCAGACCATCGTCGCCTCCGACCTCCCTCCGGACTACTATGAGATGACCCTGGCCCTCCGCGACGGCGCCGACAACGTCGTCGACCAGAAGATCGGCCAGTTCATCGTCTCCCCGGCCAAGTCCCTGGCCCACCCGGTCACCATGTCCAAGGCCTTCTCGCTCAAGAACATCTTCCTGTTCCATTACATGCTCGCCTACCAGTACAGCCAGGTCGGGCAGTCCGCCAAGGCGCGCGCGGCCTATGACCGGGCCCTCGCCCTCAATCCGGCCTTCGTCGACAAGATCCCGGAATACGCCGGCTTTCTGATCAAGGAGAAACAATACGCGGACGCCGCGGCTATGATCGAGCGGATCAAGACCGAAGAGAAGCTCCGCTTCCAATACGCCCTGCTCAAGGGGCAGGCCCTGGCCGGTCTCGAGCGCTACGACGAAGCCATCCTCAGCCTCCAGGAGGGCAATCGCATCTACAACAGCGACGCCGGACTTCTGGCCACGCTCGGGAACTGCTACTACAAGATCGGCGATAACGCCAGGGCCTTGGAAGCCCTTCAGGCCTCCTTTAAGTTGAACATGGAGCAGACCGCGGTCAAGGCCCTCATCGACGAGATCGAGAGGAAGAAAAAGGACTGACAACATGAGTAAACGGACTTACCGCTCGATGCCGCCCGACAACGCCATCGGCCGCCGGGGATTCCTGAAGGCCGGCGGGGCGATCGGAGCCGGCCTGATCATGACCGGCCGCAGCCTGGTCGCCGCCCAGCAGACCCAGGACCGGCAGCCCCCGGCCAAGCCGGCCGGACCGCCCCCCAAGCCCAAGACCAATATCGAGGACGCCCTCAAAGTGCCCAGGACCAAGTGGAGCCTGCCCGGTCCGTTCCCCGGCCGGGTCGTCGAGGTCCACGACCCCGCGGCCATGCCCGAGGGCAAGGTCGACGCGGCCGTGGTCAAGGCCATGTTCGAGAAGGGGATCCGGGAGCTCACCGGGAAGAGCCTGGAGAAGAGCTTCGGCCTGTTCTTCACCAAGAAGGACGTCGTCGGCCTCAAGGTCAATCCGGTCGGGCCGGGCCTCATCAGCACCCGGCTCGAGGTCGTCGACGCCGTCATCGACTGGTTGACGGCGAGCGGCCTGCCGCGCAAGAACATCGTCATCTGGGACCGCTTCGACTACATGCTCAAGGACGCCGGGTTCACCGCCGAGCGCTACCCGGGCATCGGCCTCGAGGGCCTGCAGACGATGGACGAGGCGGCGGCCGAGGGCAAGACCGAGGACAACAGCAAGTGGCTCAAGGCCGACGGAACGCACGTCAGCGTGCCCAACTTCGACCAGAAGGTCTTCTACTGGGCCGACGTCGAAGGGCCCAAGGACCTGCCCTACCTCAACCAGCACGTCTTCAACGGCAAGCACTCCTATTTCGGGAAGCTCCTGACCGGGAAGCTGACCAAGATCGTCAACCTGCCCGTGTTCAAGAACACCGGCAACGCCATCTCCATGGCCACCAAGAACATCGGCTACGGAGCCGTCTGCAACACGAACCGCCTGCACGCGCCCCTGTTCCTGGACGTCTGCGTCGAGGTGCCCGCCTTCTGGCCGGTGCGCGACAAGATGGTCCTCAACGTCACGGACGGCCTGCGCTCCCAGTACGACGGCGGGCCGGACAAGAACGCCAAGTTCGCCTATGTCGACAACCGGCTATATTTCGCCTCCGACCCGTTCGCGCTGGACATGGTCTGCCACAACAGGATCGTGGCCAAGCGCAAGGAAATGGGCGTGGCGGTCAACGAGAATCCCCGGTTCACCGAGTACCTGCGCTATGCCGAGAGGCTGGGGCTGGGAATCGCGGACCCGGCCAAGATCGCGCATGTCCGGGTCTGACTGGCTGCGGCGGGAACAGGGGTCGGGGAGGATCGCCGTTCTGTCGGCGCTCGCCGTGTTCCTCGTCTG
>JBGSUG010000332.1:0-13980 GCA_041736225.1 Candidatus Aminicenantales bacterium | reverse complement strand
GGCGGCGGCGAAGTCCGCCGTGTCCTTTCCCTCCGTGTCGAGCGAGAAGCCGTGGGAGCAGCGCTTGAGGGCCGCGACCCGTAGCCCGCGCCGGCCGAGCTCACCGACGAGCCGGAGGACGAGCCGCGTCTTGCCGCTCCCGGAGAAGCCGACGACCGCGACGATCTTCATCGCGTTCTAAATAACATAGGGGCCCCGGCAAGTCAAAAAGCGGCCGGGCGTCCGGCGCCCCCGGGGCGCGCCCGAGATCTATTGCCAGACGACCTTCATGTTCTCCGGGCCGCGAGCCGTGACCTCGGGCCGCAGGTCGAGCGCCAGCAGGGCCGGCTTGTTGCCGATGTCCATAACGACGCGGTAGACCAGCTCGGACACCTTCTCCATCTTGATGTAGTCCGCCTTGGCCTCGACGTCTCCCTCCTGGTGGTAGTCTTCCGTCGTCCCGCAGAAGAACCACACCCCGGGGATGCCGTAGCGGATGTACGGGTATTGGTCGCTCCGGAAGAAGAAGCGGTCGGGATGGCCAGGGGCCTCGTAGGTGTAGTCGAGGGTCAGGCCCGGGCCGGGCTTTTCGTTCATGGTCCGGATGCTGGCGTCGAGCTCCGAGCTAAGCTTGTTCGAGCCGATGAGGTAGAGGTGGTCCGTGGCGTTGCGCGAGATCATGTCCAGGTTGAGGTTGGCGCTGATCCTCTCGACCGGCACGGGGCAGTGCTGGACGAAGTAGTACGAGCCGAGGAGCATCAGTTCCTCGGCCGTGTTCCAGACGAAGATGACGGACCGCTTGGGAGGCGCGAGAAGCAGCGCCTCGGCGATCTCGAACATGCCGACGACGCCGGACGCGTTGTCGTCCGAGCCGGGATAGACCCGGCCTTCGCGGACGGCCAGGTGGTCGTGGTGAGAGGTGACGGTCAGGTACTCCTGGCGCAGGACCGGGTCGGCGCCTTCGACACAGCCGACGACGTTGAAGGCCCGGTCGCGCCTCGCTACGGACACGATCTCGATCTCGAGCCGCCGGCCGGACAGGACCTTCGCGGCGACGGGCTTGCCCTCCCGGATGGACGCGGACATGGCGGCCAGGTCGACCGGGGAACATCCCAGAATGGCGGCGCCCGCCGCCTGCCTGACCTCGATCTGGAGGAAGGGCGCCGAAGCCGGCCGTGAGGGGCCCGCCCCCGGCGCGGCGTTGTCAATGTCCAGGACCCTGGTGCGCCGCGGAAGGTCGAAAGACAGTCCCTTCCCGGTCAAACGCGATTCGCGCGCATCGTCGATGATCGTGACGACCGCCGCAGCGCCTTTCCCGCGCAAAGCCCCGGCCCGGCCCCCGAGGAGTCGGCGGTTCGCGGCCGGTTGCAGCGGATGGCCGTCGGGAAGCGTCGCTTCGAGAATGACGGCGATCTTGCCCCGGAGGTCGATCCCGGCGCCATCGTCCCAACCGAGGTCCGGGGCGCCGAGCCCATAGCCCAGAAAGACGACCTCGCCCGAGGCCCGGCCCGGCTCGAACCAGCGGCCGGCCGTCGCGTCGGCGGGGAAGGTGAAGGTCCGCTCACCCGACGCGGCGGCGAGCCTCAGACGGGAGGAGGAAGGCACGACGGAAACGACCTCGACCGGGACTTCCTGGCAGTACGATCCTCCCGGCATCAACGGCTTCAGACCGATGCGCTCGGCCGTGAGTGCGATGTATCGGGAGGCGAGGTCCTGCTCGGCGGACGGCGTCTCCCGGCCGCGGAACTCCGGCGCCCCGAGGAACTTCAGGTGGAAGGACATGTCGTCGGCTCGGATCGCTTCAAGGGCACGCTCCGTCACATCGTTCGAACAAGAGCATAGGGCAAGGGACAGGCCGGCCAGCAGAAAGGCCGTCGAAGTCCGGTGATCTCTCATGGGCGCCTCTTCTATCGGGATTTCATCACTCTAGGTAACTTATCGGGTCGGAGTTGTCAAACGGGAACCGGAAAATCCGGGACATGACCCTTTTCCCCTGAAAAGGGATCGTGTTTCAGGAATATTCCGCCGCCCACCGCACGCCGGAGGGCGAAGGGATTGCTTTCCGTTTCGGCTGGGATATAATCCCCCTCCGGGCCAACCCGGACCGAAGTGAGGTTTCCATGAACATCTGGAAGACCAAATCGCCGACTCAGATCGCCGAGGCCGCCGAACACACCCAGCTCAAGAAGAACCTGACCGCCATCGACCTGGCCGCCCTCGGCATCGGGTCCGTCGTCGGCACGGGCATCTTCGTGGCGACCGGGCAGGGCGCCCAGCTCGCCGGGCCCGGGGTCCTGCTCTCCTTCATCATCGCCGCCGTCACCTGCGGCTTCTGCGCCCTGACCTACTCGGAGCTGGCCTGCATGTTCCCGGTCGCGGGCAGCACCTATTCGTACTCCTACGTCGCCTTCGGCGAGGTCATCGCCTGGATCATCGGCTGGGACCTCATGCTCGAATATCTGGTCGCCGCGAGCGCCGTGGCCTCGGGCTGGTCGACGACCTTCATCGGCCTCATTCAAAGCGCCGGGGTCAAGCTGCCGAAAGCCTTCCTGACGCCGCCGATCACCACGGTCGACCACAAGATCGTCCTGTCGGGGGGGATCATCGACGTCCCGGCGATCGTCATCACCCTGCTCATCACCTGGGTGCTCTACATCGGCATCCGGGAGAGCGCCAAGATCAACAACATCATCGTCCTGGTCAAGATCGCGGTCATCCTGCTGTTCATCGTCCTCGGCGTCCGTCACGTCAGCCTGGCCAATCTGCAGCCCATGATGCCTTACGGCTGGAAGGGCGTCATGGCCGGCGCGGCCATCATCTTCTTCGCCTACATCGGCTTCGACGCCGTGTCGACGGCCGCCGAGGAGACCAAGAACCCCAAGAGGGACGTGCCGCGAGGGCTGATGCTCTGCCTGGGGGTCGTCATCGTCCTCTACGTCGCCGTCGCCTTCGTCCTGACGGGGATCGTCCCTTACAAGCAGATCGACGTGGGCAACGCCCTGCCGGCCGCCCTGTCCGGGATCGGCATCCGGTGGGGTGGGGCGCTCGTGGCCACCGGGGCCATCATCGGCATGATCTCGACGCTTCTGGTCACGCTCTACGGCCAGATCCGCATCTTCATGGTCATGGCCCGCGACGGCCTCCTGCCGCCGGTCTTCGCCAGGGTCCATCCCAAGCACCGCACGCCGCACCTGTGCACGTGGATCACGGGCATCGCCACGGCCCTCATCGCCGGCCTCTTCCCCCTGCCGATGATCATCGACCTCTGCAATATCGGCACCCTGTTCGCTTTCGTCCTCGTCTCGGCCGGCGTCATCCTCCTGAGGAAGACGCGGCCCGAGGTCGAGCGGAAGTTCAAGACCCCCGGCGTCCCGTTCACGCCGCTCATCACCATCGGCTTCTGCTTCTATCTGATGGCCAGCCTGCCCAAGGTGACCTGGATCCGGTTCGGGATCTGGCTACTGGCCGGCCTGGCGATCTACTTCATGTATGGCTTCCGCCACAGCAAGCTGCAGGAAAAAGCCTGAGCGTCACGCGGCGCGCGGGCTTGACGGCCCGACCCGGCCATGCTAATTTATGCCTTCTCTCCGAGCCCGAGGAGCTAACGCCTTATCCGGTCATGCCCTCCGGCCGATAGGGAAAAGCGGGAAACGGCTTTTCCTTCCAACGCGAAAAGGAGAAACTCATGACGGCATCTCTGCGCTCCCTCCCCAAACTCCGGCTCCCCGCTCTTCTGGCCTTGGGCCTCGCGCTCGTCCTGTCTCCGGCTCTCGCCCAGGAGACGCAGGAGGAGCGGAAGGCCAAGGCGGAACAGGAAAAGCCGGTCCGGATCACCGAGGAGATCCGGGTCATCGGCAAAGCCCCCAAGGACGTCCCGCTGGCCACGGTCTCGACGGTCGTCGCGACCGACATCCTCAAGCTCAAGCCGCGCGACATCGCCGACGTCCTCAAGTTCATCCCCGGAGCCACGGTCACCTTCGGCGACAAGGACACCTACAGCCTCAAGCTCCGCGGCATCGGCGCTAACCGGATCGCCCTGCTCGTCGACGGCGTGCCGGTCTACGAGCCCTACTTCAGCACTTTCGATCTGAAGACCGTCTCGGCCGGCGGCATCGACACCATCCAGGTGACCAAGGGGCCGTCGTCGGTCCTCTACGGACCCAACACCCTGGGCGGACTGGTCAACGTCATCACCAAGCGGCCGTCGGGGGGGCCCGAGCTGTCCCTGACCGGAAGCTACGGCGACAAGGGCACCACGGGTCTGGGTGCCGACGGATCGTACTCCTGGAAGCACTTCTCGCTCGCGGCCAGCGCCCTGTACCAGGCCTCGGACGGGTTCTATTATCCCGATCCCGAGACCGGCAAGACCCTGAGGGCCAACGGCGACTTCGAGCGCCTCAACCTCAGCGGCAAGCTCTACTACACGCCCTCGGACAAGACCGAGATCATGGTGAGCGGATCGACGTACCGGTCCGAGTACGGCATGCCCCCGGCCCTCTTCACCCAGCGCGCCCGGTATTGGCGTTTCCCCCAGTGGGACCGCTCGTCCCTGAGCGCCGGCGGCTTCACGTCGCTCGGCGGCGACTCCGTTCTGCGCTTCCGCGCCTTCACGGTCAACTACTACAACACGCTCGATTGGTTCAACGACGAAGCCATGACCGACCTCGACTCGTCGAGCACCTACGACAACTCGTCCCACGGCGGGTTCGCCCTGGCCGAGATGCCCGTGGGCGAACGGAACACGCTCAAGGCCAGCCTGCTCTACCAGAAGGACATCGCCCGGACCCAGGACGACACGGGCGAGCCCTGGGAGCGCTACGACCAGGGCACGCTCTCGGCCGGGATCGAGGACCAATTCGACCTGACCGACCGGTGGAAAGTCATCGGCGGCCTGAGCCTGGATTACATCGACAAGTTCCAGGGAGGCGAGAACAACACCTCGTTCAACCCCCTGATCGGCGTCAAGTTCACGCCCAACGACGATCTCGACTTCCACGTCTCCTTCGCCCGCAAGTCGCGCTTCCCCTCGATGCGCTCCCTGTATTCGACGAGCTCGGGGAACCCGGACCTCCTGGCCGAGTCGGGGACGAGCCTCGAGTTCGCCGCGACCTGGAACGGGCCTGTCTACCTGACGGGGACCGTCTTCTTCAACCGGTTCAGGGATTTCATCGATTCCATCACCCTGGAAGGCGGAACGAGGCTCTACGTCAACATCGGGAAGGCCCATATCTACGGCTTCGAGATCCAGGCCCAGAAGAAGCTGAGCTGGTTGGAAGCGACGGTCAACTACACCTTCCTCGACCCGCAGAACGACACCGACGACAGGCCCCTCGACGCCCAGCCCAAGAACAACCTCAACTTCGACGTCTCGGTCCTGCCGGCGAAAGGCGTCCGGGCGGGACTCTACGGGCTGCTGGGCTCGAAGTCCTGGTGGTGGAACACCCGGACGAACCCCGCCACGCTGCTGGAGATGCCTTCCTATTTCAACCTGGACGGGATCGTCAGCTACGAATTCCGCGAACGCTACCAGATCTTCATGAAGCTCGGCAACGTCTTCAACCACTACTTCTACACCGAACCCGGCTTCCCCTGGCGGGGACGCTACTTCGAGATCGGCGTCAGGGTGGGCGTCTTGAAATAAGGAAAGGGGGACATGTACCGACGGTACGTGTCCCCGGCTTATTTACAATCCGAGTTCTTGATCTATGCCCTGCATGGCCGCGATGGCGATCGACAGGAACTCGTCGAGCTCCAGACCGAGGTTCTTACACTCCTCGATCTCTTCGCGCCGGGCGCCCCGGGCGAAGCTCTTCTCCTTGTAGCGCCTTTTCAGGAACTCGAGGTCGATGGCCTTGATCTTCTTCTGGGGGTGCATCAGGGTCGCGGAGATGATCAGCCCCGTCAGCGGGTCGACGGCATAGATGGCCCAGTCCATGGGCGATTCGCAGGGGACCTTGCCGGCATGGGCCTGGACGGCGTGGACGACCGGCTCGTCGATGCCCTTTTCCCGGAGGATCTTGACCGTCTCGGTCGTGTGGAGCTCGGGGCTCTTGTCCGTCACCTCGTAGTCGAGGTCGTGGAGAATCCCGGCCAGTCCCCAGGGTTCGGCGTCGTGGCCGAGCCGCGCGGCCAGGGCCCGCATGCAGGCTTCGACGGACAGGCAGTGCTTGATCAGGTTCTTGTTCGTCATATGCTGTTTGAGCAGGTCGAGGGCTTCGTCACGGGTCATGGGCATACTCCTTATCCGGAAGCAGGGATTCTACGATTTTCGGGCGGGATATTCAACGAGTCAGGTTCCCCGATAGCCCTTCTTCCAGGGTTCGTTCTTGTGGCTGAGATAATCGGCCAGCGCCTGGCGGAGCGTCTCCGCGGCCAGCTCCGCGCAGTGAACGGCCGAAGCCGGAAGGCCGCCCAGGAGCTCGAGGATCCCGCGCGAGGACACCGCGCCGAGGGCCTCGATGAAAGTCCTGTTCGTGGCCAGCCAGGTGGCGGCGCTGCCGCAGACCACCGTCGTGCCGCAGCCGTCCGTCTGAAAACCACAGGCGACGACGACGTCCTTTTCCAAACGCACGGACATCTCCATGGTGTCCCCGCAGGGCCCGGTGACGCGGGCATAGCCGTCGGGATTTTCCAGGAGGCCAAGGTTCCTGGGGTGTTTCCAATGGTCGAGGACGGTGGGCCCGTAGGTCGCGAGAATGTCCCGTTCGACCGCCTCCCTCAGGGCCTGGGCCGCCTGGGACAAATTCGAGCTCTGGTCGTCTTCGTCCATGGGATCAGATGTCAGAATAACCCAAGGCCGGGGGCGATGTCTAGAAAACGCGAGGTCTTCATCGGGATCTGAGGAAGACGATGCGTTGCCGGCCGGTAGCCGGAGATTCCTCGAAAAGGACGACGAACGGCGAAACCCAGAGGGCCCCGGCGGCCAGGGTCCCAGAAGTCAGGTGTTGACCTATCCGCTCTCCCGTCCGAAGATCGAAGACGAAGAAACGGTCGGTAGCCGGAGAAACAAGGAGAGACTCACCGGCGCGGGCCGGCTCGAAGACGACCCTGGAGGGAATGGCTTCCCAGGAGAGGATCGATCCTCCCTTGGCGGAAAGGAAGTAGATGGTGCTGTTCGAGGCGATGACGGCGACGCGTCCGCCTGACAGGATGGGGGGGTGAAGTAGCGCACCCTGGAGCTTGCGTTTCCACTTCATCTTGCCCGTCGCCGCATCCAGGCAATGGAACATCCGATCGCCGGAGCCGAAATAAACTCGGCCCCCGGCCTCGACCCGCGTATCGGGCGAGGCGGATGGGGAAGCGGAACCATCATTGACCCCGTACCGCCGCAGAACGCTTCGCGACGAGACGACGAGCTCCGTGAGATAGCCCTCGCGGGTGACGTAGTAAAGGATGCCGTCCCGCACTCGCGGCTGGCCGACGACGTGACCTTCGATCTCGAGCGACCCGGCCTCGGCGAGAGGCAGACGCAGGGGGAAGGGATCGACGAGAGCTTTCTTGACCGGGGCCGCGCATCCCCCAAGCGCCAAGACGAGAATCACGATCGCCGTGATGCTAATGGGGCGTATCATGTGAGCAAGGGTATTATATAACAAAGAACGGGGACACGTACCCGAAGTACCGTCCCTCACGGGCAGGCCCGAGCCTCGGGGGGCATGTCCCCGTTTTGCGCCGGGGGGCTTAAACTGGTATGATTTCCGGCTGAGAGCCGGGAATGGTCAATTACATCCTGCTGTACAAGATCCGCCGCATCGTCAAGAAGATCCTCAAGGACAAGATCGCCGACGAGGAGATCGCCACGACCCCGAAGTCCTGTATCGGCTGCCTGGCCGACGACATCAGCTGGGAAGTCTATTATCTGATCAAGGAGAACAAGGCCGAGGACGAGGCTCCTCCGCCCGCCGGGAGCTGACCCTCAGGACTTGTCCGTCTTTTCCCTCCGGTCCGCCGGTTCTGAGCCGCCTTTGCCCGCGCCTTCGGTGCCCTTCCCCGCTCTGATCCTGGCCTTCAAATTTTCCCACCAGTCGATCCGCTTGCGGATCTCTCTTTCGAAGCCCAGTTCGCCGGGTTCGTAGTACTTCCGGCCCCTGAGCCGCTCCGGCAAGGTCTCCATGTCGGTCGTAGCGAAGGCGCTGTCGTGGGCGTAGCGGTAATCCTTGCCGTATCCGATCTCCTTCATCAGGGATGTCACGGCGTTCCGGATGGTCAGGGGCACGGGCTCGTGCGGGCTGCGCTCGATCTCCTTCTGGACCGCGCCGTAGGCGACGTAAATGCGGTTGCTCTTGGGCGCGGCGGCCATGTAGACGACGGCCTCGGCCAGGGCCAGCTCCCCCTCGGGCGATCCGAGGAAGTCGAAGGCTTCCTTGGCGTGGAGCGCGAGGGCCAAGGCCTGCGGGTCGGCCAGGCCGATGTCCTCGGAGGCGAACCGGACCATGCGCCGGGCGATGTAGAGCGGGTCCTCGCCCGAGGCCAGCATCCGGGCCAGCCAGTAGAGCGCGGCGTCGACGTCGCTGTTGCGCAGGCTCTTGTGGAGGGCCGAAATGAGGTTGAAGTGTTCCTCCCCGGACTTGTCGTAGAGCAGGGTCCGCTGCTGAAGGGCCTCCCGGACGTTCTCCATCGTGACGGTCTTCGTCCGGGCCAGGCCGGCGGCGATCTCCAGCGTATTCAGCGCCCGGCGGGCGTCGCCGTTGGCGAAGTCGATGAGCATGTCCCGGGCGGCCGGGTCCAAGGTCAGGCCGGCCGCGCCGAGGCCCCTCTCCCCGTCCTCGAGGGCGTCCTGGAGGATACGGGCGAGCGCGGCGTGGTCGAGCTCCTTGAGGACCAGGACCCGGGTCCGGGAGAGGAGCGGGGCGATGACCTCGAAGGACGGGTTCTCGGTCGTCGACCCGAAGAGGATGATGTCCCCCTTCTCGACGTAGGGCAGGAAGGCCGCCTGCTGGGCCTTGTTGAAGCGGTGGATCTCGTCGATGAACAGGACCATGGGCTTGCCGAACAGCCGGCGCTGCTGTTCGGCCCGGGCCATGAACTCCTTGACCTCCTTGATGCCGGACAGGACGGCGCTGAAGAACTCGCAGGGCAGGTCGAAATGCCCCGCCAGCATGGTCCCCAGCGTCGTCTTGCCCGAGCCCGGCGGTCCCCAGAAGATGATGGAAACGAGCCGGTTCGACTCGATGAGCTCGGCCAGGAGCTTGCCCTTGCCCAGGATGTGGTCCTGGCCGTAGACGCGGTCGAAGGTCCGCGGCCGCATCCGCTCGGCGAGCGGGGTGTGCGTCCCCCTGTCCCGGTCTTTGGTTTTCGCGTTCGAGGGAGCCATCGTCCCCGGATTATAGCACAACCGGCGGCCTGCGAAGCTTCGGAAACGGGCCCGCGCCTTGACCGAAAATCCGGAAAATGCTACTGTTGGCCTCCCGATGTCCGAAAAAAAAGCCGCCGCTCAACCGAAGCTCTTCAAGGACGAGAAATCGAAGGCGAAGCTCGTCTACAAGTTCGACGAGGTCACCCGGATGACGGGCGTCGATACGGCCACGCTGGCCTCCTGGGAGGAGGAATTCCCCTTCCTCAGCGCCGGACTGACCGGGAGCGGCGAGAAGTTCTTCCGCCAGCAGGACGTGGCCATCGTCGCCCGGATCAGGGACCTGATGGCGACGAAGACGCTGACCATGGCCGGGATCAAGAGGAAGATCGAGGACGAGTTCGGCCTGGCCCCCTCGAACCCGGTCCACCCGGAGAGGCTCCGCAAGGCGCTCCACAGCGTCCGCGACGAGCTCCAGGACATCGTGACCTCCCTCGACGGCGAGCGCAAAAAAAAGTCCTAAATTCCCCCGATTCTGCTATAATGATGGACCTCGGTTCGGGACGTGGCGCAGCCTGGTAGCGCACATGCTTGGGGTGCATGGGGTCGGCGGTTCGAATCCGCCCGTCCCGACCATTCTTCCCCCCATATCGAGAGCCCGGGCGAGAGCCTGAGCGGAAGGAGCGGCGCAATGTCAGTCATGAAAAAGGAAAAGAACACCGAAGACCTGAAAGGCAGGGCCGTCGGCCTGACGGGACTCGTCAATTATCAGGACGGGGCGGTCGTCAGCCGGGAGGTCGTCAGCCAGGCGGCCGGGACCGTGACCGCCTTCGCCTTCGACGAGGGCGAGCAGCTCAGCGAGCACACCGCCCCCTACGACGCCATGGTCGTCGATCTCGACGGCGAGGCCGACATCGCCATCGGCGGCAAGACCCACCGGGTCAAGCCCGGCGAGATGATCATCATGCCCGCGGGCATCCCCCACGGGCTGAAGGCCGTGACCCGGTTCAAGATGCTCCTGGTCATGATCAAGAAGCCGGCGTGAACGATCTTCCGAAGGCCGGGGCGCGGGACGGGCGGCCCGTCATTCTCCTGACCAACGACGACGGTTTCTACCGCGAAACGATTCAGATCCTCTTCCGGAGGCTCGGGCGTCTCGGCCGGACCTACATCGTCGCCCCGGACCGGGAGAAGAGCGCCTGCTCCCTGTCCATCACGTTGCGCCAGCCGCTCCGCGTCCAGCACGTCAAACCGCGCGTCTGGGCCGTCGAGGGCACGCCGGTCGATTGCATCTACTTCGCCCTCCAGGAATTCCTGCCCCGCCGCCCGGACCTCATCGTCTCGGGCATGAACCCGGGGCCGAACCTCGGACAGCAGGACATCAATTATTCCGGGACGGTCGCGGGGGCCCTACAGGGGACGTTCCACGGCATCCCCTCGATCGCGGTCTCGCTCCTCGCGGACGACAAGGGGCGTTTCGACCTGAAGTACGCGGCGGGGATCGTCGAGACGGTCGCCGCCGACGTCCTGGCCTCGGGCCTGCCCGAGGGGATCGCCCTCAACGTCAACATCCCGCCGCCGCCCGCCAAGGGCGTCAAGATCACGCGCCTGGGCTGGAAGTTCTACGATCCGGACATCATCGAGAAAACCGATCCGCGCAACGATTCCTATTACTGGATCGGGACGGGAACGCCGCGCAGGGTGGGAGACGCGGGCACCGACGTCATGGCCACACACGACGGTTACATCACCCTGACGCCCCTCCACACCGACATGACCGCCCATCACGTCCTGCGCTCCGCGCCGATGCGCCGGATCGCCAGGGCGCTCGCCCGCTAGACCTCTCTCTCGTCCGGTCCTCAATGGGTTGGATCCCACAGCTTGAGGCGCACCGTTCGAGGGACGCGCTTATCGGATTTTATTCTTCCGATGCCGGAAATACTCGACGGCGATGGGGACCGTCGAGATGAGGATGATGGCCAGGATGGCGATCGAGAAATTCTTCCTGACGAAGGGGATGTTGCCGAAGAAGTACCCCGTTCCGACGAGCAGGACGACCCAGCCCACGCCGCCGATGACGTTGAAGGAGAGAAAGCGGCCGTAGGACATCTTGCCGATGCCGGCGACGAAGGGCGCGAACGTCCGGATGATGGGGACGAACCGGGCGATGATGATGGTCTTGCCGCCGTGCTTCTCGTAGAAGGCGTGGGTCCGGTCGAGGTACTCCTTCTTGAAGAAACGGGCGTCCTCCCGGCTGAAGGCCTTTTCGCCGATGCGGTGGCCTATCCAATAGTTGACGGTGTCCCCGATGACCGCGGCCACGGCCAGGAAGGCGATGAGCAGGCGGACGTCGAGCGCGCCGAGCGCGGCGAACGTCCCCGCGGCGAAGAGTAGCGAATCGCCCGGGAGGAAAGGCATTATGACCAGGCCGGTCTCGATGAAGATGACCGCGAACAGGATGGCGTAGGTCCAGGCGCCGAACTGCTGGATGATGGCGCTGAGATGCCTGTCGATGTGCAGCACGAACTCGATGACCGTCTTGAGGAGATCCATGAGCCCCCTACTATACCCGGCCGTCCGGCCCAAATCAATTCGCAGGCCGGTCCCTGATTTTCATTTTCAGGCCAAAAAACACTCAATTTCTTTATCGCCCTGCCTGGAGAGGCGGGCCGGAGATCGCTCATCTTGCTCATATCATTATACTTGCTGAGGTCCGACCCCGATCGTGCTAAAATGGGCCCATGAACAGGAAGATCGGGCTCGTCGAGAGGGCACTGGAGCGCCTAGCACCGCTCGAATCGGCCTGCACGCTCTGCCCCCGGGATTGCCGGGTCGACCGGACGAGGGGGGCTGAGGGCGTCTGCCGGACCGGCCGACAGGCTTCCGTCTCCCACGCCCTGCTCCACTTCGGCGAAGAGCCCGTGATCAGCGGCGCGTCCGGCTCGGGCACGGTCTTCTTCAGCGGCTGCAACCTCAAGTGCCTGTTCTGCCAGAACTACCAGCTCAGCTGGCTTCTCGAGGGTACTCCGGCGACGGACGGGGAGCTCGCTGCCATGATGCTCGATCTCCAAGCCCAAGGCGCCCACAACATCAACCTCGTCTCGCCGGGCCACGTCGTCCTGCCAATCCTCCGGGCCCTGCGGATCGCCCTGGCCGAAGGCCTTGCGGTCCCGCTCGTCTGGAATTCCAACGGCTACGACGGCCTCGAAACCGTCCGGGCCCTCGAGGGGATCGTCGACGTCTTCCTGCCCGACCTGAAGTATTTTTCGCCCGAGATCTCGAAAAGATACTCGTCCGCGCCGGATTACTTCGCCCGGGCTTCGGCGGCCGTCAAGGAGATGTCCCTGCAGCAGCCCGCGTTCGACCTCGGGCCGGGCGGGACGGCCCTCAAGGGGCTCGTGGTCCGCCACCTCGTCCTCCCCGGCGCGGTCGACGACACGCTGGCCGTCCTGAAGTGGATCGGGGAGAACCTCTCGCCGTTCACCGGCCTGAGCCTGATGAGCCAGTATCACCCCTGCTACGAGGCGCCGGACGAGATCCAACGGGGTGTCACCGCCGGGGAATACGGCCGGGCCGCCGAAGCGGCCCTCGCTCTCGGCCTCGATCCCCTGTTCCTCCAGCTGGAGCCGTTCCGGGCGGACGAACACCTCGTCCCCGATTTCAGGAAGGAGAAGCCGTTCCGCTGGAAATAGGGCGCGGCCCTACTTCGCGGCGGTCGTGTAGGTTTTCGGCCGGCTCAACCGGGATCCGTCGATCCCCAGCGCCGCGGCCAGCTCCAAGATCTTGGCCTGGACCGCTCCGACGCCCTTGGGGCCCAGGCGCAGCAGTTGTTTCTGGGCCGCGCTCAATCCCTCGAGGGTCTCGTCGGTCATGGCGTAGCTCAGGACTTTCTGTTCCAGCCGGACGGCGCCGTCGACGACCGGCGTCCCGAGGAGCTCGTCCATGGCCCGGACCAGGGTGTCGTCGAAGTCGACGCCCGGATAGCCGAGCTCGCCGTAAGCCTCCTGGAGGAGAGGCTTGACCGCCCGGTAGAGCCGGGCCGCGGACACCGCATCGAGCGACAGGACGACGCCGATGACGGGATCGTAGCGGGTGTAGGACGCCGGATCGACGAGCGTCCCCGCCTTCGTCCGGGCGACCCGGAAGTCCCCGGCCAAGGCGAAGAAATCGACGTGCGGCTTGGGGCTGAGCCCGTTGGCGACGTTGTCGACGGAGACGACGAATTTCCGGACGAGGTCCTTCGAGAGGAGCCACCGGACGAATTCCGGGTCCGTCGACAGGGCCGCCGCGAACTCCCGGACCGTTGTGTCGCTCTCCCCGAGGGCGACGGCGGGAAAGGCGAGCGGCTCCCCGGCCGACCGGGCGGCGTCGATCTCCCCTTCCGACGGCCGACCGGTCTCCGCGACGGGCGCCGCTTCAGCGGCCGGTTTCACCGGTTTCTTCACGAACACGAAAAAATAGAGGGCCGCAACGGCGGCCAGGATGGCGAACAGGGCCGCCGCAAGGCCCCAGACGCTCTTCTTCTCCTCTTCGGGTTCCCTGTCCCGCTCATCCTCGATCCGGAGGTCGTCCATGGCTTCCCTTACCGCCCCGGCCTTCCGGAAACGTCCCGGCCGATCGCCTTGATCTTGACGATCTCGACGCGGCCGTTCGGAGCCCGCAGGATGATGTTTGGCCCGCCCTCCCCGATCCAGCCCTTGACCGTGGCC
>JBGSUG010000324.1:0-5834 GCA_041736225.1 Candidatus Aminicenantales bacterium | reverse complement strand
CGAGGCCGGACGCCCGTCGACGGCGACATAGGCGGAGGTCTTGCCCGCCGCAGCCAGCTTTTCGGCTTCGGCGGCGAGGGCGGCAGCGTCGACGCCCGCTGAGCCTACGAGCTTGAGGCTTCCGACGATCACCCGGGCGCCGCGCACGACGGCTTCGACGCCCATGCCCTCGAGGGCCCGGAACTCATCCACCTTCTCGGGAAGGATCCCCGCGGCGGCGGCCTTGCGGACGATGGCTTGACCGAGGGGGTGTTCGGAAGGGTTCTCGACCGAAGCGGCGAAACCGAGCAGGTCCTCGGCCGAGGTCCCGGGGACGGGCAGGACGTCGGTGACTTCGGGCCGGCCGTTGGTCAGCGTGCCCGTCTTGTCGAAGACGAACGTGTCCACCTTGTGGAGGGTCTCCAGGCTCTCGCCGCTCTTGATCAAGATGCCCCGCTCGGCACCCTTGCCCGTGCCGACCATGATGGCCGTTGGCGTGGCCAGGCCCATGGCGCAGGGGCAGGCGATGATCAGGACGGCCACGAAATTGAGCAGGGCGAAAACGAGGCGCGGCGCCGGGCCGAAAAGGGCCCAAGCGGCGAAGGTCAGGACGGCGACGGCGATGACGGCGGGAACGAAGTATCCGGCGATGACATCGGCCAGCCTCTGGATCGGCGCCTTGGAGCCCTGCGCCTCCTCGACCAGCTTGATGATCCGGGCCAGGGCCGTGTCCTCGCCGACGCGGACCGCCCTGAAGCGGAAGCTGCCCCACTTGTTCATCGTCGCGCCCACGACGGAGGCGCCGGGTCCCTTATCGACGGGCAGGCTCTCGCCGGAGATCATGGACTCGTCGACGGAGGACTTGCCCTCGACGACGACACCGTCGACCGGGACGGTCTCGCCCGGGCGGACGACGAGGATGTCGCCGACTCGCACGTCTTCGACCGCCACCTCGCGCTCTCCGTCGGGCCCGACGACTCGGGCCGTGCCGGGCCGCAGGCTCATGAGGCGGCGGATGGCGTCGGACGTGCGGCCCTTGGCCCTAGCTTCGAGCATCCGCCCGAAGAGGATGAGGACGATGATGACCGCCGAAGTGTCGAAGTAGACTTGGGGCTCGATCCCGGCCCGGCGGAAGAACCCGGGCAGGACCGTGGCCGCGACGCTGAAGAGGTAAGCGGCCGACGTCCCTACGGCGACGAGCGTGTTCATGTTGGCCGCGCCGTGCCGGAGGGCGCTCCAGGCGCCGCGGTAGAATCGCAGCCCGAGAACGAACTGGACCGGGGTCGCGAGCGCCCAGAGAACGAAGAAATTCTGCAGGAGGACCGGCATCCAGGGGAACCAGTGCCGCATGCTGCCGAGGAAGATGAGGAGCGCCAGGAGGCCGCCCCAAACGACATCCCGCCGGAGGGCTCCGTACTCCCTGTCCCCTCTTTCCCGGACGTTTTCGGCTGGCGCGGCGACGCCGTAGCCGGCTCCGCGAATGGCCTGGACCAGGCCTGCGGGCGCGACGGCGCGGGGATCGTAGAGGACGGTCGCCCTGGCCGTGGCGATATTGACGACGGCCTCGACAACGCCGGCCGTCTTTCGCAGCGCCCGCTCGACGTTGGCCGCGCAGCCGGCACAGCTCATGCCGGTCACGGCGAATTCGATACGGACGGAGCCCTTCGCGTTCCTACCGTCTTTCATGCCGCCCCCCCCTGATCCGCCACGGTCCCCCGACGGGTTAGACGTCGCAGGACCCGCCCCTCCTGCCCTTCCCTTTCGTCGAGATGCCGAAGGGGATATAGGCCGGGCAGGTGCCGACGAGCGTCGTGATGACGAAGACCGCCGCCAGAATGGCCGTCACGATGGCGAGAGTGCCTTTGACGACGCCGGCGATCAGGAGAACGGCGAGAATGGCGGCCGCGACGAGACGGATCGTCTTGTCCGCATGACCCATGTTCTTCTTCATGAAAACCTCCTCACTGTCGGGTGAATTATAACAGATTGACCATTTTATCATATATCCTAGCGTTCATGTAGGGAATGCCTCCGCCCGGTTGCACCGACCTCCGCTTTGTGTTACTATTCGGGGGCTCGAAACGACAAGGAGACCACCATGTCCGGACATTCCAAGTGGGCCTCGATCAAGCATAAAAAGGCCGCTACCGACGCCAAGAAGGGCAAGATCTTCACGCGGCTCATCCGCGAGATCAGCATGGCGGCGCGTGCCGGCGGCGGCGACCCCGACAAGAACGCGGCCCTCCGCAAGGCCATCAACGACGCCAAGGCCGCGAACATGCCGGCCGACAACGTCAAGCGGGCCATCCTGAAAGGCACCGGCCAGCTCGAAGGCGCGACCTTCGAAGAAGTTTCGTACGAGGGTTACGGCCCCGGCGGCGTGGCCGTTTTCATGCAGACCGTCACCGACAACAAGAACCGGACCGTCTCCGAGATCCGCCACATCTTCCAGAAGAACGCCGGTCAGATGAGCGAGAAGGGCTCGGTGGCCTGGATGTTCAAGCGCATGGGCTACATCGACGTCGAGAAGACCAAAGTGTCCGAGGACATCCTCATGGACATCGCCCTGACCGCCGGAGCCGACGACCTCAAGGACGAGGGCACCCTCTTCGAGGTCACGACCTCGCCCGAGAAGTTCGACGCCGTCCTCGAGGCGGTCAAGAAGGCCGAGATCGAGATCGCCGCCTCGGAAGTGGGTTTCCTGCCCCAAAACTACGTCAAGGTCGAGGGCAAGGAAGCCCAGCAGGTCCTGCGGCTCGTCGAGGAGCTCGAGGACCACGACGACGTCCAGTCCGTCTCCTCCAACTTCGACATCTCCGAAGAAGAGATCGCCGCCTTCGCTCAGGCCGGGTGACGTCCCGGCGGCCTCCATGCGGGTCCTCGGCATCGATCCCAGCCTCCTGTCGACGGGGTTCGGGATCGTCGAGGAGGACGGCGGCCGCCTTCGACCCGTCGCCTTCGGCGTCATCAAGCCGACGGCCAAGCTGCCCCTCCACATGAAGCTGGCCGAGATCAAGACCGAGATCGAATCCCTCATCCGCACCTACGCGCCCGGCGAGGCCGCCGTCGAGAACGCCTTCTACGCTCAGAACATGAAGACGGCCCTCGTCCTCGGCCAGGTCCGCGGCGCGGTGCTCGTCGCCATCGCCGGAACGGGCTGCGGGTTCGCCGAGTACTCGGCCCTCGAGATCAAGAAGGCCGTTACGGGCTACGGCCAAGCGGACAAGGAACAGGTCCTGACCATGGTCCGCTCGCTCCTCGGGCTCGACGACGACGCCGTCCCGCTCGACGCCTCGGACGCACTGGCCGCGGCCATCTGCCACCTCAACGCCCGCATGTTCCAGATGAAGGTCGAAGAGGAGGAACCGTCATGATCGCCTACCTCAAAGGGACCCTCCGCCACAAGACGCCCGGTCACGTCGTCATCGAGACCGGCGGCGTCGGCTACGCCGCGGCCATCCCCGTGTCGTCCTACGTCCGGCTCGGCGAGATCGGCGCGACCGTGGAGCTCTTCATCCACACCCACCTCTCCGACGACGCCCTGGCCCTCTACGGCTTCGCTTCCCTCGAAGAGAAGGACATGTTCCTCAAGCTCATCGCGATCTCCGGCATCGGCCCCCGGCTGGCCATGAACGTCCTCTCCGGCATCGCGCCCGACGACCTCGCCGAGGCCGTCCGCGCCAGCGACGTCGCCCGGATCTCGCTCGTGCCCGGCATCGGCAAGAAGACGGCCCTGCGCATCACCATGGAGCTCCAGGACAAGCTGGAGAAGAAGGAGAAGCTCCTGGCGGCCAAGGGCTCGCCCGAGAAGGAGGACCTCCTCTCGGCCCTGCAGAACATGGGTTTCCGGCAGAAAGAAGCCGAACGGGCCGTCGACCAGACGCTGGCGGCGATCAAACCCGGCGCGGAATTCGAGAAGCTCCTGCGCGACAGCTTAAAGCGTCTGGCGAAGCTTTAACGAATCCATCTCTCCGGCTTTGCTCGGGCGGGGAACTCACATGTCCTTGCGGCACGCGCGCTCTTGAATTAGAATAGCCCGGAGCGATAACGATGCCCGCCATCCTCAGCCCGATCCGGACTAAAGAGGACGTCCTCTTCGAGGACAGCCTCCGCCCGAAGACCTTCGACGAGTTCGTCGGCCAGGACAAGGTCAAGTCCAACTTGCGCGTCTTCATCGAGGCGGCCCGCAAGCGCGACGAGCAGCTCGACCACGTCCTCCTATACGGGCCCCCGGGACTCGGCAAGACGAGTCTGGCTTACCTCATCGCCAAGGAGATGGGCGTCGGCATCAAGCCCACGGCCGGGCCGGTCATCGAGCGGACCGCCGACCTCTCGGCCATCCTGACCAACATGCAGACCAAAGAGGTCCTGTTCATCGACGAGATCCACCGCCTCCAGCCCTCGGTCGAGGAGATCCTCTACTCGGCCATGGAGGACTTCAACCTGGACATCGTCATCGGCCAGGGCCCGGGGGCCCGCAGCCACAAGCTCAAGATCAAGAAGTTCACCCTCATCGGGGCGACGACCCGGGCCGGGCGCATCACGGCGCCCCTGCGCGGCCGCTTCGGCATCATCCACCGCCTCGACTACTACCGGGACGAGGACCTGAAGCAGGTCATCCAGCGCTCGGCCAGGATCCTCAAGGTCAAGGTCGACGAGGCCGGGGCCGGCGAGATCGCGTTGCGCTCGCGGGGAACGCCGCGTGTGGCCAACCGGCTGCTGCGCCGCGTCCGCGACTACGTCGACGTCAAGGGCGGCGGCGTCATCACGGCCAAGGAAGCCCAACGGGCCCTGGACATGATGGAGGTCGACGTCCTCGGCCTCGACGACGTCGACCGCAAGATCCTCTCGACCATCATCGAGAACTTCGGCGGCGGCCCGGTCGGCATCGGGACGATCGCCGCGGCCATCGACGAGGACAAGGACACGATCGAAAGCATCTACGAGCCCTTTCTGATGCGCATCGGCTTCCTCGACCGCACCATCCGCGGCCGGGTCATCACCCCGAAGGCCTACGCCCACCTGGGCTACGCGTGCCGCGAGCCGGGTCGGCGCGGGAAGGCCGGGACGGCCGGCCAGAAGAAGCTGTTCAAGGACTAGCCCTGCGCGTTTCCGATTTCGATTACGATCTCCCGGCGGAGCTCATCGCCCAGCATCCCCTCCCCCATCGCGACGATTCGCGGCTGATGCTCGTCGACCGGAAGGCCGGCACGATCCGCCACGGCCGATTCCGCGAATTCTCCGGGCACATGAGCGCCGGCAATGTCCTGGTCCTCAACGACACCCGGGTCCTGCCGGCCAGGCTTTGGGGCGCGAGTGGCGAGGCGAAGATCGAATTCCTGTTCGTCCGGGAGGCCGGCCCGGGTCTCTGGGAGGTCCTGTGCCGGCCGGCGAAAAGGGTTCGCGAAGGCGGCGCCATCCTGTTTCCCCGCGACGTCACGGCCCGGGTGGCCGGGCTCGCGGAGGAGGGCCGGCGCGTCCTCGATTTCGGCAAGTCCGACGTCCGCGCCCTTCTTCACGACGCCGGCTACGCTCCCCTGCCCCCGTATATCAAGAGGTCGCGGCAGGACGAGAGATCGAAGCCCGAAGACATCGACCGGTACCAGACGGTCTTCGCCCGGAAGGAAGGCGCCATCGCCGCCCCGACCGCCGGCCTGCACTTCACCGAGGGTGTGCTGCGGGCGCTTCGGGACCGCGGCGTCGACGTCCGCCGCGTCACGCTCGACGTCGGGCTGGCCACCTTCCAGCCCGTCCGGGCCGAGCTCGTCGCAGACCACAGAATGCTCGAAGAGACGTACGCGATCGCGCCCGCGGCGGCCAAGGCCGTCACCGCGGCAAAGTCGGAAGGCCGCCCC
>JBGSUG010000300.1:0-4720 GCA_041736225.1 Candidatus Aminicenantales bacterium | reverse complement strand
GGCGATCGTTTCGCGCGGGACGCCGCAGATGGCCTCGGCCCAGGCGGGCGTCTTGGCGACGCCGTCGCGCGTCCCGAGGAGGTAGTCCTTGTAGCTCTCGGCCCCTGCGGCGCCGGCGGGCATCTGCGTTCCGTCGAAGCCGACGCAGTGGGTCCGGACGAACTCCGCGTCGTGGAGGTTCTCCGTGACCATGACGTGGGCCATGGCCGACATCATGGCCGCGTCCGTGCCGGGCCGGATCGGGATCCACTCGTCGGCGAGGGCGACGGCGCTCAGGGTCATCCGCGGGTCGATGCAGACGACGCGGGCGCCCTTCTCGCGGGCCTTGCGGACGAAGTACTCGCTGTTCGTGCCGTCGCGCATCTCGGCCGGGTTCCAGCTCCACATCAGGATGTACTTCGCGTTGAGCCAGTCCTGGCGCTGGTTGCCGGTGACGCTCGTGCCGTAGACGGTCGGGGTCGCCGCCGAGATGGCCGCCCAGGAATAGCTGTTGTAGAAGCCGAGCGAGCCGCCATAGAGGTTCATGAGCCGCTGGGCGGTCTGGCGCCCGTTGATCTGGTTGTAGCTGCCCGTGCCGTAGGGCACGTAGAAGGCTTCGTTGCCGTGGGCGGACTTGATGCGCGCGAACTCCGAGGCGATGCGGTCGAGGGCCTCGTCCCACGAGATGCGCTCGAACTTGCCCTCGCCCCTCTTCCCCGTTCTCTTCAGAGGATGCATGAGCCGGTCGGGATGGTACTGGCGTTTGCGGTAGGCCCGGCCGCGGATGCAGGCCCGGAGCTGGGGATCGGCCAGCGTGTCGCCCGGCCGGTCGTCGGTCTCGATGCGGACGATGCGGCCGTCACGGACGAAGACTTTGAGGAGACACCGGCCACCGCAGTTGTGGGAGGGACAGCCCGTCCGGATCATGCGCTCTTCGGCGCCCGATCGGGCGGCCTCGGCGAAGACGTGACGGGGATCGCGCCGGCGGAAGCCCGCGGCGAGGCCTTTCGATGCGGCGGCCGACGAGCCGACGAGGGCGCTCCAGCGGAGGAAGCTCCGCCGGCTCATGCCCGCGGTCTCGATCTTTTTCCTCATCCCCCGCTCAGTCGTAAGATGAATATTTAAATGGGGACGTTTCTGGTTTCTTTAATTTTTCGAGCGAGACCCAGGCCGCGCCGGCCAGCGCCTCGAGCAGGATGGCCTGGACGGGATTGGCGATGGCGAGGACGTCCGTCCCGGGGATGAACAGATCGAGAAACTTGAATCCGGCGGCCACGACGCCCGCCAGGAAAACGGCCGAAGAGCTCCGCGAGCGGGCCGCCGCCCGTCCCATGACCAGGACGGCGAACGGCACCATGACGAATCCCGGAAGACCGGGAACGCGCGCCAAGTGGAGAAGGTGCCCGAGGGTCGCCTCGCCCAGGCCCCAGACGGACCCCCAGAAAAGGGCCGCGGCCCACATCGGCGGAACCCGGCTCAGCCGACCTTGGTGGTCAGGAAGATCTGCAGGCCCATCTGCTTGATCTGGTCCTGAACCTCCTCGATCTCGTCCAGGTGGACGTCCTCATCGTTCAGGATGGTTTGGAGGAAGTCGCGGGTGGCGGCGTCCTTGACGTCCCCGGCCAGAACGATCGCGTCGTTGTAGGCCTTGATGGCGTCCTCCTCGGACTTGTGGTCGAAGGCGAACATCTTGGGCACGTCGCTGCCGATGAAGAGCGGCTTGAGCTCGCTGACGATGGGCAGGCCTTCGAGGAACAGGATGCGGCCGATGAGCTTCTCGGCGTGCTTCATCTCGTCGATGGCCCGCTTCTCGAGGCCTTTGTGGAGCTTCTCGTAGCCCCAGCCGTCGCACATCTCGGAATGGACCATGTACTGGTTGATGGCCGTCAGCTCGTCGGCGAGCAGCGAATTCAGGACCTTGAGAAGTTTCGGATTCCCTTTCATGATGTCCTCCTCCGTCGGTGATTTGAAACAGGTTCGTCTGAGACCTCATTCTACCCGGTTCGGCGGCCCAAGGCAAGGGCCGGGCTGACGCGCGGCGGCCGGTTGAACGCGGGCCCCGTTCCGGGCTAAAATGGGCCGACATCGAAGGAGGGCACCATGAGACGCTCAATCATCCTGACCGCGGTCCTCGTCGCGACGCTCGTTCTCGCCGGCTGCGCGCCGGGGCCCAACAGCCTCGAAAAGACGGCCGGCGACGACGGCAAGACGGCCGGGTTCCTGCTCGGCCTCTGGCACGGGTTCATCTCCCCCGTCACGTTCATCGTCTCGATCTTCAGCCGGAACGTCCGGCTCTACGAGGTCCACAACAACGGGACGTGGTACAACTTCGGCTTCGTCCTCGGCGCCGGGCTCTTCCTGAGCGGCGGCATCCTGGGGCGCAAGAAAAGGAAGGGCTGAACCCCCGCAAATTCCCGTTTTCCGATAAGGTTCTCGGGTTGACAGGGGATCCGGGCCTATTATAGATTTGGCCGGGTTGTCGGACCATAATCCCGGGATCAGGACATTCACATCGCCGGAGGGCGGGTCTGCGCCTCCAGCCCCCGATCCCCGGCCGGCCCCGATCTCGATCCATCCCATTCCATAAAAGGAGAGGACATCCATGGACATCACCCCCACCCAAACCCTCGACGCGAGCGGGCTCGCCTGCCCCATGCCCATCATCAAGACTAAAAAAGCCATCGACGCCCTGCAGGTCGGGGAGATCCTCAAGATGATCTCGACCGACCCCGGCTCGGTCAGCGACATCACGGCCTGGACGGGCAAGACGGGCCACGAGCTCCTCGGCCACGAAGAGGCCGAAGGCCAGCACGTCTTCTACATCAAGAAGACGAAATAGGACGCGAGAGGAGACCCCCCATGGCAGAAGAGACGACCAAGCGGCTGGCCATCATCGCCAGCCACGGCACCATGGACGCGGCCTATGCCCCGTTCATCCTAGGGACCGCCGCGGCGGCCATGGACATGGAAGTGGCCATCTTTTTCACCTTCTTCGGGCTGGAGATCCTGAAGAAGGGCAAGATCGACAAGCTCAAGGTGGCACCGATCGCCAACCCGGCCATGCCGGTCCCGATCCCCAACATCGTCGGCATGCTGCCGGGGATGACCGCCGCGGCCACGGCGATGATGAACTCGTGGATGAAGAAGGCCAAGGTGGCCAAGCTGAGCGAGCTGCTGGAGATGTCGAAGGAGCTGGGCGTCAGGCTCATCGCCTGCCAGATGACCATGGACGTCATGGGCGTCAAGCTGGAAGACCTCGTCGACGGGGTGGAGATCGGGGGGGCCGCGACCTTCCTCGAATTCGCCAGCCACAACGCGATCGCGCTGACTTTCTGAGCGCAAGGAACGACCATGGACGAAGACAGAATCCTGATCATGATGACGAGCGGGCCCGACACCCCGCGCCGCTGCGCCACGCCTTTCTTCATGGCCACGCTGGCCGCGGCCATGGAGTACGACGTGACCATGTTCTTCACGATCGACGGGACCCTGCTCCTGAAAAAGGGCCTGGCCGAGACCGTCTTCCCCAAGGCCGGCGGCAAATCCGTCGCCTCCTACCTGAACGAGGCCCTGGAGGCCGGGGTCAAGATGACCGCCTGCACCGCCTCGACGGAGCTCCACGGTCTCGTCCCGGAGGACCTGATCCCCGAGGTGAAGATGGTCGGCGGCGCGTCCTTCTGGCAGATGTCGGACGGCGCTAAAACCGTGGTCTCTTTCTGAGACCGGAAACGCGAGAAGGAGGGAACGCGATGGGCAAGATCCGCGGCTGTGAACTTCCGGAAGACCTCTATTACTTCGCCGAGAAACACGTCTGGGCCAAGCCCGTGGGCGACGGGATCGTCCGGGTCGGGATGAACACCGTCGCCGGCAAGCTCTCGGGCGGCAAGCTCAACGCCGTCACGGTCCGGGCCAAGAACATCGGCGCCGAGATCCCGGCCGGCAAGAGCGTCGCCACCGTCGAGAGCAGCAAGTACGTCGGGCCCGTCCCCGCCCCGGTCGCGGGCGTCCTCAAGCGGGCCAACGACAAGCTGACGGCCGACCCGAACCTGGCCATCACCGATCCCTACGGCGAGGGCTGGATCGTCGAGCTGGCCCCGGCGAACTGGGACGCGGACAAGGCCGGGCTGCTGACGGGCCCCGACGGCTTGGCCGCCTACAAGGCCAAGCTCGAAGCCGAAAACATCTCCTGCGAATAGCCCTTCATCCGGGGCTAGAAAGGGGGAAGACATGACCGAGAAGACCGTTTACGAACACCTCCGGGCGAGCGGCGTCTCGAGGCGGGACTTCATGAAGCTGTGCGGCACCCTCGCCGGCATGATGGGGCTCGAGTTCGTCCCCCCGGTCAAGGCCCTCGGGGCCGTGGCCGGGCCCGACCCGGCCGGACTCGTGGCCGAGGCGCTCATGTCCAAGCCGCGCCTGCCCCTGATCTGGCTGGAGCTCCAGGACTGCGCCGGCTGCACCGAGGCCATCTCCCGCTCCCAATCGCCCAGCCTGGTCAACCTGGTCCTGAACAGCATCGCCGTGGAATACCACGAGACCCTGATGGCCGCGGCCGGTTTCCAGGCCGAGGCGTCGCTTCGGGCGATCATGGAGAAATACCGGGGGCAGTATGTCCTCGTCGTCGAAGGCAGCCCCTCGGTCGACGCGGACGGCATCTACTGCACCATCGCCGGCCGAAGCAGTCTCGACATCCTCCGCGAGGCGGCCGCCGGGGCCGCCGCCGTCATCGCCACGGGCAACT
>JBGSUG010000236.1:0-3849 GCA_041736225.1 Candidatus Aminicenantales bacterium | reverse complement strand
GGAAGCGCCGCTCAAGCCGCCGACGCCGCGGCCGTCGCCCTCCAGAACACCATGGGCTCCGTCTGCGACCTCGTCCAGGGCCTGTGCGAGATCCCCTGCCACACCCGCAACGCCGTGGCCGCCTCGAGCGCCTTCGTCTGCGCCGACCTCGTCCTCGGCGGCTACCGCAATCCCATCCCCCTCGACGATACGATCGACGCCTCGTACGCGGCCGGCCGTATGCTCCCCGCCGAGCTCCGGTGCACGGCGCGGGGAGGACTGGCCGTCACGCCCTCGGCACTCGCGCTTGGGTCCCGCCGAATGGCCCGGAGGAAGATCTAGCCCTTCTTCTTGGAGACGGGAGGGCGGGGAGCCACGATCCGGCGGGTGAATTCGGTCTCGACGTTCTCGAAGAAGACCCCCTGAAAGCGGCCCGGCTCGAGCGTCGGTAATCCGACCTCGATGTCGACCGGCGCGTCCGGCCGGATACGGCTGAGATCGGCGTAGAAGCCGAGGAACGTCCGCTCGGGCGCGTGCGGGTAGATGCTGTTGTAGGCCTTGAGCACCTCGACTGGCTGGCCGTTGACCTTCAGTGTCACGGCCATGGCGTCCGTCGCTTCGAAGATGGGGATGTGGAGGAGCAGGCGCCACGGCGCCAGCCAGGGGGCCCGCAGGTCGTCCTCGGAGTAGTCGACGGGCCAGGCCTTTCGCCTCTCGGCGAGCTGTGTGAACACGCGGGCCGGAACGGTGATCCGGGTCTTGTACCGCTCCCCGGCGAACCCGGCCGGGACCTCCCCCGCGCGCTGGGAACGGCCGAAAGTCCGTCCGGCGAAGCGGACGGTCGCCGTGATCCGGCCGGGATCGGCCTTGTAGGGATGGCCGACGCCGTTGACCGAGAGGGTCCTGACGCGGGCCTTGTCCGGCAGGACGACGACGATCGGACGCACGGCGCCCGGCTCGGCGACGACATCGGTCAGGACGAGGCGGGTCGACTCGAGGGAGGCGGCGCCCCGGACGTTGAACAAGATGGGCTCGGCGATCTCCTCGGGCGCCGGGAAGACCTCGTAGACGGCGGCTTCGCGGCCGGTGAGGGTCAAAGCGACCTCGCTGCCGTGGGCCCACAGCCCCTCGGACGAACCGACGAGACGGCCCTCCTCCGGGAAGAGCTCCTTGATCATGAAAGTCCCGCCCTTGACGAGGCCGATCGTTGCGTCGAGCTTGAAGCGGGTCTCTTGAGGGCCGGGGTTGGGGTTGAAGAGGAAGACGATGCCCCGGTCTTCGACGACGGCCGCCGTGCCGTCGACGCGCCCGGCCATGGGCGGCCCGATGATCGGGCGCAGGGCGTGGAGGTAGCGGGCGTTCTCGTCGGTCCAGTCGAGCCACTTGCGGAAAAAGGCCTTGTCGTCTTCGGAGAGCGCGGCGAACTCCTGGGGGTCGCGGGCCGGAATGAAGTTGACGACGTGGTGGAAAGGGGCCGTGCCGATCGACGACAGGAGCGAATATTTCCAGCCGAGCGCGTCCCAATCCTTCGGCCGGAAGCGGTCCCGGCGCATGACCCCCTGACCGTCGTTCCTCTCCGACTGATGGGTGATGAAGCCCGGCATGATCTCGGTCGGGGCGAACCTCTCGACCCGGTAGGTCCAGGCGGCGAAGCGCTGGCGGTCGGCCGAGACCCGGTCGGTGTGGAGGTCGGGGAAGGCCTTGAAGCTCTCCGGCTGCTCGTCGGTGAGGGTCGGGTGGGGGTATGAACCGGCCAGCCAGGTCCACGGGCCGAAGTTTTGATACTGCTGACGGCCGTCGATGACGGCGTCGAAGGCCTCGCGACGCAGGCCTTCGAGGATGCGCCGGGCCCCGAACCACTGGGCGTACTTGCTCGACGCCTTGTCCTGGGCGATCCACCAGTGATCGAAGGAATAGCCGGCCGCGCCCGTGGTCTTCATGAAGGCCAGGAGCTTGTCGAGCCACCAGTCCTGGAAGGAGCGCAGGCCCGTGTCGGCGCCCGCCTTAGCGGCGTTCGGGCCCGCCCACGCGGTCCAATCCGGGTTCTGGAGGAAGGGCAGCGAAGGATAGGTGTAGGCCATGAGCTTGAGCTTCTTCGAGGCGGCGTAGTCGAGCATGGCCTTGAGCCCTTCGGGGACGGCGTCACGCCGCGGGTCCCACTCCCCTTTCCGGAGCTTCTGGCCCAGGCCGAACCAGAGGACGTTCTCCCAGCCCCAGCTGTCGGCGTTGTCCTCGAGCCGGGAGAGGCTGCTGTTGGCCGGCGTGTAGAGGAGGTGGGTGACCCCCAGCTCGGCGGCCCGGTCCATGATCCGCTTGTATTCCTCGACGCCCTCGGCCGTGCCGACGTCGATCTGGTAATCGTTCTCGCACCAGGGGATGTGGACGCGGACGCTGCGGCCGGGATAGTAGAGGAGGAAGGAGCGGACGCAGCCGGTCAGGGCCTCGACCTCGTTCGCGTCGATCGTCGGCGAACCCGCGAGGAGCCCGGCGTAGTCGGAGATGTACTTCCACTCGGGGACGGCCTTGGCCGGGAAGCGCGTCCCGGAGAGCTCGACCAGGCCCAGGCAGAGGCGGTCGGAGGCGAAGGGGCCCAGGTCCCGGCTCCAGTCCATGTCCGGCGCGTAGGAGAGAACGACGTCGCGGCCCTCGCGGGACCAGGCCAGGAACGGGTTCTGGAGCATGAAGAAGACGCTCCAGGTCGTGCCTGACGAGGCGTTCGCATCGACGAACCGGCAGAGCGCGCCGAAGGTCCCTTTCGACAGGGCCAGTTCCTCGGCGACGGGAAGCCCGAGCGAGGCGGCGAACGGCCTGACCTCGCCGATCCGGAAGACGCGGCTCCGGGCCGAGGTCACGACGATCTGCTTGGTCAGGAAATCCCAGGCGGGCTTGAGCTCGTAGACGACGTCGAAAGTGAAGGGGTCGCGGGAGTAGCGGTAGGCGACCCTGGCCGGGGTGATCTCGATCTCGGCCGGGCCGAGGCTCCCGATGAGGACGGGCTCGCCGTCGATCGTCACCGAAGCGGGATCGGCCGAGAAGGTGAGCGTCCGGCCCGCCTTCGGCGCGGAGAGCGAGACGAGGCCGCGGTCGTTGAACTCCGCCCGGACACGGCCGTTGTCGAGGGCCATCTCCTCGGCGGCGGCGGGCAGCGGGGCGGCGAAGAGGATCAGGACGGTCGGAACGGCCGCGGCGAAAAAGGCCGGGATCGAATGTCGGAAGGCGGCGCGTCTCTCGGTCATCGGGATCTCTCCTTGGCGGGGCATACCCCGATTATAAACGAACTTCGTCGCGGATTGACAGGCTGAAAGGTCGGCGGGCGGGCTCTCGCCTCCCCCGTTCGCCTGCCCCTCATTCGGGATCCCGCGGTGATGGCCGGCCTATCCAAAGGATCAAACGGGAGGCCTGCGCGTCCAGGAAGGTCCGGGGCGGGGGGCCGGCCGGCGGCCGTAGAAGACATCGTCGAAGCGGACAGCGACCCGGCGGAAAAGGGCCGATCGGCGGACACCCCACCTGACGGCATTATGGAAAAGACCTTCGGCATGCGAATAGGGACAAACGGCCAGGCATCGGGCGCAATCGGTCCCGACCGTGCCCCAATAGCGGAAGCAAGCGTCGGCGTCCACTCGCCAGCGGAGGGCACCGTCGGTCTCGATACGCGATCCTTCGGGGATGGCCCGGGCAGGGCAGCTGTCCGCGCACTTCCGACAGCGGGAGCAGAAATCGACGACCGTCGCGTCCCGTGTGGGCCGGTCGGGGACGAGCTCGCAGCGGGTTGTGACTACACCCAGCCGGACCCGCGGGCCCAGGCGCGGCGTCATCAGCAGGCCCATCCGGCCGATCTCCCCGAGCCCCGCGTCGCGGGCGACGAGCGGC
>JBGSUG010000192.1:0-7869 GCA_041736225.1 Candidatus Aminicenantales bacterium | reverse complement strand
GACGATCACCTCGGCGACGATCCCCTGGAAAAGGGTCAAGTTCGGCATACGCTCGAGCCGCTTTTTCATGGCCAGCCGGTAGGCGGCTTTGTCGCACTGGGCCCGGGGCGCCTGGACGGCTCCGCCCCGGCTCCGGTTGAGGAGCCTGAATTGAATGCCCGTCTCGTCGGCGAGAAGGCCCATCAGACCGCCGAGGGCGTCGATCTCCCTGACGAGATGGCCTTTGGCCAGGCCGCCGATGGCCGGATTGCAGGACATCTGGGCGATGGTCTCGAGGTGGATGGTCACGAGCGAGGTCCGGAGGCCCAGGGCGCTCGACGCTGCGGCCGCTTCACAGCCGGCGTGCCCGGCTCCGACCACGATGACGTCGAAATCCGTTCCCCGGGGCATCGGATCCCTCTATTTCCCGACACAGAATCGGCCGAAGATGTCGTCGAGGACCTCCTCGACGCGGACTTCCCCTGTCATCTTGCCGACGAGCCGGAGAGCGGAACGGATCTCCTCGGCATAGACCTCTCCGGAATGCCCGCCGGCCAGAAGCCCCTGGGCCCGGCGGAGACATTCCAGGATCCCCCGGAGGCTGTCCCTCTGCCGGGCGTGGAGCACGATCTCGCACTCCCGGTCCGTCCCCGGGGCGAAGACCGAGCGTATCTCGGCCCGCAGCCGGTCGACGTTCGTGCCCTTGAGGGCCGAAACCTCCAGCACCGGATTCGAACCCGCGACCTTCCGCACGGCCGGGAGATCGATCTTGCGGGCCAGGTCCGTCTTGTTCAGGACGATCATCGCCTTTCTGCCCCGGAATTTCTTCAGCAGCTTCTCGTCCCCCGGATCGGCCTCCCGGGAGGCGTCGAGGACGATGAGGAGCCCGTCGGCTTCCAGGGCGATCTTCCGGCCCCTGGCGATCCCCGTCTTCTCGACGGGGTGGGCGGGCCGGCCCAAACCGGCCATATCGACCAGATGGAAGACGATCCCGTCGAGGACCAGCCGTTCCCTGAGGAAATCCCGGGTCGTCCCCGGGAAGGGCGTGACGATGGCCCGGTCTTCCTGGAGAAGCGCGTTGAACAGGGTCGATTTCCCGACGTTCGTCCGGCCGGTGATGGCCAGCGTGACCCCCTCGCTGATCACCCGGCCCGCCTCGAAGCTCTCGACCAGCCGCCCGACCTCGTCGGCCAGAGCGGCCAGGGAGCGTCCGTCGGCCGCGGGGCTCGTCCGGAGCTTTTCCTCGGGGAATTCCAGGCCGGCCTCGATCCGAGCGAGGATCGCGACGAGCTTGCCGCGGAGCCGGTCGATCCGGCGCGACAGGCTCCCCCCGAGCTGGCGGGAGGAGATCCTGGCCTGGGCCAGGGAGACCGACCGGATGAGATCGTTGACCGCCTCGGCCTGGATCATGTCCAGGCGCCCGTTGAGATGGGCCCTCAGGGTAAATTCTCCCGGCTGGGCCAACCTGGCCCCGGCGCGCGTCCCGAGATCGAGGATGGCCTCGAGGACGGCCGGGCTGCCGTGGACGCTCAGCTCGACGACGTCCTCCCTGGTGTAGGACCGGGGCGCCTTGAAATAGGTCAGGAAAGCCTCGTCGAGGCTCGCCCCGCCCCTCGGGTCCCTGATCGTCCCGAACACGGGGCGCCTCACCGGGAAGGGCTTCACCGATCGGCTCTTCGGCTCGAAGATCCGCCCGGCGATCGCGAGCGCTCTCCGGCCGCTGATCCGGACGATGCCCAGCCCGCCGAATCCAGGCGGCGTCGCGATGGCTATGATGGTATCTTCGAGCATGTCCGGCCCCCCATTCTAGATGACCCCCCGCCTTTAGTAAAGCGATCGCCCGGCGGTAATTGCCGCGGCCGCTGCGCTTCCGAGGCCAGCATCTCCTCCCTGGAAAGCCGGAATCCACCCCGCGCAGGGGTGTTCCCGGAGGAGCGGCAGGGAGCGAAGTCGGCGGAGCGACCATCAGAAGCGCGACGGAGAGACTCGGAGGAGCGCTTCTGGGAAATATCTTCATAAAGACTCTCGTTAGAGATATTTATCAGAATTGTCACGGATGCCGATCGGGGACAGGTACCAGAGGTACATGTCCCCGATCGGCAGAGCGAAGCCCGGATCCCAAGCGGCCCGGCTCGCAGGGACGGGCCGCGGTCGACGGTCGGGAATACCCCGAGCGTAGCAGGGTGGATTCCGGCCGCCCCGCCGCAGCCGGCAGTGTCGATAGCGTAGAGAGGAAGGATCGATGGGAGCGCTTCAGCGCTGAGCGCGGAAGACTTTGACCTTCTTCAGGAACCCTTCGCCGATGCTCTCGCTCGTGACGCCCGGCGTCTCGTTGGCGACGATGTGGACGATCCGGCGCTCGTACGGATTCATCTGTTCGAGGATCTCTTCGCGGCCCGAATCCGAGACCTGGCGGGCGATCCGCTGGGCGTATTCCCTGAGCTTCTTTTCCTTGCGCTTCCGGTAGAACTCGCAGTCCACCTGCACCTTGACCTTCGAGAGCTTGTTCAGGATGTGCTGGATGGCGAGGAGGAGTGAGCCGTCGTTGCGCAGGAGGATCGTCTTGTCGGGTCCGTCGAAAATGACGAAGACGATGTCCGGGCGCTTCTTGACCTGGTAGGTCAGCTCCAGCGGGAACACGGCCATCAACCGCTCCAGGAATTTCTCGGCCGCGGCGTCGCCGCCCTCGTCCTTGGGCCAAGCCCGGATGACGATCTCCTTGCTGCCGAACAGCCGGGTCTTCTCGGTGACGATCTCGTAGTTGAATTTCTCCCGGGGCAGCTTGAGCCGGTGCTCGGCCAGGCTGATGGCCTCTTCGAGGTTCGGGCCTTTGTACTCGGGTCTCTCGTCGACGGGTTGTCCGTTGTCAGGCTTATTTTCGTTTTCCATGAGCATCTTTCTTTTGGCGGGCCATCATGTGGTTGATCAGGGCCTGCTGACCGATCTGGAGGACGTTGGTCGTCAGCCAGTAGAGGACGAGCCCGCTCTGGAAGTTGATGAAAAATATGGTCATTACGAACGGCATGACGAGCATCATCTTGGCCTGGGCGGGGTCGGCCGAGGACGGCGTCATCTTCTGGGAGATGAACTGCGTGATGCCCATCAGGACGGGTGTGACGTAGTAGGGATCCTTGGTCGAGAGATCGGTGATCCAGAGCGCGAAGGGTGCGTGCCGCATCTCCACGGCGACGACGAGCATCCGGAACACGCCCCAGAACACGGGCAGCTGAATGAGCAGGGGCAGACAGCCGCCGGCCGGATTGATGCCCTGCTCCTTGTAGAGCTTCATCATCTCTTCGTTCATCTGCCGGCGCTGATCGATGTCGGTCTTGGACTTCTTGTACTTGGCCCGGAGGGCCTTGATCTTCGGCTGGATGTCGGCCATTTTGGCCATGGACTTCGTCGAGCTGTACGTCAGCGGGAAGAAGAGGAGCTTGATGACGATCGTCAGGAGGATGATGGCCGCGCCCCAATTCGGGACGAGCTTGTGGAAGAACTTGACGGCGACGAGAAGGATCTCGGCGATGCTGCCGAACATGCCGAAGTTGATGACCTTCTTGGCGTTGTGGCCGAAGGCCTTGAGGGCATCGCTGTCTTTGGGTCCGACGAAGGCCGTACGCGGCTCGGTCACGTACACGAAATAGGCTTGCACCGGACCGGCCGCCGCCGTTACGGTCTCCTTGAGGAAGGCCGCCTGCCCCTTCTGCGGCGGCGGGACGAATAAAGCTACGAAATAGTTCTCCTCGTAAGCCGCCCAATCGACGAAGTTGTAGGTGTTCTCGCCGGCCTTGAACTTCCGTTCGTTCATCCGGATGACCTTACCGCCGGTGTAGACGGCCGAGCCCCGGCTGGCGCTGAAGCTCTGCTTCAAATCCTCGGCGGTCAGGTTGCTGATGCCGGGGCCCCAAAGGAGGGACGGGGAGACCGGTTGGCCGTTTTGCCAGACGCGGATCTCCATGTCGAAGGCGTAGCTGCCGCCGGTGAAGCGAAAGGTCTTCTCGGCCTGGACCGAGGACCCGTCGGAATAGGAGAAGCGGAGCTCGCCGCCGGCCCCGTCGGCCAGATCGAGCCCGGTGCCGGAAACCTGGAAAAGCGCGGAATTGAGGGTGCCGGCCAGGGCGGCGTCGTCGAGACCGAGCGAGAAGGGGAAGCGGCCGATCTCCGCCGCAAGATAGGGGACGAGCTCGAGGTTCTCCTTTTTGCTGTTCTTATGTTTCTTGAGGACCCAGCTCTTCAGGACGCCCCCCTTATTGGACCAGACCGCCCGATAGAGCGTGGTATCGACCACGATCTCCGATTCGTCTCCCCCAGCCGTGGGCGCCGAAACAGGGGCCGGAACAGGCGCGACGGGTGACGGCTTGGCTTCGGTCGTCTTGGGATGTTCCGGGGCCGCGGTCACCGCCCCGGGCACCTGGGCAGCGGTTTCGACGGCGCCCGGCGCCAGCTGGGGCGCCGCCGGCTTTTGAGGCTTGACGAAGATGGCCTGATAGCCGAAGAGGACCAGGAACGACAATACGATGGCCAGGATGAGTCGCTTTTCCATTCGGTCTCACTCTCAGGGTACGGGATCGACCCCGCCCGCGTGGAAGGGATGACAGCGCAGGAGCCTGCGCAGGCCCAGCCAGGACCCCTTGAAGAAGCCGTACTTGGTGATGGCCTCCCCGGTATAGGCCGAACAGGTCGGGAGGTAGCGACAACGGGTGCCCAGGAGGGGGGAGAGCGTGAGCTGATACAGCTTGATCAGGGCGAGGGCGACGGCTTTCAAGATCATATCCGCTTTCGAAATATCGCAGTCAAGGCTGATACGTAGGCGTCACGAAGGTCGTTCCAGGCGGCCTCCCCCGATCCGGGCCGGGTTATGACGATAAGGTCGAGCGGTTCTCCCAGGAGCTCCTTGTTCCGCCTGAACAGCTCCCGGAACCTGCGCTTGACCCTGTTCCTGACGACCGCCGGGCCGACCTTCCGGCTGGCGACGACCGCCAGGCGGGAGTATCCCAACCCGCTCTTGAGGAAGACCAGGGTGAAAAACCGCCCGCGAAAGCGTCCGCCCTCCCTGTAGAGGCGCGAAAAATCGCTTTTTTTGCGGATTCTCTCGAGAGGCGTCAGGCGCTCGTTCATCCGACAGAAATGCGCTTGCGTCCCTTGCGCCTTCTGCTCTTGATGACTTCCTGGCCGCCCTTGGTCTTCATGCGGACCCGGAAACCGTGGGCTTTCTTGCGTCTTCGGTTGTTCGGCTGAAACGTTCTCTTCATGGTCGTGCAACACCTATTGAGGGGGTATGTTACCCGAACCCCCTCCGCCTGTCAAGGCCGCTCCTTCCCGGGGGAGCGCGTTGACTCCGACCCCCGGGAGAGGTATAATGGGGGGACATGAAATCACTCAAGATCGGGGATAAGGTCATCTATCCCAATCAAGGGCTCGGCGTCGTCGAGGCCATCCACGAGGAAGACCACTACGGGGAGAGGCTGACGGTCTTCCACCTGAGGATCATCGCCAACAACACCCTGGTGACGGTCCCGAGCGCGACCGCCCTGGAGATCGGCATCCGCCGCCCGGTGCCGGAGGGCTCCATCCGGAAGATCTACGAGTTCATGGGCAGCGGCGACATCGACGTGACCACGGACTGGAAGGGGCGCTACAAGGAGCACCTCAACCTGATGAAGTCGGGGACGCTCCTGGACATGGCCACCGTCCTGAAGAGCCTCTACTTCCTGAGCCTCCACAAGCCGCTCTCCTTCCGCGAGAAGAAGATGATGGAGAAGGCCAAGGAGCTCATGGTCTCCGAGATCTCCGTGTCGGTCGCCGCCCCATCATCCAAGATCGAGGAGAAGCTCCTCGGCTCGCTCTCCCGTTGTTTCAAGATGGCCAAGCCCAGAATCGCCGTCTGAACGGACGCCCATGCTCCTGCCGGGTATCCTGCTGTTCGTCCTGTGCCTCTTTCTGAGCGCCTTCTTCTCCTCGTCCGAAACGGCCTACATCGCTTCCAATCCCTACTCGCTCGAGTACCAGGAAAAGAAGGGCTCCAAGCGGGCCGCTCTGGCCCGGAAGATCCGGGCCCGGACGAACGACCTCCTGGCCGCCATCCTGATCGGGAACACCCTCGTCAACGCCGCCGCGGCCTCCATCGCGACCTCCGTGTTCGTGAGCGTTCTGCCGGAAGAGCAGAGGAACCGGGCCGTGATCTACGCGACCGTAGCCACGACACTGCTCCTCCTCGTCTTCGGGGAGGTCAATCCGAAGACCTTCGCCGCCCACAACCCGGTCCGGCTGGCCACGCTGTACGCCTATCCGCTCCGCGGCATCATGTGGCTGCTCTCGCCGCTCGTCAAGCTCTTCAGCCTCGTGACCGGCCTGATCATGCCCTCGTCGCGCACGTCCAAGGACGCGTCCGGGCGTTCGCTCAACGAGGAGGAGACCCGCATCGCGCTCCGCGCCGGCGCCCGGGGCCTGTCCTCGCTCCGGCGCCGGATCGTCTCGGGCGCCCTCGACATCGGCTTCCGGCCGGTGAAGGAGATCATGATCCCGCGTCCCGAGATCAAGGCCATCGAGATCGACGCGCGGCTCGAGGACATCCTGGCCGTCCTGCGCGCGACCGGATATTCGCGCTACCCCGTCTTCCGCGGCCGCCTCGACAACATCGAAGGCATCGTCCACAGCAAGGATATAGCCAGTTATCTTATTGAAAAAAAAATAATTATCATCAAAGACGTGATGCGCAAACCGATGTTCGTCCCGGAGCTGGCCTCGCTCGAGAAGGTCCTCTTGCAAATGCAGGAGAAGGCCGTCCACATGGCCCTCGTCGTCGACGAGTTCGGCAACGTCGACGGACTGGTGACGCTCGAGGACATCATCGAGGAGATCGTCGGAGACATCCAGGACGAGCACGACGGCCAGATCGAGGACTGGTACACCCGCCTCGACGCCGCACGGTTCCTCGTCGCGGGTGCCGTGCCGGTCAAGCAGATCAACGGCCTCGTCGCCCTGGCCATTCCGGAGAAGAAGGATTACACCACCCTGGCCGGATTTTTCCTCTACGAGTTCGGCCGCTTGCCCCGCGAGAAAGATTCCCTCGAGTTCAACGGCTTCCGCCTGACCGTCGAGAAGATGATCAAGCGCCGCATCGCCCAGATCGAGATCGCGCCGGCCGCCGCGGCCGCTCCGCCCGCATCATGAAGAACGTCGCCGTCAACAAGACCGTCACCCACGACTACATCATCCTCGAAACGCTCGAGGCGGGGCTGGCCCTCGTCGGGAGCGAGGTGAAATCGGTCCGGGCCGGGCGCGTCAGCCTGAAGGAAAGCTACGCCGAGGTCCGGGGCGGGGAGGTCTTCCTCGTCAAGTGCCACATCAGCCCCTACGAAGCGGCCAACATCTTCAACCACGACCCCCTGCGCGAGCGCAAGCTCCTGCTCCACCGCCGCGAGATCAAGCGCCTGACCGGGAAGACCCAGGAGAGGGGCCTGACGATCGTGCCGATGCGGGTCTTCCTCGGCGACCGGGGCAAGATCAAACTGGAAATCGCGCTGGCCCGCGGCAAACGCGAGCACGAGAAGCGCGAGGCCATCAAGAAGCGGGATACGGACCGGGAGATCCGGGCCGCGCTCAAGAACCGGTCGCGCTGAAAACCGCGGCCAGACGGACCGCCTCCTCCATGCTCCGGGCGTCGGCGACGCCCTTCCCGGCGATGTCGAAGGCCGTGCCGTGGTCGGGCGACGTCCGGGCGAAGGGCAGGCCCAGCGTCGCGTTGACGCCCGTGGCGAAGGCCTCGAGCTTGAAGGCGATGAGCCCCTGGTCGTGATAGAGCGCGACGACGACCGCATCCTTCCTGCCGAGAGCGTCGCGGAAGACCGTGTCCGGCGGGAAGGGGCCCGTGACCGGGATGCCCTCCGC
>JBGSUG010000122.1:0-6119 GCA_041736225.1 Candidatus Aminicenantales bacterium | reverse complement strand
GATTTCTTCTGCGCCCGGGACAGCGTCGACGTCTCGAACGGGGAATTCGGCGTGACCTGGACCTCCCTCGACGCGCCGCTCGTCGAAGTCGGGTCCCTCACCGACGAGACCCCGCGCGCGAGCGAGCGGCGGATCTGGCTCCGCAAGCTCGAGCCATCGGCGACGATCTATTCCTATGCCCTGAACAACTACTGGCACACGAACTACAAGGCCGACCAGGAAGGACAGGTGACCCTGCGCTACGCCGTCTCGCCGCATCTCGGATCGGACCCGGCAACGGCTAAGCGGCTCGGTCTGGAAGCCTCGACCCCGCTCGTCGCGGTCGCGGCCGATCCCGCCGCGCCCGCGCCGCGGTTCCCGCTCACCGTCGAGTCCGATGTCTTGGTCGCCGTTTCCCTCAAGCCCGCCGCGGACGGGAAAGCCTGGATCCTGCGGCTCTACAACGCTTCCGACCGGCCCGAAACACTCCGGCTTTCGGGCGAGGCGGCCGGCCGAGGCCGGGTCTTCCTCAGCGACGTCGACGGCGCCGAAGGCGCCGCCCTCCCCGCCTCCCTGGAAGTTCCGCCGTCCGGCATCCTGACCTTGCTATTTAAAAAATAGGTCAAATGAAGGGGGACACGCCCCGGGCAACGGTTTGGCCCGGCCCAGGGGTTCCGATATAATGGATACATCCTCGTTTCGGGAGGGAACATGACCACAGATCCTATCCGCACCCACAGGAAGCCCTTCGGGAAGATCGCCGCCCTCGGCCTGCTGGCCGTCCTGGCCGCTCTTCCCCTGGCCTCCTTCGCTCAGTACTCGCCCATGGATCCGAGAAGGGACGAACCCCGCTTCAAACCCGGGATGTTCTTCGATCGGGCCGTGACGCTCGGCGACCTTTGGTATCTTCAATCCTCGGCGAAGGTCAAGGGCACGGGCGAGCAGATCTCCCTGCCCGGCTTCAAGGTCGAGTCCTGGTACCCGGCCGTCGTGCCCTCGACCGTGCTGGGGACGCTCGTCGAGAATAACGTCTACAAGGACATCTACTTCGGCAAGAACCTCCTCGACGTGCCCACGGAGCCCTTCACCGTCTCCTGGTGGTACCGCAAGGAATTCACCGTGCCGCAGGGCCCCGGCCTCACCCGCGCCCGCCTTGAGTTCGACGGCATCAACTACCGGGCCAACATCTGGCTCAACGGGAAGAAGGTGGCCGACGCCTCGACGATCTACGGCGCTTACCGGCGCTTTGCCATCGACATCACCGCGGACGCCAAGTCGACCGAGAAGAACGTTCTGGCCGTCGAGGTCTTTCCGCCCAAAAAGGGCGAGCCCACGGTCGGCTGGGTCGATTGGAATCCGGCGCCGCCCGACAACGCCATGGGCCTCTTCCGCGAGGTCCGGATCCGGGCCACGGGCGACGTTTCCGTCGAGAACCCGTTCGTCGTCACCAAGCTCGACCTGGCCTCGTTCAAGGAGGCCCGGCTGACGGTCTCGGCCGACGTCGTCAACCACGCGGGCACGGACGTCACGGGCACGCTCGAGGGACAGATCGAAGGCCAGCGCTTCTCGCGCGAGCTCACGCTCCGCCCCAATGAGACGCGCCGCGTCGAGTTCATCCCGGAGACGACGCCCGAGCTCGTCGTCGCCGATCCGCGGGTCTGGTGGACGCACGACCTGGGCAAGCAGGAGCTCTACCTCCTCAATCTCTCGTTCACCCTGAAGAAGGACAAGTCGGCCGCGGCCGAGCCGCCTCCGCCTCCTCCGGACCAGGACGAAGAGAAGCCCCGGGTCAAGGGCAAGGCCCGCGTCCCCGGCATGCCCCGGGCCATACCCTCCGATGCCCGGTCCGTCCGCTTCGGCATCCGCGAAGTCGCCGACTACCGGACCGACAAGGGCCACCGCGGCTTCAAGCTCAACGGCCGCAAGATCCTCATCCGCGGCGGCGGTTGGGCCGACGACCTTCTCCTCGACGTCAAGCCCCGCAAGCTCGCCGCCGAGATCCTCTACGCCCGCCAGATGAACCTCAACGCCCTCCGGCTGGAGGGCTTCTGGGGCACGAGTTCGGCCCTCTACGACCTCTGCGACCGCCTCGGCATCCTGGTCATGGTCGGCTGGAGCTGCCACTGGGAGTGGGAGAACTACCTCGGCAAGCCGGCCGACGAGCCCTACGGCGGCATCACCACGCCCGAGCTCATCGACCTCGTCGCCGAGTCCTGGGAGCACCAGCTCCTCTGGCTCCGCAACCATCCCTCCATCTTCGTCTGGGCCCAGGCGAGTGACATGGTCCCCCACCCCGACCTCGAGCGGCGCTACATCGAGATCCAGAAGCGGGTCGATCCGACCCGGCCGACGCTCGTCTCGACCAAAGACAAGACGAGCGAGATCACCGGACCGTCCGGAGTCAAAATGCGCGGGCCCTACGATTACGTCCCGCCGGTCTACTGGTACGTCGACACCGAGAACGGCGGCGCGTTCGGCTTCAACACCGAGACCGGCCCCGGACCGCAGGTCCCCCCGCTCGAGAGCCTGCGGCGGATGATCCCCGAAGACAAGCTCTGGCCGATCAACGACGTCTGGGACTTCCACTGTTGCCGCGGCCTGTTCAAGACGCTCGACCGCTACAACGAAGCCATGGATGGGCGGCTGGGCAAGGCCACGGACCTCGACGACTACCTCCGCAAGGCCCAGTTCCTGAACTA
Source organism: Candidatus Aminicenantales bacterium (assembly GCA_041736225.1). GTDB lineage: Bacteria > Acidobacteriota > Aminicenantia > Aminicenantales > Saccharicenantaceae > RBG-16-66-30. Next base: position 3,441 of record JBGSUG010000122.1, on the reverse strand, counting down.
CGAGGGCATGCGGGCGATGTTCGAGGCCTTCGTCGCCAACAAGCACGAGGCGACGGGCGTCATCCAGTGGATGTACAACTCCGCCTGGCCCAAGCTCTGGTGGCAGCTCTACGACTATTACCTCCAGCCCAACGGGGCCTTCTACGGCGCCCGAAAGGCCGGCGAGCCCGTTCACCTCATCTACAACTACGGCAACCGGGAGATCGTCGCGGCGAACAGCACCTCGACGCCCTCGCCCAAGCTCAAGGCCACCGTCCGCCTCCTCGACTCGGGGCTCCGGGACGTCGTCGCCAAGACGGTCGACTTCGGTCTCCTGGCCGACGAGGTCAAGACGATCGACGTCCTCCAGCTGCCCGCCGGCCCGTCCCCGGTCTACTTCCTCGACCTGCGCGTCTTCAAGGAGAAGAACCAGCTCGTCGACGCCAACTTCTACTGCCTGTCGGCCAAGCCCGAGACGCTCGATCCGGTCCACGCGACCTGGTACGTGACGCCCATCAAGGATTACGCCGACCTCACGGCCCTCAACGCGCTGAAGCCCGTGGCCGTGAAGCTCAAGAGCAAGTTCGACAAGGACGGCCCCTCGACCAAGGTCTCGGTCGAGCTCGAGAACCCCTCGGACGACCTCGCCCTGATGGTCGAGATCCGCGTCGTCCGCGAGGAGACCGGGGAACCGGTCCTGCCGGTCTACCTCGACGACAACTACATCACCCTGCTGCCGAAGGAGACGCGCAAGATCGCCGGGCTCTTCAGCACCGAGGACCTCCTCGGCGAGACGGCCGCCGTCAGGATCAGGGGCTGGAACGTCCGGCAAGCGGACAAATGAGGGGAGACGGCCGGGCCCTGCTCACGTCGAAAATTCAAATCGCCGTTCAGGACCGATTTTTCAACAGCGCTTCGTAAAGCGCCCAGACCGCCCCCGGACGCATGTATTTCATGGCCCGGAAGATCTTGTCCCCGTATTTGGCGGAGGCGTCGTTCCAGAGCGTCTCGTCCGGATCCAGATAGGCCTCGGGCGTCTTGAAGAAATAGCCCTGGCCGAACGGGCTCCAGCCGACGTGGTAGAGGCCAAAGGCCGTGTGCAGGCCTTCCGCGGCGAGCCCGTTGAGGACGCAGTTGGCGGCGAAGGCGTAGGCCGTGCCGACCCAGACCTCGTCGCCCTGCTGGACGCGGAGCTGGCCGCCGTCGGCCTTGCGGCCGTTGACGGCGCCCATGACGCCGCCCCCGAAGCCGAGGACGTTCTTATCGTAGATCGTCCGCAGCGTCCGGACGACGTCGGCGGGCGGGACGATGGCGCCGGCATCGGCGGACTCAAGCCCGAGCATGGCCGAGTACCAGACCCCGAAGAGCTGGTCGGTCATGACGTCGTCCGTCCGGGCGTCGATGTGGAAGTACCCGGCCTCCCCGTCCCAGAGCTTCCGCAGGGAAGCCCGGCCGGCCTCGAACCACTGCCGGTACTTGGCGACGGCGCCGGGTATGTCGATGCCGCTCGTCCGGGCCAGCCCGCGGAACTCGAGCGTCTCCCCCATCCGGACGGTCGCCTTGAGTCCGGCCAGCCAGAGCAGGCCGACGTAGGCGCTCTGCCCTTCCATGCGCCAGGTGTCGTAGGTCTGGTCGGGAATGCCCTCGTTGAGCGGGACGTGGCTGACCTTGTCGCCGAACCGCCGCTCGAGCGTGTCCAGCGCGACGACCGAGGCCTCGAACATCTTCATGAGAAAGCCCATGTCGATCCCGCCGTCGGCCAGGAAATCGCGGTAGGCGCGCAGGGGGAATTTCGGATTGAGGTCCTTCCAGACGTTGCCGTTCTGCCAGTCGAACCCGTTGAGCACGGTCCACGGCCTTTTCCGCGGCGATCCCAGGTCGTGCGGCACCATGCCGGGCACCTTGGTGGTGTTCCAATAATAATCGAGCTTGTCGGCCGGGACCTCGCCGGGGAACGTGACGGCGTACTGGTAGGCCCGGAAGGTCGAGTCTTCGAGCGGGATCGTCCGGGCGATGAACTCCATGTTGCGCTTTTCGAGCTCGGGCCAGAGCTTGAGGACGTGCCAGCAGTAGCTGTCGACGTCGGTCGTCCCGTACATGAGGTAATCGGCGCTTTCGAGGTAGGTGTGGAGGTCGGTCACGGCGTCCCAGATGCTCGTCTCGGCCAGGACGTAGAGCTCGTTGAGGAGGGCCTGCTTGAACCAGTCCGGGAGCTTGGCGTCGGCGAGGATGGGCTTCTGCCAGGCGTCGACGGCCCGCTCCCACTCCCCGGCCCGGGTCAGCCCCTCGGTGGCGATGCGGAAGGCGTTGGTGCCGTCGGCGCCGTAGAAGGCCGTGTATTTCCTCTTCAGTTTGGCCCCGGCCTCGAATTCGTAGTAAGGGAGATCCCAGGCGACGGCGAAGGGGATCTCCAGCCGCTCGCCGGGCTTGAGCGTGAACGACACGGCCAGGCCGGCGCCGGTCGCCTGCCCCGCGGCGGCCGCCGTCGAGGCCTTGGTGCCGTCGAGCGTTCCGTCGGCGGCGAACCTGGTCCAGATTTCGGCGCCGTCTCCCTTCGGATCGAAGGCGGCCTGGAAGTGGACGCGGGTCCGGGTCGGGTTGTCCAGGACGGCGATGGCCATCGAGCCGGACATGGCGTTGCCGGTCCGGAGGTCCTGGCCCTGTCTCCGGAAGAGGATGCCCTTGGCCCGGCCCGCCTCGACATACTCGTTGACGTTCCCGGCGCTTTTCCGGTCCCAGACGAAGGACGCCTGCGGGGCCTCGCCGGCCGCGGGCCGGGCCCGCACGGCCTCCCAGCCGACCATATTCTCCCAGGTCAGGAGGATGCTGACGTCGACGGGTTGTTTGGCCGGATTGACGGCGATCCATCTATAGACCGCGACGGGATAGCTCGTCTCCTTGTAATTGCCGGCGATGACCGGCGAGAACTGGACGACGGCCAGATCGACCGGCAGGTCCGGGTTCTCCTCGTAGGAGAAGCCGGACTTCGGGAAGAGCGCGAAATAATCGCCTTTTCCGACCGGGTAGTTCCAGGCCCAGCGCGAGAGACCGGCCCCGTCCGGGGGGGCCGTCGTCGACAGGGTCCGGGCGACCGTGCGGCCGGCGGACTTCGCGTAGACGTGGAACTGGTCGGCCCAGACCGTGTCCTCGACCATCCAGCCGGGCTTGAGGAACCAGGTCGAAAAATTGCCGTTCATCAGCCGCTCGTAGCCGCCGGCGCCGATGCCGCCGACGGGGCAGGCGCTCCCCTCGGCCCGGGCCTCGATGTCCCCCGGTGCGATCGTCCGGCCGTATTTTTCGAGCACGGTCCCGACGGGCCGGTCGAAGGCGGCCTGCGGGAATCCGGCCAGGTTGGTCGCGGAAAAGTTCAGGGCCTCGAGCACCGCCCGAACGACATCCTTCGGCGCCTTCGCACCCTTGGCGCGGGCCGCGGCGATGAGCTCGCCGAGGCGGCCGCCGATC
>JBGSUG010000112.1:0-3961 GCA_041736225.1 Candidatus Aminicenantales bacterium | reverse complement strand
ATCTGGAGACCTCCAGGCCTCCCTGATGTTCCTCCACGAACCCGTCGGGCCGCTCGCGGGCCCGCCGGTTTTCTGCGACATCGGCGACACCGTGTCCCGGGGAGCGGCGCTGATGACCGCCCGGGGGGTCAGCGCCGTGGTGGTCACGGCCCAGGGCGAGCCGGTCGGCCTCGTGACCGATTCCGACATCCGGGCCCGCCTCGTCGCCGAAGGGAAGGCGGCCGACAGCCGCCTGCGCGCCATCATGAGCGCGCCCCTCGTCTCGATCGGAGGCCAGGCCCTCGTCTACGAGGCCATCCTGGCCATGCGCGAAAAGGACGTCGACCACCTGCTCGTCCGGGACGAGAAAGGCGTCGTCACCGGGATCGTCCGCAACCGGGACCTGCTGCTCTTCCACCGTTACTCGCTGGCCGTTCTGACCCAGGAGATCCGCCACGCCCCGTCGCCCGAGGCCATCGCCGCCGCCCGGCGCGGTCTGCCCCGGCTGGTCAAGGTGCTGGTCGAGGGCGGGGCCAAGGCCCGGAACATCACCCGGGCCGTGACGGCGGTGACCGACGCCGCTGTGACCCGGCTCCTCGAGCTGGCTGCCGCCGAGATCGGGCCGGCCCCGGCCCGGTTCGCCTTCCTCGCCCTGGGAAGCGAGGGCCGCGAGGAGCAGACGCTGGCCAGCGACCAGGACCACGCCATCATCTTCGAGGACGTCCCCGAGGATGCGGAAAGAGCGGTCCAGGAGTATTTTCTAAAGCTGGGCGGCCACGTGTCCAAAGGCCTGGCCCTGGCGGGCTACCCCCTCTGCCTGGGCGGCATCATGGCCTCGAACCCGCGCTGGTGCCGGCCGTTGAGGACGTGGAAGGCCTATTTCGCCGAGTGGCTTCGGACGGCCGAGCCCAAGGACATCCTCGACCTCAAGATCTTCTTCGATTTCCGGGCCGTCCACGGCGAGGCGGACTTCGCCGCCGAGCTCCGCCGCCATATCGACGGGGTTCTGGGCCAGGAGCCGCCCTTCCTGCTCCACTACGCCCAGTACACGCTCCAATACAAGGCGCCCCTCAGCTTCTTCGGCCACATCGTTCTCGAGGAGGGCAAGGAGGGCGCTAAGACGTTCAACATCAAGGACGCGCTGATGCCGGTCAACAACTTCGCCCGGCTCTACGCCTTCCGCCACGGCGTCGCCGAGGTCAACACCCTCGACCGGCTCCACGCGCTGCTCGACGTCGGCGCGTTGCGGGAGAGCCTCCACGACGAGGCGGTCAAGGTCTACGATTACCTGATGCAGCTGCGCCTGGCTTCCCAGGTCAAGGCCATCGACCGGGAAGAAAGCCCGGGTAACGACATCGATCCACGCGAGCTGACCCACATCGAAGTGACGCTTCTCAAGCAGGCCTTCGCCCAGATCGCCGAGATCCAGAAGAAGGTCAGCTTCGATTTCCTCGGCTCGGCCTGAGCCGGGCTCCTAGCGGAAGAGGGCGGCCGCTTTCTCCGCCGTCTTCAGGATGCCCCAGGCGAGCGGCAGGCCGATGAGCGTCCAAGCCACGGCCACCGCGACCCAGGACGACCGGTCCGGATACCAGGCTTGGGGCGGAGCGACCTCGACCGCCGGCGGAGCTTCCGCAGGCCCGGCCGCGGGAGGAGTTACCGCCGGGGCGCGGCCCGTTCGCCGCTCCTTCTCCAGATCTGTATCGGTCATGAAGTGCTTGGCTGCGACGGGCTTGACCAGCAGGTTGGCCAGGAAGCCGAGCAGGAGCAGCCCGGCCAGGATGTACATGGTCGTGTTGTAGGCGGCCTCGTTGGGCACGCCGCGCTTGAGCTGGAACTCCCGGATGTAATTGACCAGCACGGGGCCCAGGACGCCGGCCGTCGACCAGGCCGTCAGGAGACGGCCGTGCACAGCCCCGACGAATTGGGTCCCGAAGAGATCGGCCAGATAGGCGGGGATGGTGGCGAATCCGCCGCCGTACATGGTCAGGATGACGCAAAAGAGCCCGACGAACAGGGCTACGTTCTTGACGCCGCCGGCGAACGGGGCCGCGGCGTAGAGCGCCGCGCCGAGGGCGAAGAAGATCACGTAGGTCCGCTTGCGGCCGATGTAGTCTGACATCGAAGCCCAGAAGATGCGGCCGGCGATGTTGAAGAGGCTCAACAGGCCGGCGAAGCCGGCCCCGATCGAGGCCGTCCGCAGCTTGTCCGCCGTCGAGAGGGAAGCCAACGGTCCGTCGAGGCCGATGAGCCTGCCGCCGAAGACTTCCTGGAGCATGGGCGAGGCCATGCCGATGATGCCGATGCCGGCGCTGACGTTCAGGCACAGGACGGCCCAGAGGAGCCAGAACTGCGGGATCTTGTGAACGGCGTCGATGTGGATGTGGCCGTGGGTGATCATCCCCCCGGCCTTCTTGGCCGGCGGGGTCCATCCGGCCGGCTTCCAGTCCGCCGGCGGGATGCGGTAGAGGAAGGCGCCGACCAGCATGGCCACGAAGTAGATCGCTCCCATCGTGAGGAAGGTCTCCTTGACCCCGACCGACGCCGGCGTGGCGTAGAGCTTGATGAGTTTGTCTGCGAGCGGGGCGCCGATCATGGCCCCGCCGCCGAAGCCCATGATGGCCATGCCCGTGGCCATGCCCCGTTTGTCGGGGAACCACTTGATCAGGGTGGACACCGGCGAAATGTAGCCGAGACCGAGACCGCAGCCGCCGATGACTCCCGAGCCGATCCAGAGCAGGGCGATCTGGTGGAGGTGGACGCCCAGGGCGGAGATGAAGAAGCCGCCTCCCCAGCAGAACGCAGCCACGACGCCGGCCTTGCGCGGCCCGTTGCGCTCGAGCCAGCGGCCGAAGACGGCCGCCGAAGAGCCGAGGAAGACGAAGAAGAGCGTGTACATCCAGCCGAGCGTGCTGATCTTCCAGTCGCCCGGCGCGGATTGGGTGATGCCGATGGCCCGGCTCAGGGGCAGCCAGAAGACACTGAAGCCGTAAGCCATGCCGATCGAGAGATGGATCGCCAACGCGGCGGGGGGGACGAGCCAGCGGTTGAAACCCGGCCCGGCGACGATCCGTTCCTTGTCGAGGAGACCGCTCATGGAGTTCCTCCGTTCTCTGCCGTAGGTCGGTTCTGTCCGCCGATGGTAATCGGAACGGCCCCGAATGTCCAGCCCCTTCCGGCTCCGGGGACCCGGCCGGCGCCGCAGAGGGGCGGCAGGGAGGGAGCGGTTGACCGTCCGGCGGCTTTTGATATATAAGCATTTTTCATGGCCCGGATCGAAAAGCCCCTTTTTGCCGGGTTGGTCCATCCCGAGAGGAGTCCCCGATGACCAAGAAGCTCGCGCCGGTCGCCGCTTGCGCCCTGATCGTGGCCCTGGCGGCGGTCGCCTCGGCCCAGTACACACCCTGGATCTACTGGACGTTCCTGCCCAAGGCCCAGATGGACGAGATCGTCGGAGAGGCCTCCGGTGAGTCCGCCTGGAACACCGTCGCCGAGATCAACGCCTTCAACCGGGAGCGTTTCGACGACGAATACAAGGGCCGTTTCTTCGAGACCCGGGTCGTCGTCCGCAAGCTCGAAAGCTACGGCTTGGCCGGGATCGACGTCGTGACGTTCCCGGGCGGCCAGGCCTGGGTGGCCGTCAAGGGCGAGCTCTGGGAGACGAAGCCCGAACGCCAGAAGATCGCCTCTATCCACGATATGCTGCCCATGCTGGCCGCGGGAAGCGCCCCGGCCGACGTCACGGCCGATCTTGTCTGGATCGGCCGCGGGACGACCAAGGAGATCGCCGAGGCCAAGGTCGAAGGCAAGATCGCCGTGACGGAGGGCAACCTGATGATGACCTACGGCGGGGCCACCCAGAAGGGGGCCCTCGGCGTCATCGCCATCAGCATGTCCCGGCCCTATTTCGACCCGCTCCAGATGCCCTGGGCGGGCATCATGCAGCGCCGGCGCCCCGGCGGGGCCGGGCGCGAACGGCAGGGGC
>JBGSUG010000100.1:0-16046 GCA_041736225.1 Candidatus Aminicenantales bacterium | reverse complement strand
TCGTTGCGCTCCGGAAGCTCGCCGCGGCCGGGAAGATCGACGAGGGACGCGGCGCGACCGTCCTGGTCCTCACCGGCAGCGGCCTGAAGACACCGGCCGCCCTGGAATCGGCGCCGATCGAGATCCACCGCTTCCCGCTGGCCGAACTCGAGTCGGGCCTGGCCCGGCTGTTCTGAGCGCCTAGGCCCTGTCCATCAGGAAGCCGAAGATCTTCTCCCGGTACGGGAAGAGGGCCGGGGTCCCCCCCGTGTGGACGAAGACGATCTTGTCCGTCGGATTGAAGAAGCCGGTCTTGACGAGGTCGATGAGGCCGATCATGGCCTTGGCGGTGTAGACCGGATCGAGGACGATCCCTTCGGTCTGGAAGACCAGGCGGATGACCTCGGCCACGGCCCGATCGACTTTCGCGTAGCCCTCGCCGAGGTACTCGTCGAAGACGACGACGTCGCCGGGATGGATCTCGAGCCCCAGGCCGAGGGCGTCGTCCGTGGCCCGGGCGATCTCGAGGACGATCTCGGAGAAAGGTCCCTTGGGTTCCGAAACGCTGATGCCGAGGACGCGGCAGCCCGAAGTCAGGGCCCGCGCGCCGACCACAAGGCCCGCCTGGGTCCCGCCCGATCCCGTGGCGTGGACGATGTAGTCGGGCTCGGCCCCGCCGGCCCGCATCTGCCCGAGGATCTCGGCGAAAGCATCGACATAGGCCACCGCGCCGAGGGGCGCCGTCATGTCCCCCCGGACGAGCGAGCCTCCGACGGGGACGAGGTAGGGCGTGTGCCCGCGGCCCTTCATCTCCCGGCCGACCTCCTGGAGAATATCCATGGCCTGGGGGGCTTTGATCACCTGGCCTTTTTCGACCGGGAGAAAGCGGATGTCGGCACCGAGGATGACGTCGAGAAGCACGTTGCCGTCGGCCGTGGCCGGCTGATCGGCCTGTTTGAAGAGGACCAGCACGGGCTTGATGCCGAAGGTCTTGGCCGCCGCCGCGGTCTGCATGCACCAGTTGGATTGGACGCCGGCCCAGGTGACGACGACGTCGGCCTTCTTTTCGAGCATGTCGCGGACGATGAACTCGAGCTTGCGCGACTTGTTGCCGCCGAAGGCCAGGCCGGTCATGTCGTCGCGCTTGACGTAGATCTCAGGACCGCCGAGCCGGGCCGACAGGCGCTCGAGCTTCCGCAGGGGCGTCGGACGGTGGATGAGATCGACCCGTGGGAACCGATCGATCCGCCCGATGACATCGTCGACGGTGTAAGGCATGGAGGCCTCCTCCGCGGGATAGGGTATCAGAAACGGGAGAAGAAAAGAACTTTCAATCCGCGGCCGGGAACCCGATCATCGCGGCCTCGGGTTCTTCCTCGAAGAGCAGGCCGTTTTCCCGATAGAAACGCCTGTTCCCCACCCTGAGCGCCCCCCAGGCCGCGGCTGCCACGCCCAGGAAGACGAGGCCGCGCGAAGGCCCGCCGAGGATGGATCTCTCGACGGCGGCCAGCGCCGTCCCGGCCAGCAGGATACCGATGAGCCAGGGAACGGCGGTGAACTGGAGCTTCAGCTTTCCCGGCACCCAGGAGCACGCGAAAGGGATCTTCCGGTAGCGGTAAAAAACCGCTTCGGCACACAGACACGAAACGACCAGCCCGAAAACGGCGTGGAGGATGGCCGTCCAAGCCTCCCAGAGCATGGCGTGGACGGCGAAGACACCGCAGAACATCGGGACGATGAATCCGAAGATGACGGTCTTTTTGAGGCCGGAGACGTAGAGGCCTGTCCGCCCCGTCTCGGTCAGCCGGAAGATCCATGCGGCCTCGAGCGCGGCCGGCCGGTCGACGACGACCCGGATCCCGGCCAGGACGGTAAAGGCCAGGAGAATCGGGAGAACGAGGAAGAGCCCGTTCTCCGGCGTCAGGATCCGCAAGGACCTCCGATTTGCGGCGAGGAGGATGGAGACGAGCGCCGTCCCGACGGCCAGGTAATAGACGAGCGACATCCGGTGAGACGGGCTCGATCTCAGCGTCTCGGAGAAAAAGCCGTGGACGGCCCGCTCCTCGGGCGCCCGGAACAGGGCCGCATCAAGAATCCGCCGGCAGGAATCGCGGACCCGGGAAAATGCCGGTCGGCCCTTCCGGACCTCGAGGGTCTTGACGACGTGGCGGCGGTAGCTCAAGGCGCTCGAACAAAAGAAAGCGGCGGCGGCCAGGGCTACGGCGAGCCCCGCGGTCCGCGCCTGGGCCTCGAAAACGGAGTCGCGGGTGCCCAGCAGGACCTCGTAGAGCCCGACGAACCAGAGGGGCGGGAAACGGAAAACGAAGGGATGTCGCGACTCCTTCAACATGTCCAGGTCCTGGAACGCCCGCCCGACGATCGACGGGGCGGCGAAGAAGCTGAAGAGAAGGAACAGGAGTCCGGCGATGAGGGCGAAACGGACGACGAGCGCGGCCCGCTTGGTGAGTCCCGCAGGAAGGAACGCGGCCAGCAGGACCTGGAGGAGGACGACGGCGAAGAAGACGGCGAGGCAGGCCGCGAAACCCGCCGCGAGGTGGGCGACGACATAGCGCACGGCCAGGGCGACGCTCTCGGCCCGCCACTGCGTGAGGTAGATCGAGAACAGCACGGACGAAAGGCTCATCATGGCGGTCGAGAACAGGGCGACGAAGAGGATGAAGGAGGCCAGTTTGGCCGAGAAAACCGTCCGCAGGCGAACGGGCAGGGGCGTCAGGTTGATGAAGTCCCGGCGGTCGGGAAAGAGGACGTCCCATTCGAGCAGGGTGACGACGCCGAAGACCAGCATCATCAGGGTGTAGATGTAGCTCTTCTCCTGCCAAGAGCGGCCGATGTCGGGCACGAAGTGGTACTTGAAGAGCATCAGCTCGGACGCCCAGAAGAAGAAGACGGCCAGGATCGCGAGGGAGACGATGAGCTTCTCCTTCATCTGGTCCTCGAAATCGACCGTCTCGTTGCGGAACATCCGGCCGAAGAAATGCCGGGTCAGGAGGGAGAATTGCCCGAGCTCGGTCCGCAGCCCGCCCATCGGCCTAGGCCGTTCCCTTCATGGCCCGGACCAGCCGTCCGGCCACCTCGTCGGTGTCCTCGTGGAGGACGAGCTCGCTGAAGATGTCCGCGAGCGAGGGCAGGTGCATGAGGTGGCGGAGGCTCTCGACCGAGTCGTTGGCCACGACCTTTCCCTTGTGGAGGATGATGACCTTGGTGCAGATCTTCTCGGTGACCTCGAGGACGTGGGAGGAGTAGATGATGATCTTCCGCTCCGCGGCCAGCCGGCGGATGAGGTCGCGGACGACGAGCGCGGCCGTCACGTCGAGCCCGGAGAGGGGCTCGTCGAGGAGCAGGATGTCGGGGTCGTGGAGCAGGGCGGCCGCGAGGAGGACCTTCTGGCGCATGCCCTTGGAAAAGGAGGCGATGGGATTGTGCATGTCCTCTTCGAGGTCGAAGACGCGGAGGAAGGCCATGGCCTTCGCCCGGATCTCCGTTTCGGCCAGGCCGCGCAGGCGGCCGACCATGCGGAGGTAGTCGAAAGCGCCGAGGTGCGGGTAGATCTCCGACTGTTCCGGGACGTAACCGATCCGGCTCTTGTAATTTCGGAGATCGGAACGGATGTCCCGGCCGTCGAAAAGGATCTCGCCCCGGGTCGGTTCGAGCAGGCCGGCCAGCATCCTGATCGTGGTCGTCTTGCCGGCGCCGTTCGGGCCGAGATAGCCCAGGACCTCCCCCGGCTCGACCGTGAAGCTGACCTCATTGACGACCGTGAAGGCCGAGAACTTTTTAGAGACGCCCTTGAGCTCCAGCATGGAACTACCCGCCTGCACTGCAACTCCCATGCCAGACCGGCACTTGGGCAGCGCGAAACCAACCCCGGGGGCTGTGTAAAGCCGCTTTACAACCGGCGGTCCTCAGTAGCGCGGGTCCCGGAGGATCGTGGCCGGCGTGGACAGCGTCTTGCCGTCGACGACAAGCTCGATGCGGTACTCCCCGGGCTGGACCGCGAAGGCGGCGAAATTAGAAACGCCCGCGGCGCCGCCGGCCCCGGCCTCCCTGGCCCTCCGGGCCATCGTCTGGGCGGCCTCCGTCTCCTCGGGCGTCCGCTCGCGCCGGCCGGTCATGTTCCAGACGACGGTGTTGAGCCCGGCCTCCGCTTTACCCGGGATCTCGTTCAGAAGCAGGGTGCCGGCGTAGACCCGGACCTTGACCCCCTCCTTGGGCTTGGATTTGAGGAGATAGGAGACGGCCACTCCGGGGGGCTCGCTCTCTCCGGCGAAATTCGAAGCGCTCGATTCCCGCCGGTCCTGTCCGATCCAGCGGATACCAGGCTGGGTCGAGAAGAGATGGACGCCGGAGGCCAGCACGGCGGGCGAGAGCTCCTGGAGGGGCTTGATGTCCGCGATGTAGGCGCCCCGTCCGTGCGTGGCCACGATGAGGTCGGCCTCGCGCTGATGGATTTTGAGGTCGTGGACCGGCTGGGTCGGCAGGTCGTACTTCATCTTGTGCCAGGCCCGGCCGCCGTCGAACGAGACGTAGACGCCGAAATCGGTGCCGGCGAAGATCAGGTTCGGGTTCTTGGGGTCCTCGCGGACGACGTTGACGGGCCCTTCGGCCAGGCCGGCCGCGAGAGAGGTCCAGGTGGCGCCGTAGTCGGTCGTCTTATAAAGGAAGGGCCGGAAGTCGTCGTTGCGAAAGCCCGTGTAGCTGATGTAGGCCGTTCCCGGGTCCGAAGGGGACGCGGCGACCCGGCTGACCCAATATCCGGGCTGGCCGGGGATGCTGTCGTTGAGCTTGGTCCAGGCCTTGCCGTTGTCCCGGGTGACCCAGACGTTGCCGTCGTCCGTGCCGGCCCAGAGCAGGCCCGGCACGAGCGGCGACTCGTCGAACGTGGTGATGGTGCAGTACTGGATGTTGCCGTCACCGCCCTTGCCCCCGACCGTGAGCTTGGCCGGATCGTTGGTCGAGAGGTCGGGGCTGATCTCGGTCCAGGACTCGCCGCGGTTGGTCGACATGACCACGATGTTGCCGCAGTGGTAGACCGTCTCGTTGTTGTGGGCCGAGACGAGGATGGGGGCGCACCAGTTCCAGCGCGTCTCCGGCTTGAGGCGCTGGTAGGCGATGCTCTTCGATTCGCCGGTCGTGAGATCGATGCGGGCCAGCGGGCCGAACTGGGATTCGTTGTAGATCGTGCGGTTGGTCGCCCGGTCGAAGACGTTGTACATGCCGTCGCCGCCGCCGAGATTGAACCAGTCCTCGAGGCGTATGGGCGGCCCGGACGCGCTGCCGCTCCCGCCGTAGCCTCCCCCGCCGCCGACCTTCGTGCTCGGGCCCATGAGGTTGCCGTTGTCCTGGAGGCCGCCCGCGACGCGGTAGGGATAGGACATGTCGAAGTCGATGGCGTAGAACTGGGCCAGGGGCAGGAAATCGGGGTGGTACCAGTTCTTGCCTCCGTCCCAGCTCACGCCGAGGCCGTGATCATAGCCGAGGAGCATGTGACGGCTGTCCGCGGGATCGATCCAGAGGGCGTGGTTGTCGCCGCCGAAGCGGAACGGCGAGGTCCAGGTCTTGCCGCCGTCGCGGCTGGCCAGGACGCCGACGCTCAGAATGTAGACGACGTTCGCGTCGTTGGGGTCGACGACGATCTGGCCGTAATAATATCCTGGATTGCCGCCGATCGAGCGCTTCTCCGGGCTGACCTTGGCCCAAGTGGCCCCGGCGTCGTCGGAGCGGTAGATCTCGCCGTCGATCATGCCCGCGCTCGACTTGCCCTCGAGGACCTCACGATAGCGGTCGGCGGGGGCCAGGCCGGGCTTGTTGCCGTTCTCGATCTCGGCGTAGAGGATCTTCGGATTACCGGGGTAGACGGCGAGACCGATGCGGCCGATGATGCCGCCCGGCAGGCCCGCCGTGAGCTTCGTCCAGGACTTGCCGCCGTCGGTCGTCTTATGGATGCCGGAGCCCGGCCCTCCGATCCCCCAGGTCCAGGGCTTGCGGAAGCGGTCGTACGAGGCCGCGTAGAGGGTCTCCGGATCGGACGGGTCCATGACCAGGTCCACGGCGCCGACGAAGCGCCCGTCGACGACGATCTCGAGGACCTTGGACCAGGTCTTCCCGGCGTCGGCCGTCTTGAAAACGCCGCGTTCGGGATTCTCGGAGTAGAGGTGCCCGAGGGCCGCCACGTAGACGGTGCCCGGGTCCTTCGGGTGAACGACGATGCGCCCGATGTGATGGGTCTCGCCGAGACCCGTGTTCGTCCAGGTCTTGCCGGCGTCCCTCGACAGGTAGACGCCGTCGCCCCAATAGGTCGAGCGGGAGTTGTTGGCCTCGCCGGAGCCCAGCCAGAGGATGTCGGGGTCGGACGGGGCCACGGCGATGTCTCCGATCGAGAAGACCTTCTCGTTATCGAAGAGCGGCTCGAAGGTCTGGCCGTTGTTCTCGGTCTTCCACAATCCGCCGCTCGCCGAGGCCGCGTAGAAGGTGTTCGGTCTCTGGAGGGGGACGGCGAAGTCGACGAACCGGCCGCTCTGCTGGGTCGGCCCGATAGAGCGGAAGTCGATCGCTTTCAGAACGACGTCGGCGGCGACCGGCGCGGCGGCGGCCGCCTTACCTTTGCCCGCGGCCTTGTCTTGGGCCGAAAGGACTGCAGGTCCCGCGGCGAGACAGGCCAGGATCAGGATCGAAACGGCGGATTTGCGCGTCATAGGAGGTCCTCCTTGTCTGTCGTTCTCAAGCTTCGGATACCCTGTAGACGACGTTCCGGGCGGCGAGCCCGTCCATGACGGCCCGGAAAGAGGCCTCGTCGGCGCCGATGGACTCCGGCGGGACGATGCCCTTGCGGCCGAGCCGTCCGGACAGGATGAGGCGGGCCACCGCGGTCGCCGGGAACCCCGTCGTCCGGGCCATGGACGAAAATCCCGTCGTCCTGTCCCGGCGGTCGAAAAGGTCGTAGGCATAGCGCTTGGGCCGGCCGTTCTCGTGGCCGGCCACGACGATGCGCATGACCGTGAACTCGTCGTCCTCCTCCCCGAGGTGCCAGTGCTTGAAGAGGACGGCCGAGGACACGTCGATGGGCCGGACGCGGACGCCCCGGACCTCGATCTCGCCGGCGTCGAAAAAACCGCCCGCGCGCAGGGCCCGGATGCGGTCGACGTGGCCCGGGTAGCGCAGTGTCTTCTCGATCATGTTGGGGACCTTCATCGTCTTAAGCAACGAGCGCAGGCCGTCGGAATTGAAGGCCTCGAGCGTGCCGACCTCCGGAAAATCGAGGAGCTCGACGTCCGAGAGCGCCGGCCGGACGACGACGTGGCCGTTCTCGACGTAGCGGGCCGGGCGTGTGTATTCCTCGATGACGTCGGCCGGCGAGAACGGGGCCTTGTATTCGAACGGGAATTCCCGCCGGAAGGGCAGGCCGCCGACGTAGCATTCGAAGCTGCCCACCGCCATGCGGGCCGCGTGGTAGCCGAGGATCATGTTGTCCATCCCCGGGGCGACGCCGCAGTCGACGACGGCCGTGACGCCCGCGTCCCGGGCGGCCTCGTCAAGAAGGAAGGCGTCTTCAGGAAAAAACGAGATGTCGACGATGTCCTTGCCCGCGGCGATGACCGCCTTCAGGGTGGCGAAACCCATGGAGCCCGGGACCGCGCCGACGACGAGGTCCGCGCCGCTGACGATCTCGCGGACGGCCGGCTCGGAGGCCAGGTCGGCTCGGACCGTCCGGACCGGGATCCCCTCGAGCCGGCTCAAGTTGGCCGGATTGAAATCGACAGAGGTCACTTCGAATTCGCCGGTGAGGTCGGAGGCCATGACGCGCCCGACCATGCCCGCTCCCAATACGACGATCTTCTTCATGGATGCTCCTCCGGGCTACGAAAGATCCGAAGGTCTTTTATAAACCAGGTCGGCCCGGGGATTCAACTCAATAAACGCCCTCCGCTTCGGCGACTTCGGCCAGGACCCGGACGTTTTCCTCCGGTGTGCGGGGGGCGATCGAGCAGGCCGAGCTCAGAATGAAGCGGCCGCCGGGCTTGCCCGCAGCCAGCCGCCGGCGGGCGTCGGCCCGGACCGATTCCGGATCCCCGGCGAGCAGGACGTGGACGGGATCGATGTTGCCCTTGATGAATATCCGGGAACCGATGCGGCCCTTGGCGTCCGCAAGATCGACGCGGCCGAGCGGCGGCGGGTCGAGGCACTCGATCCCCGAAGCTCCGGAACCGGCCATGAGCTCGAGCCGGTCGTGGATGTCGCCGCAGGTGTGGATGTAGGCCCGGACACCCAGGGCTTCCGCAGCCCGGGCGATGCGGCCCTCATGAGGCAGGACGAAGGTCCGGTAGAAGGCCGCCGACAGGAAGCCCGCCCCGGCGAAGGGCGAGGATATCTTGACGGCGTCCACCCCGGAGGCGGCCAATCCTTCGGCGATCGCGACGATCCCGTCCGTGAACCGGTCCAGGATCGCGGCGGCCCGGGCGGGATCTTCCAGGAGTCCGACCATGGCCTGTTCGAAGCCGAAGAGATCGAGGTAGTAATCGAGGGGCGAAGTCACCTCGCCGTGGACGGAGAAGTCGCGGCCCGCCCGGCGGGCGACCGCGACGACGGCGTCGTAGAGGTGTTCCGGGTCCAGGGCGAAGCGCAGGCCCTGCGAAACGGGGATGTAGCCGACGCGCGGCGGCAGGGACGCGGGATCGAAACCCGAGTAATCCGGCGGGGCGGCGGACCGGGCGGACCGGAAGACGGGCAGATCGTCGGAGGGAAAGAAGGTCGAATTTCCGGATTTCCAGCGGATACGCTCCCCGTCGGGGCCCCGATCGAAGCCCGCGATCCGCTTTTCCCAGTCCGGCGCATGTCCGTGGAGGCTGACCAGGATCCCGTCGAACGCGTAAAGAGCCCTCAACGCGAAGAGGCCGTCGACGAAGTCCGGGACCGAGTGCCAGAACCGGGACGGCGGGATACCCGTCCGCAGGAGCATGTGCCCGACGCTCATCTGGCACATCACGGGCACGCGGTCGGGCAGGGCGCCCGACATGGCCGCGGCCATCCTCTGCTTCGGCGTCACCGTTTCTCGGCCGGCCCGGGCGTCCGCACCGCGGTCAACATGCGCGACGGGACGCCACAGAAGCTTTTGACCTCGTCTATTTGATCTCCGAGGTGCAGTGGGGGCAGCGGACGGCCTTGAGCGGAACGGCCGTGGCGCAGAAGGGACAATCCTTCGTCGTCGGCGCCGGGGCGGCTTCTTTCTTCTTCAGCCGGTTCATGGCCCGGACGATCAGGAAGATGCAGAAGGCGACGATGAGGAAGCTGATGATCGCGTTGATGAACAGTCCGTAGTTGATCTTGACCGTTTCGGACAGGGGGATGCCCAGATTGGCGAAATCGACCTTGCCGAGGAGCAGGCCGATCGGCGGCATCAGAACGTCCTTGACGAGCGAGGAGACGATGGTGCCGAAAGCCCCGCCGATGATGATGCCCACGGCCATATCGAGGACGGAGCCGCGCATGGCGAACTCTTTGAATTCTTTGAACATCCGGACCTCCTTGGGATTTGTTCCGTCCCCTATATATAGGAAGTTCGGAGCTGCTGTCAATTTTTGACAACGGGGAAGGACGAGATCCTCAGCCGGACGCAGCCCATGGGGACGAGTTCGACTTCTTCGACCGGTCCCTCTCCGTCCGCCGGGCTCGCGGGGACCGGTCCGACCATCCTCCCCTCCTCCCTCCAGGCGGGGACGCGTCGGGCCCTGGCCGAGAGAACGATGGGCGCCGCGTCACGGGCGAAGGGCTGGTAGGCGGGCGCGCGCCGCGAAACGAGCCGGATGCCTCCGGCCGCCTCTCCCCCCTCCAGGACGAGACCGTAATTCCACGGGGTCGTGGGCAGGACCTCGAAGGCGGGCCAGTCGTCCGTGCCGCCGTAGCGCCGCCACTCCTCCCCGATCTTCAGGGAGTACCAGAGCGGACCGCGGCGGACCGAAGCGGCGCCGCGGACGGACGGCCAGCGGACGACCTCGATCTCCGGCGCGAACTCCACGCTGACCTGGTCGCCGTGTCGCCACGTCCGCCGCAGGACCGCGTATCGCCCGCCCCGGAGATCCCCTTCGATCCGGTGGCCGTTGAGGACGATCCGGACGCTTTTCGCCCAGCCGGGAAGCCTCAGGTAGAGCGGGAAGGCCGTCGGACGCTCGCAGGAGACCGTCAGCAGGACCCGGTCTCCGAAGGGATAGGCCGTGTCCTCGGCGATGCCGACCTCCGCCCCTTCGCCGACCTTGGCCCTGACCGCGGACGGGCCGTAGATCGCGGCCGCGAGGCCGTTGTCTGCGGTGGCCAGCCAGAGGTGCTCGGCGAGATAGGGCCAGCCGAAGGCCGCGTTGTGCTGGCAGCACCGGTAGCTTTGGGGATCGAAGGACACGAGCGGGCCCGTGTTCTGGAAATCGTGCTCGCCGCTGCTGTCGCAGGAGACGAGGTTGGCCGCCGTGAAGTAGTGCAGGCCCTTGAGGTCGGGCGTCATGGACGCCGGCAGGGAGTTGAACGCGACTTCCTCGGCCCGGTCGGCCCAGACCGTGTCCCCGGTGATCTTGAGCAGCGACTCGAAGCTGGCCATGAACTCGACCATGGTGCAGGTCTCCGCGCCCTGGCGGGGATCCTCCTTGCCCGGCCGGATATTCTCGTCCGCCCCGAACATCCCCCCCGGCTGGCGGCCGTAGCGGTCCATCACCAGGCGGTAGTTGCGCTCGACGGCATCGATCAGGTTCCGGTCGCGGGACTGCTGGAAATAAACGGCCGGCTGGCGGAAGCCCATGGCGATGTTGACGCCGTGGTAGAAAGAGCTTTCCTGCCAATCCCGGTCGCGGGCCGGCGAGAGGATGGGCGACGTCCAATCCGATGTCCGGCCGGCGAGCTTGCGGGCGAGATCGAGGAGGAAGCTCTCAGCGGTCCGGTTGTAGAGCCAGTAGATGCTCTCGAGGTTCTCCCCTCCCCGGAGCTTCTGCCAGCTTCCCGGCAGGAGCTCCTCGGCCGGGAGATGGAACTCGAACTGGAAGTAGCGGCTCATGAGGTTGAGCACCCGGCGGTCGCCCGTGGCTTCGAAGAAGCTCTGCATGGCCGCCAGCATGACCATGTTCGGCCAGAGGTCCGGCCCGGCCCGGTTGTCGACCGGGCCGAAGTATCCGTCGCGCGCCTGGGACTTGAAGGCCTGGCCGAGCCAGCGCTCGGTCTCCTTGCGGATGGCGGCATCCTTGAGCAGGTAGCCGAGGTCGCCGTAACCCTTGAGCCAGTAGGGCATCTCTTCCCAGCCCCGGCCTTTCATGGTGATCCAGCCGCTGTCGTCCCCCAGAAAACGGCTGATCTCGGCCAGCCGGCCCGTGAAGCCGTCCCGCATGAGCTGGAGTTGGGCCATGATCCAGCCCCGGGGTTCGACCGCGCCGAGAGGCAACTTGACGAGGGGGCTCGCGGCGAGCGGGGCGCGGTTCGACGGGTAGTGCGAATTGGGCGCGACGGCCGGCGGGACGACGACCGATTCAGCCGCGGCGATCGCGTCCGGAAGGTCCTCAGTCGAGCCGATCCGCGCGGCCAGGAACGGCAGCGCCAAGAAGACCGCCGGGACGACGAGGTGTTTCATGGGGCCCCTCCGCCGACCCCCGGGCCGGGTCCGGTGTCAGCACGCCCGGCGCAGGGTCTTGATCGAATCGTGGGTCGACTTCTCGTAAATATAGGGCCTGGCGGCCTCGTAGTCAATGACGCCTTCGCGGCAGAGCTTGGTCAGGGACTGGTCCATGGTCTGCATGCCCTCGGAAGCCGAGGTCCCGATCGTCTGGTAGATGGCCTCGACCTTGCCGGACCGGATGTTGTTGCGCACGGCGGCGTTGGCCATCATGAGCTCGCAGGCGGCCACCCGTCCGGTCCCGTCCCTCCGGGGCACGAGGACCTGGGAGACGACGCCGAGGATGGTCGAAGCGAGCTGGGTCCGGACCTGGGGCTGCTGGTCCGTAGGAAAGACGTCGACGATGCGGCTGACGGTCTGGGCCGCGCTCGCCGTGTGCAGGGTCCCGAAGACGAGGTGGCCCGTTTCGGCCGACGTGATGGCGATGCCGATCGTCTCGTAATCCCGCATCTCGCCGATCAGGATGACGTCCGGGTCCTGGCGGAGGGCGTATTTCAAGGCGTTCCGGAAGGACAGCGTATCCCCCGTCGCGCCGACCTCGCGCTGGGTGACGTAGGACATCTTGGAGTTGTGCATGTACTCGATCGGGTCCTCGATCGTCAGGATGTGGTCGCGCCGGGTGCGGTTGATGGCGTCGACGAGGGCGGCCAGCGTCGTCGACTTCCCGGAGCCCGTCGGTCCCGTGACCAGCACGAGCCCGCGTTTGGCCCGGGTGAACTCGGCCGAGGCCGGGGGAAGGCCGAGCTCCTCGAGCCCCGGGATGCGATCGGCCAGGGCCCGGACCGAGGCCCCGACACTGCCCCGGCTGGTGTGAATATTGACCCGGAAGCGGCCAACGCCCGGAATGCCGTAGCCGAAATCGAGCTCGTTGCGGCTGGCCGGATCGTTCTCGAACATGTTCCTCTGATGGACGGTCAGCGCCGCGAAAACGAACTCTTTGAGACTGTCGGGGGTGAACCGGTCAATGTCCGCGAGCGGCTGGAGCTCGCCCTGGATACGGAGGGCAGGGTGCAATCCCGCCACGAGGTGGAGGTCGGAGGCCTTTTCACCGACCATTCGCTTGAGGAGGTCGTTGAAGGTCATGGGCCCTGCCTTTCCGGATAGGCCAGGATAGCCGGACCGGCGCCGCGGCACAACACCGCCCGCGGTGAAATCGGGCTCACCTTCCGCGAGGAGAACGGGCTCCGGGGCGCCTACCAGGCGATGCCGTAGTCCTCGCCGTAGTTGCTGCTGCCTCCCCAGAACGTGCCGTGGACGCGGTCGAAGAAGATGGCGTTGATCGGCCCCGACGTCCGCTTCTTGGCCGACAGGACGTAGCCCATCGACCGGAGCGTATCCCGGACATCGGCCGGAACGCTCTCGTTGACGTCGAGCTTTCCCGGGAAGGTTTTGTGGGCGCCGAACGAGTCGTGCATCTGATAGCTCGTGATGTTGGGGGCCTCGCAGGCCTCCTGGACGTTCATGCCGAACTCGACCATGTTCAGGAAGAATTGCAGGAGGTTCTGGTCCTGGGTGTCCCCGCCCTGGACGGCGAAGGACAGGTACGGCAGGCCGTCCTTCGTGGCCAGGCCGGGCGTCAGCGTCGCCCGGGGCCTCTTTCCCGGCGCGATGACGTTGAAGGGATTCCGGCTCTCGTCGAGCACGAAGCTCTGGGCCCTCTGGCTCATGCCAACGCCGGTCCTCCCGGCGATGACGCAAGGGATCCAGCCGCCGCTCGGCGTCACGGAGACGACCCAGCCGGCTTTGTCCGCGGCCTGGATGGATGTCGTCCCGGAGCGGAAAGAGGCCTCGGCCGCCTCGGCCTGGCCCGGGTCGAGCGCCGCGGCGTCCCCCCGTCCCCACTCGAGCCAGCCGTCGAGATGGCGGAGGTACGGATTGGTCCTGCCCTCGAAGGGATAGGGGTCGCCGGGCTTCACGTCGGGATCGTTCCTGTCGGCGCGGACGAGCTTGACCCTGTTTCGGGCGTACTCCTTCGACAGGAGGCCCCGAAGGGGCTCCTCGGGCGGGAAATAGGGATCGCCGTAATAGAAATCCCGGTCGGCGAAAGCCAGGTTCATGACCTGATAGAGCGTGTGGATATAGGCGGCGCTGTTGAAGCCCAGGGCCTTGAGGTCGATCGTCTCCAGCATGTTCAGGGCCTGCAGCATCACGGGCCCCTGGACCCAGCTGGTCAGCTTGTAGACCTCGATGCCCTTGTAGCTCGTCGAGACGGGCTCCTCGAGCCGGACCTTCCAGGCGGCCATGTCGGCCAGGGTGATGAGGCCGCCCTGTTCCGCCGAGCCCCGGACGAATTCCCGGGCGATGTCTCCTTTATAGAAACGGTCGTAGGCGGCGTAGATGGCCTCTTTCCGGGTCTTTCCCGCCGCCAGGGCCGCCCGCTCGGCTTCGACGAGCTTCTTCAGGGTCGCGGCGAGGTCCGGTTGGCGGAAAAGCTCGCCCGCCTCCGGCGCCTCCCTATCCCCGCCCGGATGGGTCAGGAAGACCGCGCGCGCGTAAGGCCAGGACTTGATCCGGTCCTTGTGCTTCTCGATGGAGTTCGCCGTTTCCCCGTCCATGGGATAGCCCTCGGCCATGCGGATGGCGGGATCCAGGATCTCGGCCAGGCCCATCGTCCCGTACTCCGCGAGCATGGTCAGAAGTCCGCCCGGGGTGCCCGGGGTCACGGCGGACAGGGCGCCGTACTCGGGCGGATACTCGTGTCCCTGCGACTTGTAGAATTCGGGTGTCGCTCCCGTCGGGGCGACGCCCAGGGCGTTCAGCCCGATGACTTTGCCCGTCCGGGGATCGAAGATAAGGGCCTGGGTCTCCCCGCCCCAGCTCAGGACGTCGTACATGGTGCAGACGGCGCCGAGCATGGCGCAGGCCGCGTCGACGGCGTTGCCGCCCTTGGCGAAGATCATGGCGCCCGCGGTCGCGGCCAGCGGTTTTCCCGTTACGGCCACCCATTCCCTGCCGTGAAGGACCGGTTTTTCCGTCCTCTGGCCCGAAGTGACGCCCGCGGTCAAAGCGAAAAGCAGGACGAAGAGACAAGGGGTCAGCATTCTCATGATCCGGCACCTTTTCACGGTCGTTCTTATTCTCCCCCGCTTCCCGAAATATTCATCGGAAGCCGGGACCGAGATCGTACGATAGGCTCAAGACGACGGCCCGTCCCGAGCAGGCCAGCGCCGGCACGAGCCGTTGGCGCCGGCGATGATTGCGGACGACGAGACGGGACACGAAGTGTCCGACGACCGCGCCGACGAGAACGTCGGAAGCCCAATGGCGGTCCAGTACCATCCGCGACAGCCCCACAGAAGCGGCGACCGTATACGCCAGCACCGGAACCCAGGGTTCGTCGCGATACTGCATGGCCACGACGGTCGCCAGCGCGAAGGCGTTGGCCGTATGGCCGGACGGGAATGAAACATAACGGGCCGCTTCGCCTTTGTCGAACCGCTTCCAGAATCCCACCGGGCCGGACCAGCGGTCCTCCCCGTCCGCGAAGAAAGGGCGCTGCCGTCCGGTGAGGCCCTTGAGGAAGTTGTCGACGAGGAAGGTCTGGAGCATGGCGTTCGCCGCGAGATAGCCCGTCTCCTTCGCCTTGGGATCCTTGAAAATGAGCCCCGCACCGAAAAAGGCGCCGGCCGTGGCCCAGGCGCCGAGGTTCCCCATCTCGTCGATCGCATCCGCCGTTCCGCTCACCCACGTGTGGCGGGACACGAAATCCTGAAATCCGTCCCGGATCCCCCCGTCCCCGGCGATGAGGAACGCCGTGGCCGCGGTCAGGACGACGAGGGGCGCGACGTTCTTCTCCTTGATGCGGAACGGCGCCGTCCAGATGAGCCCCGCGTCCTCCAGGAATTCGCGGACGGGAGCGTCCTGGGCCGCAACGGGGATTTCGAGGAGGACGAGACAGGCCAAGCCCGCCGAAACCGTACGGACGAAACGCCCTCCGTTCATGGTCCTCGCGGCGATTATACAGCAACCGCGAGCGAATTCTACCTGGGAAATTTTCCTTGTGCTATAATACCGCCCTTTGTCGGGAAGCCCCGACGAAGGCCAAGGAGAACGGCCGACCATGCACCGCATCGAGCAACACCCCATCCTGCCCATCCCCGCGTCCGTCCAGGTCCCCTTCACGTGGAAAGGACAAGCCATGGAAGCCCGCGCGGGAGAGACTCTGTCCTCGGCCCTGTTCGCCGCCGGCGTGCGCGTCTTCGGCCACCATGCCAAGGACGGCGCGGCCCAGGGCATCTTCTGTGCCAACGGACAGTGCGCCCAGTGCCTCGTCCTGGCCGACGGCATCCCCGTGAAATCGTGCATGGAGCTGGTCAGGCCGGGGGTCCGGGTGGAGCCGGTCGAGGGCCTGCCCGTGCTGCCTCCGGTCGATGTCCGCGCTGCCGAGAGTGACGTGGCCGCGCCGATC
>JBGSUG010000111.1:0-8893 GCA_041736225.1 Candidatus Aminicenantales bacterium | reverse complement strand
GGGCGAGACGCCCCGCACCTGGACGTTGGCGTCCGTGCCCGTCTTGATCAGGGGGAATCCGGCGATGACCACGACCTCCCCGGAGGCCAGCGGGCCGCCGGCGTCGCGGCCGACGCCCGGCGCGTCCTCGATCACCCGGAGCTCCTCGAGGCTGATGGAGCTCACGATCTCGGAATCGGCGCCGGCCCGCCGGACGACGGCGTTGCGGGGGGACCCGGAGGCCACGAGAGTGGCTTGAAAGCCCTGGGCCATGGCCAGCATGGCGACGAAGACCCCCACGGTCCCGGCGACGCCGAGCACGGCGACGATGGCCGAGGACCAGCGCTTGAACACGCTGCGCACGTTGTAGACGATGGGGATGGCCATGTCACACTCTCCTCAAGGCGTCGACGACCCTGAGCCGCATCGCGCCGATCGCGGGCAACAGCGCCGCCACGGTACCGATGCCGAGGGCGAGGAGGAGCCCGGCGCCGAACGTGAGCGGAGAGACATAGAGAACGCCCAGCATCGGCAGGGCCCGGGACAGGCCGGGGATGACGGCCTTGGCCAGGGCGAGGCCGATAAGCCCGCCCTGTCCGGCGATCAGCACGGCTTCGGCGAGGATGAGCCCGAAGACGCGCAGGCCCGAAAAGCCGACGGTCTTGAGGACGGCCAGCTCGCCGTATCGCTCACGGACGGCGATCGCCATGGTGTTGCCGGTGACGAGAAGAAGCGTGAGGAACACGACCGCCCCGATGGACATGATGAGCAGCTCGATGTTCCCCATCTGTTTGACGAAGGAGGCGGCGAAGGCCTTCTCCGTCTGGGTCAGGGTTTCAAAGGGAGAGTTGGCGAACAGATCGTCGATGGCCCGGGAGACCTGCAGGCCGTCGTCCAGGTTGACGAGCTGGACCACGTACCAACCGACGGTGCCCTTGCCGAACGCCCGTCGCTCTTCCAGGTAATCGGACCTGAAATACATGCCGCTCGTGTCCGCGTCGGCCCGGCTGCCCTCGAAGATGCCGGCCACGTTGAATTCCCAGTTTCCCGGCCAGATGGTGCCCCGGAGAGGGATGCGGTCGCCGACCTTGAAGCCGAAGCGGTCGGCCAGGCTGCGCCCGACGACGCAGGCCTGCCGGTCGCGAAGGAATGCGGCCCGGCCTTCCGCGGTGAGGGAGTAATCCGAATAGACGTCGAACCAGGTGTCCTTGTCCACCGCGATCTGCTGGAAGAAATTGCGCTCGTCCTTGTAGACGCCGCCGAACCAGGTGGCGTGCGTCACCGCCTTGACGCCGGGCACGCGCAGGAGCCGGTCCCGATAGGAAAACGGCAGAGGCAGGATCAGGGAGACCCGGTTGATCACGTTCAGCCGGTCGGCGCCCGCAGCGTCGGCCCCGCCCCGGAAGCCCATCCGGACGGCCGCCAGGAGCCCGAACAGGAAGAGGGCGACCAGGAACGACCCGATGGTCAGCGTCGTCCGGACCTTCTTGCGCCGCAGGTTGGCCCAGACAAGCCGGAAGAATTTCATGCCCGGCCCCCGGCCTCGGCCGCTTCGACGAGGACCCCCTTGTCCAGATGGAGGACGACCCCGGCCCGTTCGGCGACGCGGGGGTCGTGGGTGACCATGAGGACGGTCTTGCCGTACTCCTTGACGAGGCGGCCGATGATCTCCATGATCTCGTCGGCGGCCTTGCGGTCGAGGTCGCCGGTGGGCTCGTCGCAGAGCAGGAAGGTCGGGTCGGCGACGATGGCCCGGGCGATGGCCACCCGTTGCTCCTGGCCTCCGGAGAGCTGCCGGGGATAGTGGGACATGCGGTCGGCGAGGCCCACGATCGCGAGCGCGGTCTCGACGTGCTTCCGGCGTTCGGCCTTGGACAGCTTGGTGAGAAGCAGGGGCAGCTCGACGTTCTGAAAGGCCGTCAGGACCGGGATCAGATTGTACAGCTGGAATATGAAGCCCACGTGGCGGGCCCGCCAGTCCGTGAGCTTTCCGGCCGACATATGCGTGATCTCGTCGCCGGCCACCACGATGCTCCCGGATGTCGGCAGGTCGAGGCCGCCGAGGAGATTGAGCAGCGTCGTCTTGCCGGACCCGCTGGGACCCATGAAGGCGACGAAATCGCCCGCCTCGACTTCCAGGTTCAACCCCTGGAGAACGTGAATGTCCTCGCCGGCGCGCGTATAGATCTTGTCCAGGTTTCGCACGCAAACGAGGCAGGAGCCATTCCCTTTTCCGTCGATCCTCACCATCATGACCTCCGGCTCACTTGACCTTGATCCGCTGGCCGTCGCGGAGATCCGCGGGTCCGCCCATGACGATTTGGTCCCCGGGGGCCAGGCCGGCCGTGACCTCGACCTCGCCGCCGGTCTCGGTCCCCAGGCTCACCGCCCGCCGTTCCACCCGGCCGTCGCGGATCAGGAACACCACAGACTGCCCATCGAGGGTCCGCACCGCCTCGCGGGGGATGACGGCCTTCGCCGCGGGCCGCCCGGCCGCCTGTTCGCCGGCCAGGAAGGACACCTTGACCCCCATGTCGGGCAGGATTCGGGGATCGAGCTTGTCGAAAGAGATGCGGACCTTGACCGTGGCTTTCTGGCGGTCGGCGGTCGGGATCACCGTCCGGACCTTGGCCGGGATGCGCCAGTCCGGATAGGCGTCAAGTACGGCCTCGACGCGCTGGCCCGGCTCCACCCGGGCGATGTAGGATTCGTTGACATCCACTTCGATCTCGATCGAATCCATGTCCACGATCGTGGCGATCCCCGTCCGCGTGAATCCTCCGCCGGCCGAGAGCGGGGAGACCATCTCGCCGCGCTGGGCGTCCTTGGAGACGACCACCCCGGCGAAGGGCGCGCGGACGGTACAATTGTCGACATCCTGCTGGGCCAGGGCGATCCGGGCCTCGGCCGTCTTGACCTGCTCCTCGGCAGCGGCGACCTGGGCCCTCAGGCTGTCGGCCTCCGTTCGCGCCAGGTCGATGGCCTGATCGCTGGTGAATCCGTCGGCCTTGAGCTCTTCTTGGCGTCGCCATTCGCGCTCCGCATTGACGAGGTTTACCCTGAAGCTGGCGATCTGCGCGGCGGTCGCACCGCGCTCGGCCCTGGCCGCCTGCAGGCGCCGCTGGGCGTCCGAATCGTCGAGACTGGCCAGGAGCTGGCCTTCGGCGACGACCATGCCCTCGTCGACATAGACATCGACCACCCGGGCCGTTATCTTGGCCGCGATCGTGGCCCTGCGGCGGGGGGTGATGTAGCCGCTCGCGTTCAGGAGAGTGGCCATCGCGGGATCGCCGCCGGGCCGGGCTTCGGCGACCGCGACCAGGGGGGCCCCCCTCCGCGTCATCAGTAGGACGACCGTCACGAGGAGGATGACCACGGCCGCCGTGGCCAGGAGGCGCCTTTTCCGGCGGCCGCGTCCGTCCGAGCGGGCCCGGTCGTCGATCCTCAACCCAGACAGGTCGGCGCTCTTGGAACTTGCGTTTTCAGGCATGGTGATATGCTTTCAGGAGTGATCTTTTCCCGCCGCGGAGGCTTGGTCCGCTTCCGCTTAAAAACCCATGATATCCTGCCCGGGGGGGGGAGTCAATCTTTCCGGCCGTCGCTTGACCGGGGACATGTCCCCATCGGGCCCGGCATCACCCGTCGGGAGAGAAGGAGGCGCCGGCTTCCGCCGCCTCCGTATTAACCGCTTTCCCCAGGTTGATCAGCTCGGGGAATAAATGGGGGACATGATACCTATTTCCCTATTTCCGGACGAGGCGAAATAGGGAAATAGGTATCATGTCCCTCTCTTTATTCGTAGCGCAGGGAGTCGACGGGGTTGGCCCGGGCGGCGCGCCAGGTCTGCGAGCCGACGGTCAGGGCGGCGATGAGCAGGGCCGTCGCCGCGGCCGCCGGGAAGATCGCCCATCCGATCTCGATCCTCGAGGCGAAGTTGCGGAGCCACCGCGACATGGCGTAGTAAGCGAGGGGCCAGGCGACCAGGTTGGCCAGGACGACCCATCTCAGGAACTCTCGGGCGAGCGACGAGTACACGCTCCACGACGACGCCCCCAGGACCTTGCGCACGCCGATCTCCTTGGTCCTCTGCTCGGCCGTATAGGCGGCCAGGCCGAAGAGCCCCAGGCAGGCGACGGCGATGGCCAGGAAGGCGAAGACGGAGAACATCTCGCTCATCCGCCGCTCGGCGTCGTGCAGCCGCTCGAAGCTGTCGTCGAGGAAGGCGTAGTCCAGCGGGTAGGAGGGGACCATGGTCCGCCACACCTTCCGGATGTGAGCCAGCGTCGCCGGCACGTCGCGGGTGCCGATGCGGACCGACAGGTAGTTGAGTCGCTCAGGCGCCCTCACCGCATAGACGATGGCGTAGGGGGGGCGATGGAGGGAATAAAGGAAGATGTCCTCGACGACGCCGACGATGGTCCCCGGCGTCCCTTCGAGGTCGACCGTCTTGCCAAGCGCCTCCTGCGGCGAGGCGTAGCCCGCCTCCCGCACGCTCGACTCGCTGACGAGGAGCTCGTTCGGCCCAGCCTCCGTGAGCGGCCGCTCGGTCGTCCGGCCCGCGAGGAGCGTGAGCCCGTAGGTCGCGACGAACTCCTTGTCGGCCATGTAGACGACCTGCGTGATCCCCTGGGTCCCGCCCTCGAAATTCAGGTTGTAGTGGGCACTCCCGCCGGCCGGGACGAAGGCGGACGTGGTCACGTTCTCGACGCCGGGGTTCCTGAGGAGCTCGCTCCTGAAAGCGTCGTAGTTCGCGCGGACCTCGCCGTTCAAAGGCGCGGTCAGGATCTGGTCTCTGTCGAAGCCGAGATCCCGCGACCGGATGTAGGTCATCTGGTCGCGGATGACCATCGTCGCGCAGATGATCCCGATGGACAAGGCGAACTGGAAGACGACGAGGGTCCGGCGCAGGAAGGTCCCGGACGCCCTCGGCCCGGCCTGGGCCCTGAGGGTCTGGACGGGCCGGAACCTCGACAGGAACAGGGCCGGATAGAGGCCGGAGACGAGGCCCACGGCGAGCGCGACCGCCGCCGCGGCGAGGAGAACGGCGGGCTCCCCGAGCGTGGCGATGGTCAGCCCCTTGCCCGTGAGCCTGTTGAACCAGGGCAGGGCCGAAGCCACGATCAGGAACCCCCCCGCCATCGCGACGGCACTCGTCGCGAGCGACTCCCCGAGGAACTGGCGGACGAGCTGGGACCTCGGGGCGCCGACGGCCTTGCGGATGCCGACCTCTTTGGCCCGTTTGGCCGAACGGGCCGTGGCCAGGTTCATGAAGTTGATGCAGGCGATCAAGAGCACGGCTAGGGCGACTGCGGAGAAGATGTAGACGTCCGCGATGTCCCCGCCCGGCTCGAGCTCGGACCGCAGCCCCGAGCGCAGGCGGATCGAGCGCAGCGGCTGGAGGATGATCGTGTACCAGGGGTTCTCCTGCCAGTTCCGCTTCAGGAAATCGAGGAAGCGCGGCGCCATGGCCTCGGGCTCGGCCCCTTCCTTGAGCAAGACGTACGTGTAGTGCTGGTACATGCCCGAGAGGCGAGTCGTATCTTCCCGCAGGCCGCTGTAGGCGGCGAGGAAGTCGAAGTGGAAATGGGATTGGCGGGGGACGTTCTTCGCCACCCCGGTGACCCGGAAGGGGATGGGTTTGCCGTCATTGTAGGTGTCGGCCTCGATGACCTTTCCGATCGGGTCCTCGCCGCCGAAGTACTTGACGGCCATGGCCTCGGTCAGAACGACGGAGCCCGGGTCGCGCAGGGCCGTGGCCGCGTCGCCGCGCACCAGTGGGAATTCGAAGACCGTGAAGAGGGACGGCTCAGCGTAGAAGAAGCGGGGCTCGTAGAACTTCCTGTCCCCGCAGCCGACGTATCGCTTCGGGTTCTGCTCCATCTTCCGGACGCGGACCGTCTCCTCGACCTCCGGGAAGTCCTTCTTCAGGGCCGGGCCCAGGCCATAGGAGCCGTTGGCGTTGGTGGGCTGTCCGTCGTCCGAGGCCGAAAGCACGACGCGGTAGATGCGGTCGGCCTTGGCGTGGAACCGGTCGTAGCTCGTCTCGTCCCGGACCCAGAGAAAGATCATCAGGGTGCAGGCCAGGCCGAGCGCCATTCCGCCGACGTTGATGACCGCGTAGGCCTTCTGGAGGCGCAGCCGCCGCAGGGAGATCCGGATGTTTGACCAAAGGAGGCCGGGGGCGAAGCGGGCCTTCGTCCAAGGGAAGCGCCGGGCGGGCCGCGCGGCCCGGACGTGCCCGTAGGCGGCGTCGAGTCCTGCGGCCCGCCGGAACTCCTCCTCTGTCTTCCGGAAGGCCTCCTCCGCGCTCAGCCCCTGCCGGCCGAGATCCTCGACCTTGTCCCTCAGGTAGCGCTCGAGCTCGGCCAGGTCGCCCTCTTCGATCGAGGGGCTGCGGCGCATGGCCCGTTTCCATCCGGCGAGGGCTTTCTCGAGGTCGAACATGTTATCTCCTCACCAAGAACGGGGACACGTACCCAAGGTACATGTCCCCCATCTCATCCCCCATCGCATTCCCGTCTCATTCGTAGCGCATTGAGTCGACGGGGTTGGCCCGGGCCGCGCGCAGCGTTTGCACCCCGACGGTCAGCGCGGCGAGGGCCAGCATGGCCAGCGCCGCCAGCGCGAAGGCCCCGGCCCCGAACGGCGCCCGGTAGGCGTACATGCCCAGGATCTTCCGAGTCGCCCAATAGGCGAGGGGCAGGGCCATGACGACCGCCGCCCCGACCCAGACCAGAAATTCGCGCGCCAGGCTCATCGTCAGGCCCGAGGCCGAAGCCCCCATGACCTTACGGATGCCGATCTCCTTGGTCCGCCGCTCCGTCAGAAACGAGGCCAGGCCGAAGAGGCCGATGCAGGCGATGAAGACCGCCGTGACCGAGAGGTAGTTCGAGATGGTCCAGATCCGCTGCTCCGCGAAGTACTGGCTCTGGACCATCATATCGTCGAACTGGACCGGCTGGGGCACGGTGTCCGGGTCGAGGCGCCTGACCATCTCCGTGATGGCCCCGATAGACCCGGCCGTCGTTCCCGGGCCGATCCGGATGAAGGCCCACGACCTGGCCGAGGGCCGCAGCTCGAAGACGATCGGCTGGATGGCGACGCGCAGGGGCCGGAAGTGGAAGTCCTTGACCACGCCGACGATCGTGCCCTCTCGTTGGAACATCCGCATCCTCTGTCCGACGGGGTCGGCGAGCCCCATGAGCCGGACCGCGGATTCGTTGACGACGAAGGCGCCCTGGGCGTCGGAAGGGAAGTCCCGCGAGAACGGCCGCCCGGCGATGAAAGACGCCTTCAGGGTCTCGAAGTAGTCGTAGTCGACGTAGTCCCAGTTGAAGGTGACGTTCGCGGCCGGGTCCTTCCCCGGCCAGTCGAGGGACGAGCCGAAGACCGTCGAGCCGATGTTGACGGGATTCTGCAGCCCGGCCGTCACGCCGACAATGCCCGGGCGGGCCAGGAGCTCGGACCTGAGGCCCTCGAATCCGGCGGCGAGCGCCGGCCCCAGTCGCAGGACGACGAGACCGCGGCGGTCGAAGCCCAGGTCCTTGGACTTGATGAAGGCGAGCTGGCGGCCGACGACCGCCGTGCCGAGGACGAGGACGAGCGACAGGGCGAACTGGAAGACGACGAGCCCCTTCCGCAATCCGGCCGAGTGGCGAAGTCCGCTCCCGGCGCGGCCGGCCAGGACGTTCCTGGCCTGGAACGACGACAGGGCCAAGGCCGGGTAAGCGCCGGCCGCCAGCCCGGCGATCAGGGCGATGGCCAGGAAACCGACGACGCTCGATGGCTTGAGCACGGCGCCGAAGGCGAGCGTCTTACCCGCGATCAAGTTGAAGGCGGGAAGGAGCAGGGCCACGAGAAGAACAGCCGCCCCGAGGGCCAGGAGGGCCGTCGCCAGCGATTCGCCCAGGAACTGCCGGACGATGTCGGACTTCCGGGCGCCCACGGCTTTGCGAACCCCGATCTCCTTCGCCCGCGCCGTCGCCCGGGCCGTGCTGAGGTTGGTGAAGTTGGCGCAGGCCAGGGCCAGGATGAATAGGGCCGCTCCGGAGAAAAGGAGGATCAACCGGATGAGGCCCGGCCCGTCGGGGGCATACAGCCTTTTCCGGAGAAGCGGCTGGATGCGGAAGTCGACCCGCCCGGCAGCCTCTTTGAAATGCGGGGCGGCGACAGCCGTGATCTTCTCCTCGAGGGACCTCCGCTCGACGCCGGGAGAGAGGAGGACCCAAGTCTCGAGCGGGTTGCCGCCCCAGTGCGTCGGCTCCTGGAACGAGGGCGCGAATTGGAGGGCGAACGGAACGACGGCGTCGAAGCGGAGCGAGGACTGGGCGGGGACGTCCCGGATCACGGCGCTGACCCGAACGTCGAACTCCCCGTTGACGCGGAGAGTCCGCCCGATCGGATCGCTCGCGCCGAAGTATTTGCGGGCCATGCGCTCCGTGAGAACGACGGCGAACTTGTCGTCCAAGGCCGTCGCGGCGTCCCCGAGAACGAAGGGGAAGGTGAAGATCCTGAACACGGACGGGTCGGCCAGGGCTACGGCGTCCGTGTTGGACGTCTGGCCTTCCGTCCGGATGCTCAGGCCCGTTTCGATCTGGATCCGGGCCGTCTCGACGACCTCCGGACATTCCGCCTTAAGGGCGGCCGCCAAGGGATAGAATGATCCCGTGTGGACCATGCTTTCGCCGCCGCGCTCGAACACGTTGTAGATCTGGGCGATAGAGGCCGCTTTCTCGTGGAAGCGGTCGTAGCCGGTCTCGTCCTGGACCCAGAGGAAAACGAGGAGGCAAGTCGTCAGGCCCAGGGATAAACCTCCGATATTGATGAGGGAATGGGCCTTCTGGAGCCGCAGGCGCCGCAGGGCGATCCGGACGTTGCTCCAAAGGAGGCCGGGGGCGAAGCGGGCCTTCGTCCA
>JBGSUG010000064.1:0-13476 GCA_041736225.1 Candidatus Aminicenantales bacterium | reverse complement strand
CGCGGCACGTCGAGCCCGGCGACGTCGAAAATGTCGCGGGCGACGCTCGTGGCCAGCGCGTACTGGGGGAACTGCCAGATGACGGACGCCACCAGCACGACGCCGCCCCAGGCGAAGGCCAGGGCGGGATGGAGCTTCTTGCGGAAAGCATCGTACGGCCGGGCCTGCGTGACCAGGACCTGATGGCCGATGGCCGCGAACATGACGGCGCCGAGGAACATGGCGACCGGCTGGAGCCAGAGCAGGTCGTAGCCGTAGACCGCGCCGGCGAAGATGGACGATCCGGCAGAGCCCGCCCCCAGGGTCAGGGCGCTCTGGACCCAGCCCGGGCCGCTCAGGGACCAGTAGCCGCGCCAGCGCCGCCACAGGCCTGGTCGGGCATCGATCTCCCTGAGGCGGGCTTTCTCGCGCTCCATGGCTTCCGGATCGCGGGCCCCGGCCATGGGCAAACCCCGGCGCAGGTCGGTGTCGGTGCCGGGGGGATCTGCGGGCACGGCTCGTCCCCTATTTCGATATGGAAGCGTCCTTGGCCGGTCCGACCGGCTCGAGCCTGGTCACCGGGCGCAAGATGCCGCACATCCCGAGGGTCGGCGCGCCCTCCGGCACGTGAACGACGGGCGGCGCGCCCGCGGTCGTCCCCGGCAGGTTCGCGAGCCTCTGCCGGAAACGCTCTCCCCAGGCCACCGGGCCCGCTTCGACCGCTTCCGAAAAGCCGGGACGGAGCGTTTGCGCCGATCTCATGTGGACGCCGATGAACCTTTCGAGCTCGCGGAAATAGCCGGCCCGGTCCTTCGTCCACAGCTCGAGGAGCCCGGTGTAGGCGCGAACGGCCGCGTCCCGCCGGTCGAGGGCGCCCTTGAGACCCATCGTTCGGGCGAGTCCCGTCAGCCGGGCGAACTCGGCCGGATCATCGTCGACCGCCGGCCCGAAGTAGATGCGGGCGTCTCCGCGTTCGGCCAGACCGGCGTTGCCCATGACCACGAGGAGGACGAGACTGTCCGCGTTCACCAGGCGGTGGAGGACGGCCGGGGGGAACTGGACGTACCGGCCGGGCGAGAGATCGACCGTCCGGAAGCCGCTCTCGAGATCGTGGAGCTCGACGCTGCCCTTGCCGCTCATGACGTAATAGCCCTCGTCCGTCACGGCGTGGATGTGGGGAGACCCGGACATCTTCCCGTCGGGGGCCGGACGCTGGTTATAGACCGTAAGATGCGTCAGGCCGATACCGCTGATCAGGTCCTCGTCCGTGGCCCTCGAGGGCTTGGCGGCCAGCGCGACGCAGACCGTCAGCACGACCGCGGCAGACAGGACGCCCGGCAGGGTATTTAGGAGAGCTCGTTTCGACCGGCGCATGAAGGCCTCCTCACACGCCCTCTTTCTATCAGAAGCGCCGGAAAATGCCAAGACAAGAAAATGGGGAACTTAGAACGTGCCGACGTAGGGAAGCGGGTCCAAAGAGCCGACGGCGGCGCCAGTGGGCTTCGTCATCTTCAGCTTCAGGAGGGCCAGCTTCTTGCGCACGGTCTCGACCTCGGGGATCTTGCCGTCGGCCTGTTTCCACAGAGCGGCGAGGCTCTTGTACTGCTCGAAGGCCCGGTCCAGATCGCCCTTGGCCTCGTAGAGAGCTGCGAGCCTCATGCGGGCGAAGGGATGGATCAGGGCGCTCTCGCGTGCCTTGGCGTCGGGCGAGACCAGACGCTCGTACTCCCGGAGGGCAGTGTCCTTCTCGCCCTTGGCGAGATGGACCCGGGCGGCGAAATCGCCCTGGAAAGGCAGATTCTTGCCCTGCACCGTCGGCGCCGCCGAGAGGTCGATGTGGATCGGGGGGGCTTCCTGGAAGGCCTTGAGCGCGGCGTCGTAAGCGCCCTGGGCGAACAGGATCTCGCGCTTGAGATGGTTGGCCGCCATCCCGTTGAATTCCTTTTCCTTGCCTTCGACCGACGCGGCCTGGGCCACGATCTCCGCGAGCTTCTTCTTGGCTTCTTCGGGTTTCCCCATCCTGACGTCGAGGAGACCCGCATAGAGGAGCCGGTAGGCCTTGTTGAGGCTCTCCGTCCCCAGCTTACTCTCGGTCCTGTAGGCCATCCGCTTCTCGAGGTAGGCCTGGTAGAGGTCGAGCCGGTCCCAATCGTAGCAGATCCAGAGCGCGTCCCGGAGGATGATGTCGGCCAGGGATTTGTTGCCCGAGTCCTTGGCCTGCTTCTCGGCCACGCCCAGCTCCCCGAGCGCTTCCTCGAAACGTCCCTGGATCGAGTAGTAAAAGCCCTTCCACTGGTGACCGTCGGCCCGCATGCCGTCGTTATGGGCTTGGGAAACCATATGATCGGCCCAGCGGAGGGCCGCCTCGTAGTCCCCGTCCATGGCGTAGAGATAGGCCAACTTCCAAGCCGAGGGAAAATCGGGCTTCATAGCCAGGGCCTGCTGGTACTTGCTCCGGGCCTTTTCGAACTCGCCCGTCTGGAAATAGAGATCGCCCACGGAGTCGAGAGGATTGGCCTCCCCGGGATTGGCCGCGGCGTAGCGGTCGAAGGTCTTGATGGCCTTCTCCGTCTGACCCATGTTGGCAAGCGTATAGGCCAGGAGGTTCAGGGCGTAGCCGAAATTCGGGTCGATGGCCAGGGCCTTTTCGAACTCGACCATCGCCTCGGGGAGCTTCATGTTTGTTCGGTAGATCCAGCCCAGGTCGGCATGGGCGCGCTTGTCGTCGGGATCGGCCTTGATGATCTCCTGCAAGCCGCGGATGTAACCCTCGGTGTCTTTCTCGACGAGCGCGGACAGGGCCTTCACATAGAGGGCGTCCTTGCCCTGGCCGGGATTGACCTTGCTCAGCTTCTTGAACTGCTCCATCGCCTTGACCGCCCGCGGCGCGTCGGCCAGGTTGCTGTAGACGCGCGTCAGGTAGAAATGAGGCAGGGCGAACGAAGGGTCTTTCTCGACGGCCTTCTCGAAGGCGGCGCGGGCGTCGTCGAAGTAATAGCTCTCGAAGCTCTCCTGGCCCTTGACGAAATATTCGTAGGCCTCCATCGAACCGGTGGTGACCTCGGTGATGGGCTTGGCGTGGCGGGCCGCCGCCCGCTCGGACAGTCCGGCGCCCTGGGAGATCTCGCGGCTCAGGTCGTCGATCTGCGACCGGAGGATGCTCCCGATGCCTTCCCCGCGCGAGCCGGCGCTCTTGAGGAGGTTCCTCGTCGGCACATCGTAGATCTTGGCGTCGGTGGCGAACATGTTCTCGGCCTTGGTGAAGCTGCCCAGCACGATGATGTCGACCCGCTCGCGCCGGCAGATGTCGAACCATGCGTCGCGGTCGGCCGCCGTGACGACGTCCCGGTCCTGGAAGCCGGCCAGGTCGGCCAGCCTCTCCCACGACGTGACGTCGATGTATTTAGACTGTTCGAGGCTGGTGATGAGCAGGTTGGGGATGGCCTTCTTGAGGTAGTCGTAGGACGGATCGCCGGTCAGGTTCTCGAACCCGACGACCGCGATGGTGTGGACCGCCCCCGTGGCCCGGGGCAGCAATTCGCGCAGGACGACGCCGAGACCCATGATGCCCGCGAACGCGAGGACCGGGATGAGCGCCTTCTTCCAGGGGAAGGCCGGCACGGCGGCCTTCAGGCGGGTCTTCAGGGTCGTCGACTTGGCCCGGGGCGCGGGGACGGGCGCCGTGTGCAGCGTCTCCTCGACCTGGCCGAGGTCGCGGCAGACCTCGTCGGTCGTCTGGTATCTCTTCTCGCGGTCCTTCTGCATGCAGCGCAGGATGATCGCGCTCAGCGCGGCGGGCGTTTGCGGATTCAGGTCTTCCGGATGGGGCGGCAGCTCGGACTGGTGCTTGAAGGCGAGGGCGAAGGGCGTGTCCGCGGAGAACGGCAGGCGCCCGGTGACCATTTCGAAGAGAATGACGCCGAAGGAGTAGATGTCCGAACGGCGGTCGGACTCCAGGCCCTCGACCTGCTCGGGCGACATGTATTCGGGCGTGCCGATGACGCTCCCCTCGGCCGTGACCCCGTGGGTCCCGACGGCCCGGGCGATCCCGAAGTCGAGGATCTTGGCGTTCCCCTCCTTGTCGATCATGATGTTGCCGGGCTTGAGGTCGCGGTGGACGATGCCCGCGTCGTGGGCCTCGCTCAGGCCGCTGCAGATCTGCTTGGCGATGGTCACGACCGTGGAGATATCGAGCCGACGCGAACGGCGGATGAAGCTCTTGAGATCCTCCCCGGAGACGTACTCGAGCGTGATGTAGTGGAGGCCCCTGTCCTCGCCCAGGTGGTACATCTTGCCGATGTTGCGGTGGGAGATCCGGTGGGCCAGCTTGATCTCGTTGACGAAGCGCTCGAGCGTCCGCGCATCCTCGGCGATGTCGGGACGGATGAGCTTGATGGCCACTTCCTCGCCCGTCTTCGTGTCGAGGGCGCGGTAGACGCGGCCCATGCCGCCCCGTCCCAGGAGCTCGATGATCTGGTAGCGCTCCCCGAAGATCGAACCGGTCGGGAGGTGCCAGGTGGGGGCTTCGACGGTCCGGGTGGCCGCGAGGGGCAACGGTACGGTACCGCTGCCGCTGCTGCCGGCGTTGCCGTTGCCGGCGGGGCCGGAGGCGTCCGTTCCCGGGCGGCGCAGGGCTGTGGCGCAGTTGTTGCAGAACTTCGCCGTCTCTGAATTCTCAGTCCGGCAGGTCGGGCACAGGGTAGCCATTGTCCGTCTTCGCTCCAGGCTCTTCATTCGAGCCTTATCTCCTCGGATCCTCCGTTATTATGCGCCCGCCCCTCACACCTATATACGCTTCAAACGGACGGAAAGTTTCTGTGCAAAGAACATGCCAAGAGGAGGAATCCCCTTCTCCCCTGTCCCTCCTCTGGAGGGAAAAGCGGAAAAGCCGGGCTCTTTACACTTGACGGCAACGTTTTTTACACCGAAGACGGGGGCATGTCCATCATGTCCGTGTCCCCGAACCCGGGCCGCTAGGGCCGGATCGAGAGCGATATCTTGACGACGCCGCGGTCGGCGAGGGGATCGAACCGGCTCCTCGGATCCCAGATGCGCTCCCAATTCCTGTTGTAGACGAGGTAGATCTCGTTGCCCGGCGAGAGCTGCCAGCGCAGCCGGGCGTTCCAGCCCAGGGTGTTCGAGATGTCGTCGAACTGGATGTAATTCATGAAGCCCAGATCGGGCGAGAGGAAGATGTCGGCCTTGACCTGGTAGACGTTCTGGCTGAAGTTCCCCTCCGGCAGGCGGCCGCGGACGAGGTTGGCGTCGAAGGCCAACGTGGCGTAACCCTTGAATTTCAGGGTCAAGCCCAGGTTGACGTCGTCGTAGCGGCCCGAATAGAACTCGCCGAAATTCCAGCCGGCGTCGACGACCACGGGCCGGTGGCTGGCCGAGCTGGCGTTGAGCCGGAAGCTTTGGAAGCTGTAAGGCCCGGCCGGCAGGAGGACGCCTTCCGAGACCTCGAAGTCGAAGGGCAGGACGTCGTGGTTGGCCACGGCGCTGAAACTAAAGCTCTCGCCGCTCTGGGTCCGGAAGCTGAGTGGCGACGCGTTGAGAGTGCTCGTCTCGAGCCGGCCGGAGAGGTCCCAGTAATAATCGGCGCTGACGTCGAAGAAGAACTGCCGGACGAACCCGGCCAGGAAGCCGCCCTTCGGCCGGGGCTGGAAAGCGGCCCTGACGAAGCCCGTCTGGATCCCCCGGCGCATCATGTAGCCCAGGCCGGGATCGAGCGCCTCGCCGTAGTAGGCGTAGGTGGACTGAAAGTTCCAGAGGTCGTTCGGGTAATTGGCCCGGAAGCCGAAACCGTGGTGGCGGCCCGCCTCGGTCTCGTTCCAGTTGTAGACGGCCCAGGTGGCCAGCATGAGGTTCTTGTCGCCCAGGAACTTGGACGAGGAGAAGTTGAAATCAAATCCGGCCAGGGAGTTCTTCTCGCCCGTCGGGCTGCCGTTGGTAAAGATGAGGCCGATCTTGCTCTGGTCGAAGATGTTCTGTGTCACCCGGGCGGCCAGGAGGTTGCGGGCGGGCAGGTCGACGCCCCCGACGGTCGTGGCCCGCGTCTGGACGTCGAGCACCGTCAGGTTGGTGTTCCCGATCTTGCCGTAGGCCTTGGTCCCCAGCAGAACGGGGATCTGCGTCCCCTGGTAGAGCCCGACGGTGCGGCTGAAGAAGGGGGTGAAGCTGACGCTCGAGCTGAAGCTGAAGTTCTCGGAGCCTTCGAGGAAGAACATCCGCTTCTCCGGGAAGAACATCGGGAAGCGGGTCAGGTTGATGCGGCGCTCGTCGACCTCGGTCTCGGCGAAGTCCATGTTGTAGCTGACGACGCCGACGAGGTTGGGCGTGATGCTCTTGTAGAGGTCGAAGCCGCCGTCGAAGTCGCCTTCGTACTTGGACGAGACGCTGTTCGTCCTGGCGGCGCTGGCCAGGCCGTAGGGCTTGAAGGTGATGCCCAGCCCCTGCTTGACGTCCTCGATGCCCTCGAGGGCGGCCGCTTCGTTGGGATTGTAGAAATTGCTGTCCAGGGTCGTGCCGGAGAGGCGGATCTTCTCCATCTTCCGGGCGATCGTCCTCTCGATGTTGAGGCCCCAGGCGGTCAGCCCGGGCCGGAAGGAGATGGTCTTGAAGGGAATGCGGAACTCGGCCGACCAGCCGTCGGCCAGGCGGCGGCTCTTGGCCTCCCAGATGCCGTCCCAGTTGAGGCTGGAGTCGCCCGCGTAGGCCAAGCCCTCCCCGCGGGCGCCGCGGGGATTGACGAAGAAGACGTAGGCGTTGCGCTTGTCCTGGAAGGGATCGAGCAGGACGCGGACGACGTCATCGCTCGACGTCGTGGATCCGTGGTATCCGCCGTACATCCCGTAGCCGCCGCCGCTGCTGCCGCCGCTGTCGTGGGCCATGGTGTTGGCCGAGATGCGGCCGGGATCGCTGTCGTAGCAATAGACGCCGACGTAGAGGCTGTGCCCGTCGTAGAGCACCCGGGCCTCGGTCCTCTCGCTCGGGTCCTCGCCGGGCCGGGGCTCGACCATGCGAAAGCCGGCGATGGCCGGGACCGACTGCCAAACGGGATCGTCGAGGAGGCCGTCGACGCGAGGGCCTGCCGCGACCCGGACGGCTTTGATCTCGTCGGCGGGGAGCGCGGCCGGAAGGAATCGGGCGCCGGCGAGAAGGACGAACAAAAGGGCTGCGGGCATTCGCCCGTATGAACATTGTCTCATCGTGATCGGTTAACTCCGGATCGAATTAGACGGGTGCGCGTCCTTAACTTTAATTAGACGGCCCCGCCCCGGGAATCTTCCCTGTTCCCTACTGGGGCAGCCAGCTGACGATCTGCCTCGAGACCGTGCCGGCCGCGGGCGGATCGAGATTCGTCAGGACGATGACGATCGTCCCGGCCCGGGGGTCCCACTCGACCGACGCGTTGATCCCGGGCGCCCCGCCGGCGATGCCCAGGCCGGCCGACGTATCGGGCAGATAGAGCTTTTTGTCCTTGAGGGCCAGGACGTACTTGTGCATGTCCGCGGCCGTCGAATAGCCGCCGCCCGCGGACGATCCCCGGCCTGGCAGCGTGGCGTGGTTGAGCATGCGCTCCCCCGCCGGCGCCCCCTCGGCCGTGTAGCCCTTGGCCAGGTTGGCCGTGCCCGCGTCGCGGGCGAAGGAGTCCGTGTCGAGCATGCCGACGGGCTTGAAGATGTTCTCGCGGACGTATTTGTAGTAATCGACCCCCGAGGCCTTCTCGACGATCAGGCCCAACACGACGTAGCCGCCGTTGGAATACTTGTTCGACGTCCCCGGCTCGAACTCGAGCGGCAGGTCGGCGAAGAGCGGCAGGTAGTCCTTGAGCGACCGGATCTTCTCCTTGGGCGTCGCGTCGTAGCGGTCGCCGAAGAAATCGCCGATGCCGGACGTCATGTTGAGAAGCTGCCGGACGGTCACCTTCTCCGCGGCCTGGGCGTTGGGATAGTCGGGCAGGAACCGCTTGATCGTGTCGTCGAGGGCGATCTTGCCCTGCCGGACCAGCTGGAGGACGGCGACGCGGGTGAAGTTCTTGTTGATCGAGCCGAGGTTGAACTTGGTGTCCTTCCGGTTGGGAATTTTCGCGTCGCGGTCGGCCAGGCCGAAAGCCTCGTGGAACAGGATCCGGGCGTCGCGCGCGACGAGCACCACGCCGGAAAATTCGTCCGTCCGGGTCCTCTCTTCAAGGTAAGCACGGATGGCGGCGACGAACTCCCCGTCGTTCGCCTTGGGGTCGGGCACCGTGATCATGGAGGGGTCCTCGACGCGGTCGGCCAGGATGGCGAGGAGCTTGCGGGGCGCCGTCTTTTCGACGAGGCCCCTCAGAAGGATGTCGTTGCCGCTGCCCGCCCGGGTCAGGATGGCCGTCTGGTGTTCGAGCTCGGCCACGACCCTCTGGACCTCGAAGGACTTGAGCTGGACCTTGCCGCTCTGGTAGCGGGCCAGCCTCTGGGGCACCGGCGTTTCCTTGAGCGCGGAAGCGGCGAAGTGCTCCTCGAAGAAGGCCTTCATCTTGTCCAGGCTGCCGGAGTTGAAGGCCTCGATGTAGGCCTCGAGGTGGGCCGTGGCCGGCTTCTTCGCGGCCTTGGCCGCCTGGGCGGAAGCGGGCGCGGCCGGCGCCAGGATGGCTATCGTGAAGGCGGCCGCAAGGGCCGCCCCGGCGAACGATCGTCCGTGCCGTCTCATGGGTCCTCCTCGGGTGCGGGGGGCTTCTTCCCCGCGAGAAGGAAATTATATCACGAGACGGCGGTTTTCTTTCCTCCGACGACGAACGAGGCGCCGAAGACCCCCAGCCCAAGGACAAGCAGGATCGCCGCCGGCACGAGCAGGGTCGCCTTCAAGGAGCCGGAGGACGCCTTCGGCATGACATAGCTCACGAGCTTCCGGGAGGCATCGTAATGGGCCTGCGTCGCCTGGGCCGGGAGCTGCAAGCGGCTGTTCCCCCGCACGGTCCCCATCTCGTTCACGGCGCTTTCGTTGAAGTAGACGGTCTTCTTGCCCTCGTCGAGATTGCTGAAGACGGCCCCCGGATCGACGTCGATCTCCCAGTGGTTGCCCATGTTCCTGGCGGCGCCGAGCATCCGGATCGTGAACGTCACGGTCCTGGCGGCGTCGTCCCAGTCCGCCTTGCGCTCAGCGACCTCGGCACCAGCCCGGTTCGAGGCCAGGTCGCGCGTCAGGAGATAGAGGTTGCTGATGTTGTTGCGGAGGCTCTGGTACTTGTCCATGGGCAGGGTCAGCTTCAGCACCATGTCCAGGTCTCCGACGGGCGAAAGAACAAAAGCGCCGTCGTAGCCGATCTCCTGGGCCCTGACCGCCGCGGCTCCGCAAAGCAGGGCGACGGCCGCGGCGACGATGGCCGCTCTTCGCAGAATTTTTTGTTTGCGCATAGTTTCCCTCACTGCCGCTCCGGGGCCAGGGAGGCCGTAACTCCCATCGCGTTGGCGAACTGTCCCTGCATGCCTCGAGCACCCGATACGACCTGGAGGGCGATGCGGTACGGCAGGCCCTGCGCGGGCATGGACATCCCGTCGACCGACACCTGGGATTGCTGGCAGACGGCCTGGACGTTGGCTCCGTCGAAAGTGCCCTGGAAGGCATTCTGCTCCTGGACCTGGTGCATCAACCCATCCTGGCCCATCTGCTGATAGGCGAAGCCAAAGACGAGCTGGATCTGGCTGCCCTGCTGGACGACCTGGCAAACGCCCCTCATGGATTGGCCGGTAGGCAGGGTGATCATGCAAGCCCAGTCCCCGGTCAGCGTGGACCGGACGCCTTGGGGCGCCTGCGTCTGCCCGCTCCCGCCGCCGGCCTGGGCCCGCCGTGCGGCGGGGGCCCCGCGCTCGGCGAGCTCCATGACGCCCCACTTCTCCAGGATGTCCGGAGGCAGGGGGTCGAGCTCCGGATTGGCCACGCCCGCGGTCCACAGGGCCCGGACGTTGACCAGGTTGTAGCGCCCGGTCTTGGTGATCCGGCCCCAAGTTTCGAGAGCGCTTTTGTTGGCCTCGGCGAAGTCCATGCTCTTGGCATAGCCATCGCCGACGCCCGTGGCCTCGACAGGAACGAACTGTCCGCTCTTGGGCAGGCGGGCCATGGGGAAGCAATGGCCGTCCATGCTGACCAGGATGGGCTCGATGTTGACGGAGTTCATCATCGCGCCCATCAGGATGGCCAGGTCGATGCAGGTGCCGCTCCGCTTCTCGATCGTATCGCGGGGGAACTGGAGGCTCTGCACCGACTTGATGTCGTAAGATATGGACGGGTCCTGGAGGTTCGCGGGATGCTGGTAGCTGATGTGGATCGTCCGCATCATCTCGTAGAGCTCGGCCAGGACGCGAATGCAGCTCTCGTCGCTCTCCGTCGCGCCGAGCCCTCCGGCTTTCTTATTGGCCAGGGAGGCCAGCCGGCCGACCACCGCGTCGTCGCTGCGGGAGACCCACGCCGCCATCAGGGGATAATAGGTGTCGTCGTCCTGGAACGTGCCCGTCCTTTCTTCGGCGGTCATGTCGGAGAAGAAGAACTCGTAGCGGCTCATCATCGTCAGGCGCCGCGAATCGGTGAACTGGTTCTTCTTGCCGGAGGCGTCGACGTATTCGTACTCCAAGTGCATGTCGGCCGGGGCGCGGCTGGTCAGGCGGGCCACCTGGGCCGTGAAGATGGGATAGTAGAGGTCGACGACCGTCTGGCCGGGTTCGACGGCGGCATACTGATGCCAGTTGCTCCAGTCGGATTCCGCGTACTCGGACACCCGGTAATGGACGCGGAGATTGGTGAGGCGCCCGCCGGTCTGATTGCGGAAGACCGATTTGGCCAGCCACATCGGCACCGGGCAATCACGGGAGCCGTAGGCTTTGTAGGCGCCGCCGATGACGCGGTCCTTGACCTTCATGTCCAGGACGAGCTCTCCGCCGGCACCCTTCGGCCCCAGCAGCAGCGCCAGCGCGCCCAGCACGACGCCCAGGCCGACGAGGATCCCTCCGGCCAGCTTGAGGACGGAGGGTTTCATGTCCTCCTCCCCGGTTGGTGAAGACGGCATAGAGAATTCCCGCGTTTGCCCATTGATGTGCCTCCTTGTCTGCTTGGCCCAATATTCAATAAAGGATCGGGCATTGTCAAGGCCCGGGGCCTCCCCGATTGACAACCTGCGAACCCTGCCTTACACTCGGGCCGGAATCCAGGCCATGACCGGCATCCAGACTAGAGTGGTGCGGACCGGCTCCACGCCCACGGGATTGACGCGGACGTTGCTGAGGGTCGCGCTCATCGCCATCGTCGCGCTGTCGGTCCTGCTCGTCGTAATCGCCATCCCTGCCAACCTCAAGCGCCAGAGCCTCGTGTCACTCGGGGGCGTGGAGGCGGCGCTCAACAGCGCCGGAGAGGTCGAATTCACAAAGATCGCCCCCGGGACGCCTTCCGCCCGGGCCGGGATGCTCCCGGGGGACATCCTGATCGCCGTCGACGGCCAAGGCCTGGAGAAGGGTCCGGCCGCGGCCCGAACGGTCGAACGGGTCAAGGGCCGGGAGGGCACATCGGTGACCCTGACGGTCCGCACCGGGGACGCCGCGCCCCGTATCCTCGACGTTCCGAGGTCCCCGGAGCCGGGCAGTATCGCCGAACGGCTGGCGCCCTTGGGCATCCGCATCGGTCTCATCGTCGGGTTCTTGCTCTTTCTGGACATCGTCGTGCTGCTGGTCTACCTGGCGGTGTCCCTGGTTCTGATCGTCCGCGGGCACGGCACGCCCCTGACGTCCTACGCCGCCATCGCCCTGGTCACGTTCGGCGCGGCGGCCACTGGCAGCCTGCAGGGGCTGGCCCTCGAG
The DNA here is from genome assembly GCA_041736225.1 of Candidatus Aminicenantales bacterium. Taxonomy (GTDB): domain Bacteria; phylum Acidobacteriota; class Aminicenantia; order Aminicenantales; family Saccharicenantaceae; genus RBG-16-66-30. Next base: position 1,672 of record JBGSUG010000064.1, on the reverse strand, counting down.
CCGTCGGTCTGGGGACGGCTGGCCGCCGCTCTGATGCCCACGGGTTTCGCGGCGGCTTTCACCTTCCTGGGGTTTCTTTATCCGAGCGGGCGGTGGGTGCCGCGGCGCAGCTGGGTCCTGGCGGCCGTTGTGGCGGTCTGGACGGTCGCGCAATGGTTCTGGCCGGCCGCGCGGCCGGCGAGCTGGGGTCCCGCGCCCGCCCTCATCGTTTACCTGCTGATGATCGTCGCCATGTTCGCCTCCCAGGTCCGCCGCTACCGGCGCATTGCCACGCCCGCAGAACGCCAACAGATCAAGGGGTTCGTGCTGGCGCTGGCCGCGGTCGTCGTCGGTTACGCCGTCTCCCAGGGCGCCGCCCTGGCTCTCCTCGCGCTCGGCCAGCAGACGGCGGGCACTCCCCCCGGACTCGTTCTCGTCTTGTGGCTGATCAGCGTTTTGGGCTACCAGATCCCCTACGCCCTTCTGGCCGTCGCGATCGGCCGGGCGCTCCTGAAGCACCGCATCTGGGACATCGACACCACCATCAACCGGTCGCTCGTCTACAGCGCTCTCACCACGCTGCTGGCGATCATGAGCGCCATCATCCTGCCTTTGATGAACAGGCTGATCGGCAAACTGGCCGGAAAAGTCTCTCCGCTGCTGGCCCTGGCCTTCACGGCCGCCTTTCCGATCGTGGCGTTCAATCCCCTGCGCACGAGGATCCAGCGCTTGGTGGATCGCAGGATGAAGCCCGAAGACGTAACCTTCGACGAGGCGAGCGCCCTGCTCGGCCTCAAGGTTCAGGCCGGGCTCCCTCCGGGCGATCTGTTGGAGACGTTGGTCGCCTCCGTTGCCGGACAGATGGACCTCGCCTCGGCAGCCGCCTACACGCCCGACTCCGAAGGGCGCCTGGTGCTGGCCAAAGAAACGCCGCCCGGCCATGGATCGCCGCCGGGGCTCACCGTCGACGGCGCGACGCGCGACGACCTGACGCACGGCAGGTTGGTGTTGCCGCCGGAAGGCTCGGACTTCTCGGCTCTCGTCCCATTGACAACGGGCGTCCCTTTCGCCGACGGCCTGAGCGGGGTTCTGGCGCTCGGTCCGCGTCAAAACGGCAGAGGCTATACGACCCCGCTCGAGCGCGGTTTGCGGATCCTGGGCATCGAGGCCGGCAAGGCCTTCTACGTGGCCCGGTTCCGCGAGTCGAACCGCCGCAACCTGGAGGAGTGGCTGGACAGGATCGAGCGGCGGATAGGGTCGCTCGAACGGTAACGCCGTCTTTCGGGGATCAGGCGGCCGGACGGTAATGCTCCCGTCGGGCGCGGGCGATCTCGCACAGATAGGGCACGGGCTCGGTCAAAGTCCCGGTTTCCAGCATCGACCAGGCGGGGCATCGTCCGCAATAGGCGAGATCTTCGCAGCCGAGACATGCGGCCGATGCCGGAGGCGCGGCATCGACGAAACGGCACACGCAACGCCACGCTTCGGCAAAACCGGTCTCGAGGGGTCGGGCCGCCGGCCGGGGCAGAAGCGAACAGACGTTCATTTCCCCGGCGGCGTCGACGACGAAAGCGGCCTTCCCGGCCCGGCAATAGAAGTTCTCGCGGCCTCCCGCGGCCTGGCCTTTGAGCGCGGCCTCGTTCCATTCGTCGGCCGAAGCGCCGCCCGCCGTCTCGAGCCGGACGCCTTCGGC
>JBGSUG010000046.1:0-4550 GCA_041736225.1 Candidatus Aminicenantales bacterium | reverse complement strand
TAGGCGGCGGCGATCCGGTCCAGGCGCGGGTCGGGCAGCGGCACGGCGCGGACGTTCGGCTCGCGCTTCCCGTCGTCGTAGGCCTTCACGGCGGCGTGGGCGCCGGCGAGAAGGTTGAAGAGCGTCGTCTTGCCGGTCTTGGGATAGCCGAAGAGGGTGACGTTCACGCGTCTAGTAAAGCGGTAATGGGGGGGAGTGTCAAGGCGAGGACGTCGCGGGATGCCCGGGGCCCGGGCGGAATGAGCAACGTTCTTGATGTCCGATGGGTTTTCCATTAATATAGCCTTTCATGCGGACGTGAGCGATATGGACAAAGAGAAGAAAACCAAGGACAAGAGCCTTTTCCGGGAGTACTTCGAACTCATCGCCGAGACGGCCGTCTTCGTCTTCTTCGTCATGACCTTCGTCGTCCAGGCTTTCCAGATCCCGACGGGCTCGATGGAGCCGACCCTCCTCGTCGGGGATTTCCTGCTGGTCAACAAGCTGGCCTACAACCGGCCCGTCCTGCCGCTCGAGGGGGCGATCCTGCCCCGCAAGCCGGTCGAGCGCGGCAACATCGTCGTCTTCAAGTATCCGAAGGACCTGACCAAGGACTTCGTCAAGCGGGTCATCGCGCTCGAAGGGGAGAAGCTCGAGGTCAAGGACAAGCAGGTCTTCGTCAACGATCAGGCGCTCGACGAGTCCTACAAGGTCCACATCGACAGCCAGATCAACTCCAAGAGCGACGTCTACAACTACGACGACGTCATCCGAGACAACTACGGCCCGGTCACCGTACCGCCCGGGCACTGCTTCGTCATGGGCGACAACCGCGACAACAGCATGGACAGCCGCTACTGGGGTTTCCTGCCGGTCGACTCGATCAAGGGCAAGCCCTGGCTCATCTACTTCTCCTACAAGGCCGAGCGCGACGCCTGGCAGAAGACGGGCGTGCGCGACCGCCTCAAGAAGCTGGTGAGCTTCATCCCCAAGGCCCGCTGGGGCCGCATGCTCCGCATCATCAACTGAGCCTCGGGGTATCCTCTCCGTTCGCTGGGCTGATCCTTCACGCCGTTCCGTTCGACGGACTCGGCGCCAAAACAACTCGGTCGGCGTGCGCTACGCCTCCCTCAAACAAGTTTTGGCGGTTTCCAGGGAAACTGCCCAAATCCGTCTCCGGAACGGCTGGATCAGCCCTGATGCTCACTCCGAGGACACCCCTCGGCTCTACTTTTAAAGGAGGGCAAGACATTATCAAAGCACATGTCCCGTACGGCGGGTTGACGGGCCTTGGAAGAAACGCATAACATGGAGTCATGAGGAGGCTGGAGTGAAGAAGGTGGCGCCGCTCGTCACGGGCGAGGAGTTCGTCGAGGGCGCCGTCGAGAGCGTCGTCTTCTACAATCCCGACAACGGCTACACGGTGGCGCGGTTCCAGCCCGGTTCGGGCGAGCCGATGACCGTCGTCGGCTGCTTCCCGCCCCTCTCGCCGGGCGAGGTCCTGCGCGTCTTCGGCGACTGGACGCTCAGCCCGCGCTTCGGCCGCCAGTTCAAGGTTGAGCGCTTCACCATGACCCTGCCGGCCACGGCCAAGGGCATCGAGATGTTCCTGGCCTCGGGCCTGGTCAAGGGTATCGGCCCGGTCCTGGCCGCGCGCATCGTCGCGGCTTTCGGGGTCGGGACGATCGATGTCCTGACCGGCGACCCGGACCGGCTTCGCGAGGTCGGGGGCGTCGGCGCCGTCAAGCTAAAGGAGATCAAGCGCTCCTGGACCGAGCACCGGGGCGTCCGCGAACTGACCATTTTCCTCCACGAAAAAGGCGTGACGACGGGGTTGGCCGCGAAGATCTACAAGCAGTACGGCGAACGGTCGATCTCGGTCGTCCGGTCGAACCCCTATCAGCTCAGCCGGGACATCTTCGGCGTGGGCTTCAAGACCGCCGACCAGCTCGCCCTGAAGCTCGGCCTGGACCCGGCCTCGATCGAGCGGGTCAAGGCCTATATCCTTTATATACTCGAAAAGGACAACGAGCAGGGCCACGTGTTCTCCTTCGCCGCGGACGCCGCCGCGCGCGCGGTCGCCGACCTCGCTGTCGACGCCGACAAGGTCGAGACCGCCCTGGCCGTGCTGGTCAAGGGCGGCAAGATCGTCGCCGAGGACGAGGCGGGCGGCCGGGCCCTCTACCTGCCGTTCTTCCACCAGGCGCAGGAAGAGGTCGCCCGGTCCATCCACAGGCTGGCCGGCTTCCCGTGCAAGGCCCCGGACATCGATCTCGACAGGGCCGTCGCCGCGACCGAGAAGGACCTGGGCATGGAGTTCTCGCCGCTCCAGCGCCAGGCGATCCGGGAGACGATCGAGCGCAAGATCCTGATCATCACCGGCGGGCCCGGGACGGGCAAGACGACCATCATCCGGGGCGTGGTCGACGTCTTCCGCAAGTGGGGCAAGGAGGTCCTGCTGGCCGCCCCGACGGGACGCGCCGCCAAGAGGATCTCCGAGGCGACGGGCCAGGAGGCCCGGACGATCCACCGCGTCCTCGAGTTCCAGCCCAAGAAAGGGACCTTCAAGCGCAACGAGTCCAACCCCCTCCGCGGCGAGGCCCTGGTCGTCGACGAATTCTCGATGGTCGACCTGCCGCTCATGTACCACCTCCTCAAAGCCGTCCCGCCCTGGATGAGGCTGGTCCTCGTCGGCGACAAGGACCAGCTACCCTCGGTCGGCCCGGGCAACCTTCTCCACGACATCATCGGATCGGGCGCCGTCGACGTCGTCCGGCTCGACCAAATCTTCCGCCAGGAGAAGGAGAGCCTCATCGTCGTCAACGCCCACCGGATCAACCAGGGGCAGTCGATCGTGCGTGCTCCCCACGGCGACAGGGACGCCGACTTCTACTTCATGAGCCAAGAGGACCCGGACAAGGCCTTCCAGACCATCCTCAAGATGTGTTCCTCGAGCGTCCCCTACAAGCTCGGCCTCAGCCCCCTGTCGCCCCAGATCCAGGTCATCAGCCCGATGTACAAGGGCGTCGTCGGCGTCGACAACCTCAACACCGAGCTCCAGAAGAGGCTCAATCCCGGCGGGGAGGGCCTGCAGTCCGGCCCGCGCGTCTTCCGGGCCCGCGACAAGGTCATGCAGGTCCGCAACGACTACGACAAGGACGTCTTCAACGGCGACATCGGGTCCGTCGTCCATGCCGACAAGGCGAAGTATCGGCTCTATGTCGATTTCGACGGCCGGACGGTCTGCTACGAGAAGGACGAGCTCGCCGACGTCACGCTCGCCTACGCCGTCTCCGTGCACAAGGCCCAGGGCAGCGAGTACCAGGCCGTCATCATGCCTCTCGTGACCCAGCATTACATCATGCTCCAGCGCAACCTCTTCTACACCGCTCTGACCCGGGCCAAGAAGTTGAGCGTGATCGTCGGCTCCTACAAAGCCCTCAACATCGCCATCAAGAACGACAACCCGGTCAAGAGGAATTCCCTCCTCAAGGACAAGCTCGTCCGGCTAAGCGCCGCGGAGGCGTGAGATCGCTGCTGGTTGACTCGCTTTCTCGTTAAGTTATAATGGTCCCATTCCCCGGCCGCGAACGCACGAAAGGAGAACTCATGGACAAGTATGAATGCACGGCTTGCGGTTACGTCTACGATCCCGCCGTGGGCGATCCGGACAACGGCGTCCCGCCGGGAACGAAGTTCGAGGACCTTCCCGACGGCTGGGTCTGCCCCCAGTGCGGCGTCGGCAAGGAACTCTTCTCCAAGCTCGATTGATCCGGGACCGGAGCCCTCTTCCCGCTGTGAACATCATCATCGTCGGGGGCGGTCTGGCCGGCACCCTGGCCGCCAAGGCCCTCCGTGAGCTCGACCCGGAGGTCGGGATCGAGATCTTCGGAGAGGAGAAACAGCCCTACTACCCCCGACCGAATTTGATCGAATTCCTGGCCGGCCGCCTGCCTACCGAGAAGGTCTTCGCCTTCACGGAAGGCTGGGCCGCGAAGCAGCGGATCGGGCTCCGTCTCGGCGAAACGGTCGTCCGCGTCCGGCCCGCCGACCGGACGGTCGAGACGGCGGCGGGCGATTCCCGCCCCTACGACGCCCTGCTCTTGGCGACCGGCGCCCGGGCTGCTCTGCCCCCCGTTCCGGGGACGGACAGGAAGGGCGTATTCGTCCTGCGCACTCTCGACGATGCGATCGCCCTCGCCGAACACCTCCGGGACCACCGGCGGACCGTCATCCTCGGCGGCGGGCTTCTCGGTCTGGAGATCGCCCGGGCGGTCCGGACGCGCGGCGCCGAGGTCCGGGTCGTCGAGTTCTTCGACCGGCTCCTGCCCCGGCAGCTCGATCCCGCCGCGGCCGCCATCCTCAAGAGCCAGTTCGAGAAGATGGGCGTCTCCGTCGTTCTCGGCGCCGTCACCCGGGAGATCTTCGGCGACGGCTCCGTCCGCGGCCTCAGGCTCGAAAGCGGGGCCGCGTTCGAGGCGGACGCGGTCGTCGTCGCCGCGGGGATCAAGCCCGAGACGGCCCTGGCCCGCGCGGCCGGTCTCGCCGTCGCCAAGGGCATCGTCGTCGAC
>JBGSUG010000018.1:0-46428 GCA_041736225.1 Candidatus Aminicenantales bacterium | reverse complement strand
TGCTTGCGGTTAGGCTGGTGCGGGTCGTTGGCCGAAACCAGCCCCATCGCCTCCACCGGGCAGGCCGCAACGCACTTCCCGCAGCCATTGCACTGGCTCAGGTCCACCTCGGCGATGAAGTTGGTGGTATGGACCGGGTTGAGGAAGGCAAAGCGCCGCGCCGCGATCATGGCCTCACAGCAGCAGCCGCAGCAGTTGCAGATGAAATTTACCCCCTGGCGCACGTTCTCGCCGAACTGCACCAGGTTGTGCTCCCAGGCCTGTTGGAGCAAATCCAGCCCCTCAGAGACATCCACAGCGCGCGCATACCCGTAATGGGTCAGCGATTCGGCCGAGCTGTTGAAGGTCATGCAGATATCCTTGGGGGCGTCGCAGTCCTTGCCGACGTGCTCCATCTTGTGCCGGCAGTAGCAGAGGCTGATCCCCCGGTGTGACGCTGTCTTGACGACCTGGCTGGACCGCTCGTAGTCGAGGACATGTATCGCGTTCTCGCTCGACAGGACCGATTCATTGACGAACACACGGCCGAGATGGGTCTCCCCCTGGGTGAAGAGGGCTTTGATGAAATCCTCCTCGACGGTGACGTACTGGTGATAGAGCTTGGCCAGGACCGTCTGGTCGAGGTCGCCGCGCAGCCTCATCATGGAGAACTCAAAGAATCCGGCCATGGGCGGCGGCAAGGTGTAGTACCGGTTCCTACGGCCCTCGACGTCGACGAGCAGGGCCCTTGACGCAAGGGCGTCGAGGGCCTTTTGGGCCTCGGGTAGGCTCGTTTTCCAGGCCCTGGCGGCCGTTTTCGCGGTGAACGGCTTGATGGGGACGAGAGCTACGAGCGAAGCTTCTTTTTCGCTCATGAGCATCTTGAGGATAGCGTAGAGAAGGTTCGATGGGGGCGCCCCCTGCGGAGATTTGTTCAGCCGCTCGACGAGCGCGGGATAGCCTGTCCTCACGGACAGATGGTGAGCCATGGGGTCTTTTTACCCGATTTCCGCCATCTTGGCAACAGATAAGCCCTCCCCTTTACCCGCAGCAGGGCGATGGATTATGCTGGTCCCTGAAAGGAGGGGCTCATGAAGACGATCAAGGTCGGGCTCATAGGAACGGGCTACATCGGCGTCGTCCACCTGGAGATGCTGCGCCGGCTCGGCGGCGTCGAGGTCGCGGCCGTGGCCGACCCCAACCAGGACCTGGCGAGGCGGACGGCGGAGCGGTTCGGCGTCCCCAGAGTCTACGGCGACGCGGAGTCCCTCATCGAAGACCGGGATATCGAGGTCGTACACGACTGCGCCCCGAACAACGCGCACGTCAACATCAACGCCGGGGCCATCCGGGCGGGAAAAGAGGTGCTGTCGGAGAAGCCGTTGGCCCTCGATTCCGGGGAATCCGGAGAGCTCGTCGACCTGGCCGAAGAGCACGGCACCCTGACCGCCATCGACTTCTGCTACCGCTATTATCCGGTCGTCCAGGAGGCCGCGGCGAAGGCGAAGCGGGGCGACCTGGGCGAGGTCCGGGCCTTCGTCGGGCATTTCCTGCAGGATTGGCTTCTCTTCGAGACCGATTATTCCTGGAGGCTCGATCCCAAGGTCGCCGGCCGGGCTAACGTCGTGGCCGATCTGGGAAGCCACTGGTGCGACCTCGTCCAGTTCGTTACCGGCCAGAAGATCGTCGAGGTCATGGCCGAGCTCCACACCTGCGTTCCGAAGCGTTTGAAGCCGACGGGAGGAGTGTTGTCCTTCGGCGCGGGGCGGGCGGGAGAGACCGAGGAAGTCGACATCACTCTCGACGATTACGCCGCCCTTTTCCTCAAGCTCGAGAACGGCGCACGGGGGAATTTCACGACCTGCCAGGCCGCGGCGGGTCGCAAGGTCGACCTCGAGCTCCAGATCTTCGGCTCGAAGGAGTCCTGCGCCTGGAGCCACGTCCACCCCAACGCACTCTGGATAGGGCACCGCGAGAAGGCCAACGAGGTCTTCTACGAATCGTCCAGCCTGCAGGCGGAAGGGACGCGAAGATATGCGGCACTGCCCACGGGCCACCCCATGGGCTATCACGATGCGGTCTTCAACCTCTTCCGTGATTTTTACGAAGCGGTCGCAGCGAAGCGCGAGGGGAAGCCCATTAGGACGACCTTCCCCGACTTCCGGACCGGCCACGAGATGATGCGCATCGTCGACGCGGCCGTCGAGTCGGACAGGCTGGGAAGGTGGATCAAGGTGGGCGGCCGAGCCGCCATCCCGGACTATCCGGAATGACGGCCCTCCCGCCCGTTATAGACTGTACTGACGGCCCTACCGAACGTACTTCCACATGTCGTTGATGTAGTTCCTCAGGCCGTCCGAATCGTATCCGTCGCCGCCGAAGAGCCAGAGCTCGCCGCTCGCACTGATCCACGTGGCGAAATGGTCTCGGCCGCCGGGATTATTGGTCAGGTACCGCTTGCCCAGGGCCCCGTAGGTGCCTCTGCGGTTCGACGTCTTGCTGCCCGCGGTCCACGTCCATTGATTCGTCGCGGGATCGAATTTCCACAGGTCGTCGAGCAGGCCCAACGTGCCGACGGCATCGTATCCCATTCCGCCGAAGAGCCAGAGCTTACCCGTGGGATCGAACCAGCCGGTGGCGCCGTGAATGCCGCCGGGATTATTGGACGCGGACGCCGTGCCCTGGGTGCCGAAGACGCCCGCATGATCGACGGTGTTGTCACCGGAGACCCATGTCCACTGGTTCGTCGCCGGATCGTACATCCAGAGATCGTTCAGCTGTCCGACGACGGCCGCCGCGCCGTATCCTTCACCGCCGAAGAGCCAGAACTTGCCGGTCGCGTCCCGCCAGCCGGCCGAAGCGTCTCTGGCTCCGGGAACGCTGGCCGGAGCGGCCGCACCCTTGGTCCCGTAGGTCCCGGTCTGGTCCCGGGCCTCGCTCCCGGAGACCCAGGTCCACTCGAGGGTCGCGGGATCGAATTTCCACAGGTCGTTGAGCTCGCCGACATGGCCGGTCGCATCCCTTCCGTAACCGCCGAAGAGCCAGAGCTTGCCGTCGGAACCCAGCCAGGTCACGGGCCGGTACCGCGCTCCGGGGACGTTGGCCGGAGCCGCCGTGCCCTTCGTCCCGTAGATCCCCGTCTGGTCCGCGTTCATGCTGCCCGACATCCAAGCCCATTGATTGGTCGCCGGATTGAACATCCACAGATCGTTGAGGGTGCTGTCGTCGGTGCCCGTCGACTCGTAGCCGAAGCCGCCGAAGACCCAGAGCCGTCCACTCGAGTCGCGCCAGGAACCGCAGGAATCCCTGGCCCCGGGAACGTTCGAGGGGGCCGCCGTGCCGAGCACGCCGTAGGTCCCCAGTCCGCTGGCCAGGTTGCTGCCCGAAACCCAGGTCCATTCGTGACTTGCGGTGTTGTATTTCCACAGGTCGTTGAGCTCGTCGGTGGCGCCCGTCGAGTCGAACCCGTGTCCGCCGAAAAGCCAGAGCGTGCCGCTCGGATCGTAGAAGAGGTGGTGGTATCCGCGGGCGCCGGGCCTGTTGGATGCGGAGGCCGCGCCCTTCGTTCCGTAAACGCCGGACTGGCCGACGGAATCGCTGCCCGCTTCCCAGCTCCAGCCATAGGTCGACTCAGGCTCGTCCTCGTCCTTGTCTTCGATGATGCAAGCCGACATCAGAGAGACAATCGAGATGGCCGTCAGGACGGATAGCCAAGCACCCCATTTCCGGCGGTTTTTCATCGAATGTGTCTTTGCCATTCCTGACTTTCCTTTCACTCCAAAAAATGAAAAGTCCAGAGAAGTCGCCGCAACTTCGGCGAAGAACGGTAGCTGAATAAAAGGTACTTCTACGCTCTCTTTTCCGTTGACTCCCTTGGCGCTTCCTGCCTATTTAATAACTCATTCGTTTGAAAAAGTCAAGGGCATTGTTTACAGCGAGTTGGCTTCCGTTCCGGAACGGCGTAGGCCGGCGGGGGGGCTGAGGCAGGAACGCTCCGGCTCTAATTGAATTTACGGAAAACGGGCTTGACAGGCGCCCCGTCGAGGTATTTCCCGATCCCTTCGTCGAGGGCTTTCCTATAGACGACGAGGGCTTCGGAGATCCTGTCGATCGTCTGATCGATGTCCGCGTCGGAATGGGCGTAGGAGACGATGCTCGAGGGCATCAGGAGGCCGCGTTTCATGGTTTCCTGCAGGAACAGCGTCCGGAAAGGCTGCGATGGCTTTCCGGCCTCGTCCCGGGTCGTGTAAACGGAGCAGCAATCCGGGCCGATGACGGAGACGTGATCCGCAAGGCCCAGTGCCGCCGAGGCCCGATTGACGCCTTCGGCCAGACGCCGGCCCTGTGCATACAGCGTTTCGACGACGGGATTCTCCCTGTAGAACTTCATCGTGGCCATGGCCGCGGCGAGGGCGTGGTTCTCGGCGCCGTGCGTCGCCGAAAGGAGGAAGACCCTCTCTTTCGCATGGTCCAGGCCGCCCAGCTCCATGATGTCCCTCTTCCCGGCCAGGGCCGAGACGGCGAACCCGTTCCCGAGGGCTTTGCCGAACGCCGACAGGTCGGGAACGATGTCGTATTTCTTTTGGGCTCCGCCGAGGTGCCACCGGAATCCGGTGATCATCTCGTCGAGGATGAAGACCGCCCCGTTATCGTGGGCGAGCTCCTTGAGCTCGTGCAGGAAACCCGCGGCGGGAGGCTCGTACTTTTCGGCTTCGAGGATGACGCAGGCGATCCGCCCCGGGTACGCGCCGAAGAGTTCCCTCACGCTCGCGATATCGTTGTAGCGAAATCCCACCGTGAGTTCCTTCGTGCAGGCCGGGATGCCCGCCGACATGGGTGTGCTGCCGATAAACCAGTCGTCGACCGAGAAGAACGGCTGATCGCCGCAGATGGCCACCATGTCCCGGCCCGTGTAGGCCCGGGCCAGCCTGACCGCGCCGCTCGTCGCGTCCGATCCGTCCTTGCCGAACTTGACCATGTCGGCCCCGTCGACGATCGAGAGGAATTCCTCGGCGCACTCGAGCTCGATCCGGGCCGGCCGGACGTAGTTGCTGCCCAACAGCATCTGACGGTACGAGGCCTCCACGACGGGCTCGAATGCGTGACCCAGCGTCACCGTCCGCAGGCCCTGGCCGTATTCGATGTATTCGTTGCCGTCGAGGTCCCAGACATGGGATCCCTTGCCCCTAGCGATATAGACGGGCATGGGCTGGGGATACTGGTCGTCCCCTTTCGCGTAGGTGTGGCACCCGCCGGGAACGATGGCCCGGAACCGCTTTTGTATTTTGAGCGAGTTATCGAACTTCATGCGTCATCTCTTATGGACGGGCTTGGGAGCGCCATCCGTTCGGCGGGCCGGCGGTCCTCCCTTGTCACGAAAGAACCGGATGCCGTAGCGCCGGAGGAAGAGGGCCACGTCCTCCGCCAGGTCGTTGGTCGCGAAAGCCTGTTCCTTGACATCGACGTCGAACCAGACCGTTCCGCTCTCGTCGAGTCTCCGCCTTTCGTCAGGTGCGATCCGGCCGAAGCTCACCAGGACGTCGACATCCCCTGACGGCAGGTCGCAGGATGCTCCCGCGACGGGCGCCGCGGCCGCGAGAAGGCGCCATTTCCGGGAGCGCTTCAAGCCGTGCCTGCCCGCCTTGAAAACGACGTATCCGGGCCCCGTCCCCTCGCAGGCCAGTCCCGAATTCCGGAAGTAGGCGATCATCTCCCTGATCATGTCATCGAAAAGGCCCGCCTTTTCTCCGATCGAAAGATCCCTCGGGAAATCGGGGAATTTGCTCACGACCCTGGCCGGGAAGCCGACGGCCAGGCACTTCGGCGGAATGACGTGATTGACGAGGGAGTTGGCCCCGATCACGGCCCCATCCCCGATCTTGGCCCCCGGCAGGACGAAGACGCGCCAGGACAACGACACGCTGTTGCCGATCTCGATGGGCTGAAAGTCCACGTTGTACCCCTCGAGCTGGCTTAGCCAAGAGGTGTGACCGAAGAGGAGGCAGTCCCCGCCGATGCCGCTGTCGTCCCCGATCGTGATGGACCGGGCCGGATTGATGAAGGACATCTGCATGATCTGGCAGTTCCGGCCGATGATAAGCCGGGAATCCGGGAATTGGAGGCCTCCGACGAAGACCTGTTCGTTGATCTTGCTGCCGTCGCCGATCTCGAAGTGGGGAGTGTCGATGAACGTGGTCGCCCCGATCTGGACATGATCTCCGATCCGGATCCGCCGGCCGCGAACGAAAGACAGGAAGCCGATCGAAGCGTGATCCCCTATGGAGACCTCTTCGCCGATCACGACTGATCCGAAGCCGATGGAGACTCTTTTGCCGATCCGGTAGCCCTTGAGCCGGTAAAGGGCCTTTTTCAGGAAACCCGGCAGCCAGCCCATGAGGAGCATCTGCCTGACGGGAAAGCGAGGTTTCGGGATGAGCATCCTACTCCCCAATGAGGCTCATGCCGCCGTCGACGACGAGCGTATGCCCGACGATACCCCGGGCGGCATCCGAGCAGAGGAATTGCGCGGCTAAAGCCGCCTCCTCCGGAGAAGTCAGTCTTTCGAGCGGCGACCTTCTTGCCGCTCCCGCCAGTCTGGCCTCCCCGTCGGGCATCGCGGACCAGGCCCCCGTTCGGACAGCGCCGGGCGACAGGATGTTGACCCGGATACCGCGAGGCGCCAGCTCCACGGCCATGTGCCGGGCCAGCGATTCCAAAGCCGCCTTGGAGGCGCCGACCAGCGAATACGAAGGCACGACCTGGCGTGCGCCCTGGGAAGACAGGACAACGATGGAGGCAGACTCGCGGAATCTCGGGAGCAAAAGCAATGCCAGGTCGAAGAAAGCCCTGACATTCAGCGAAAAAGTCCAGTCGAAGTGACGGTCGGTCATGCCTTCGAAGGAACGGTGAACGCCCGTGGCCGCGCAGAAGACCAGGCCGGAGAGATCGGTCAGCGCGGTTTCGACCTCTTTATCCAGCTTGGCCAGGCCTTTGGCGCTCGTCAGATCGGCCCGGCAAACGGTCAGGCCCAAGGCTTCCCGCGCGGCTTCCGCCAGGAGGGCCTGGGCCGCCTGCTCGTCCCGAACATAGTTGGCGACGACTCGCGCGCCGGACCGGGCGAACTGCAGCGAAATGGCCCGCCCGATGCCCCGCGTCCCGCCGGCGATCAGAAAGTTCTTGCCTTCGAGGCCGAACGTCTTATCCATGGGGCCCGTCTTTCACCCGGCCTGAGGAAGCCAGAAAGGATTCCAGGACCTCGTCGCGGTCGTCCGGAGAGGTCCGTTCCTTCGGTAAAAAGGTAAAAAGGAGGTCGGCGGTCGAGACTTTGCTCCCCCGGACCTCGGCCGAACAGACGGCCGTCGCCAATTCCGGGCGGCTCGTCCGGATCTCCGCCTTGATCGAGATCTTTTCGTCCGGCTTGACCCAGTCCCGGAAGGACGCCGAACGGATCTGGGCCAGGACGGCCCGGCCCCGCGCCTTCTCCGGAATCTCGGCGTTCAGGCACATGGCTGCCGCCTGGCCCATCATCTCCGTCAGCAGGACTCCGGGTACGACCGGGAAGCCGGGGAAATGGTCGCGGAAAAAATCCAGATCGCCGGGAAAGACGCGTTCCGCTTCGATGGATCTTCCCGGTTCGAGCCTGAGGATGCGGTCGACGAACAGGAAGCGCATGGTCTTAAGGGCCGGGGTTCTCGTCGCGTTGGTTGAGAAAGTCGACGATGTCCCCGACGGATCTCAGCCGCTGTATCTCCTCATCCGTCAGGAGTATGTGGAAGTCTTCGTCCATTCGGGCGATCAAGGTCAGGATCCCGAGAGAGTCCCAGGCCTCGATGTCCTCCCTTTTCGTTTCGAGACGGATCTTCTCCAAAGGGGTCTCGAAGATCTCGGCGACCCAAGCCAGGATCTCGTCGGTAGCCTTGGTCAATTTCTCAGGCGCTCCTCATCGCTAATAGATCCGGCCGGGCCGGTCCATTCAATCCCGGTTCTCGAGCTCAACGTGGCCGAGCGCGGCATCCGGGGCCAGGCCGACCAAGGCGGATCCCCACGACAACCCGACTCCGTAGCCGACAAGCATCAGGGTCAGTGGACGGTCGGGCGGCCTGACCAGGCCGGCCCGGGTCACGGTGAGCGGCACCGAGGGCCCGCCTGTATTGCCGAAATCCCCCAAGGTCAGCGGCATCTTCCCCTCGGGGATACCCAGCTTCTTGGCGAGATGCTTCATGATGAACTGATTGGATTGATGGAGGATGTAATAGTCCACATCCTCTTTAGTCGTTCCGGCGAGGGCCAAGGTGTCCTGGATCACCGCCGGGACCCGCTTGATCGAAAAGCTGAAGATGTTGGGCCCGTTCATCGAGACGTAGTGCCTCCGCCGGTCTTCGGGGAACCGCTCCCGGAAGCCCCCGCCGGGGATGATGAGGTCTTCATACCCGCTGCCGTCCGTGTGAAGAACGAAGGCCCAAGGTGAGGGGTTCCCGAGCGGGTCCGCCTCCAGCGCTGTTGCCGACCCGGCATCGCCGAACAACAGCGAAACGGAGCGGTCGCTCTCGTCGGCGAAACGGGCCGGGGTCTCTCCGTGCAGCACCAGGGCTCTGCGGATACCCCCGTGGGAGATCATGAGCGCCCCGAGATAAAGCCCGTAGGGATAACCCGAACAGCCCAGGCCGACGTCGAACGCGGCGCAGGATGTCGGCAGGCGCAGCTTGGCCTGCAAAAGGCAGGCCGTCGAGGGCAGAAGATAGTCGGGCGACTGGGTGACCATGATCAGGGCGTCGACGGAATCCCGCTCCCATCCGACCCTCTCCAGGAGCGATTCGGCCGCGGCCTGGCAGAGATCGCTGCTGCAGACGGATTCGCCGGCCAGTCTACGGCTCTTGACGCCGGCCATGCCGACGACCTTGCGGACCTCTTCCGCGGTGAAGCCGGACGTGTCTTCGAAATTATCGAAGCGACGCGATGGGACTGCCGAGACGATGCCTTTGATGGCGGCGCCCGGGATCATGCACTTGGCCATGGCTCTTCAGGAAAAATCTTATTTCACAGTCCCCGGGATGTCAAGGGAACGCGGCCCCGGACCCTCAGAGCGATTCGAGGATCAGCACCCAGTCCCCCGCTCCGTCGGCGTGTAGGCCGGGGGTCGTGAAGTTCCGGGGGCCGACGTTCGGGAAGGGAGAACCGGAGATCGATTGGGCGGCCCCCGTCGTCGGATCGTACCAGCGGGCTGACACGCTGCCGGACAAACGGGCCAGGTCGACCGCGATAGTCCGCGACGTGGGGATGTAGACGATCGCGAGTTTCCCGTCGGGCGTGGAGGCTGCCGCGACATAGTCGTTCTGGCTGATGCCGGAACTCGGCACCCCGCCCGACCAGAACGAACCGTACCCGGCGGTCACCAGCATATGGGTTTGGTCCGGAACGAGGGAATGCCAGGGCCGCGATGCGAACAGGGCCCGGCAATGGCCGAACTGGAGGACCCCCGGCGTATCGAGATTGTCCTCCCAACCCGTCATAAGCGGCCAGACGAAGGCGTTTCCGAAGACATGCCCGCAAGCCCCCGATAGCAGCGTCCAGTATTCCTGCCGACGGAGCCGTTCCGCATCGGCGCCGTTCTCTCCCTCGTAATCGGATTCGATCAGGAAAACCGGGACGGCCGGGGCACGGTTGTATCCCTCGAGGACCTCCGCGTAGGCCGGATAGTAGGTATAGGCGGCATTGAGCGTGACCAGGCCCGACCAGGCGCTGTTATCGAGTGAGCTGCTGACGAAGTAGTCGAGTTGGAGCGTGTGGATGTGCCGGGAGTCCGTTTCCCGAATGCCGTCGGCGACGGCCTTGACCAGAGCGTTATCAGAGGCCGTTCGCCAGCTCTGGAAGTCGCTCCCCGACATCCAGATGATGTTGTCGAAGTCCTTGTAGCGATCTCCGAGATAGCGGCCGTATGTCCGGCACTTTTCGAGCCCGTTCTGCCGCAGGACCGGCATGAACCCCCCCGTATCGACGGGATCGAGAATGACGTTGAGGCCTTGATCCGCGGCGGCCCGGATGACCGCGTCGCATCGGGCGAAATAGGCCTCGCGGGGAGTGGAGAGGTCGTTGGCGGCCGTGAACGGCGTGAGGCCGTCAAAGGTGCTGGCATCGGCCCGGCCTCCCGAATAAGCGTTGCAGATGAGCATGATCCAGACGGTATTGAAGCCGTGGGAGGCCCGGTTGGCCAGCAGGAACTCCGCTTCGCCGACCGAGGCGTTGACCATAAGCGCCTGGGGGGCGTCCCCGATGATCAAGAAGGGGTTCCCCTGCTGATCGGCCAGGTAGCGACCGCCGGGGCCGACTTTCAGCGGGTAGGCCGAATCGCCGGCCCCTCCCCCGCCGACGCCGCAAGCCGCGGCGAGCAAGGACAAACTGAGGACAGCCCAGAACATTCGAAGACCGTGTCTCGATCCTTCCATCTCCCGTCTATCATACCATCCGCGGCAACTCATAAAGGAAACACTGTTCAATATCGATACACCAAAACACATGGTCACTTGTAATTCCAGACCCGTTGGGCTAATTTATTCACGCGAGTTATGTCGAATTTGCTGTTTCGGCGACTAAATTTTTTTGAGAAAGGTCGAGATACAGCCTTATGAAGGCCATCGATATATTCTACCAGGTCAAGCCGGTCATCCCGCGAGGGCTCCAGATATCGATACGGCGGGCGATCGCCTCCCAAAAGCGCAGGCGCGTCAAGGATCGTTGGCCCATCGACCCGAATTCCGCGAAATCTCCCCGAGGCTGGAACGGCTGGCCCGATGGCAAGGACTTCGCCCTGGTCCTCTACCACGACGTCGACAGTTTGAAGGGCTTGAAACGATGCCTGCAACTGATGGACGTCGACCGGAGGATGGGCTTCCGGTCCGCATTCAATTTTGTGCCCGAGGATTATCCGACGCCGTCGCGTATCGTCCGGGCACTGTCCGAAGCCGGGTTCGAAGTCGGCGTGCACGGCCTCAAACACGACGGCAAGCTCTTCCGGCGTCCGTCGGAATTCCGGGCCAAGGTGCCCCGGATCGATGGCTATCTCCGCCGGTGGGACGCGGTGGGCTTCAGCTCGCCATCCATGCTCAGCAAGCTGAATTGGATCGCCGAGCTCGATATCGAGTACTCCTGCTCGACGTTCGACACGGATCCGTTCGAGCCCCAGTCGGACGGTGTCGGTTCCATCTTCCCCTTCCTGAGCGGCAACGACGCCGGCACCAGGAACTACGTCGAGCTGCCGTACACCCTGCCTCAGGACCACGGGCTGTTCATCATCCTCAGGGAGAAGGACATCCGGATCTGGAAGCAGAAGCTCGACTGGATCGTGGCGAAGGGCGGCATGGTCGCGCTCAACACCCATCCCGACTACATGATCTTCGACGGGGCCGCCGGCGGACGCGAAGAGTATCCCGTCGGGCGGTACGCCGAGCTCCTCGATTACATCCGGACCCGATACGCGGGCCGGTACTGGCAGGCACTGCCCCGGGAAGTGGCCCGTTTCTGGAGGACGGCGGCGGCGCCCGGATCCGCGCCATCGCCAACCGAACGCGCTCCCCTGCGGGCCGGTCCGCCCGCCGCGCCAGCCGTGAAGATATGGATCGATCTCGACAATACGCCCCACGTCCCCTTCTTCGTCCCCATCATCCGCGAGCTCGAGCGGCGCGGCCACGAAGTGGTCCTGTCCGCCCGGGACGCCTTCCAGGTCTGCGATCTCGCCGAGAAGAAGGGGCTGAGCGTCCGGAGGATCGGGCGCCATTACGGCAAGAACCTGCTCTTGAAGGTCAGCGGGCTCTTCATCCGGGCCCTGCAGTTGCTGCCTTTCTATCTCAGGCATAGACCGGGGCTGTCGGTCTCCCACGGGTCCCGCTCTCAGAACATCCTCAGCAACCTTCTCGGCGTCCCGACCGTGATGATCCTCGACTATGAATTCGCCCGGGTGCCTTTTCCATCCAACCCGCGATGGACGATCATGCCCGAAGCCCTGACGCCGGACAGCCTGCCGTCGAAGCCCGGCCGGGCCCGCTGCTACAGGGGGATCAAGGAAGACGTCTATGTCCCCGATTTCGTGCCGTCGGGCCTCCTCGCAGAGGAATTGGGACTGCGATCGGACAGGATCATCGTCACCGTGCGGCCGCCCGCCGACGAGGCCCATTACTACAATCCCGAGAGCGATGTCCTGTTCCACGAGCTCATGGCCCGGGTTTGCCGGACGCCGGGTGTCCAAGCCGTCCTCCTGCCCCGCAACGCCCATCAGGAGCTCGACATGAGGGCGAAATTCCCGGAATGGTTCGAGAACGGCCGGACGGTCGTTCCGGGCCGGGCCGTCGACGGCTTGGACCTGCTCTGGATCTCGGACCTCGTGGTGAGCGGCGGCGGGACGATGAACCGCGAGGCCGCGGCCCTGGGCGTGCCCGTTTACAGCATCTTCCGGGGCAGGACCGGGGCCGTGGACATCATGCTCGAGGAGGAGGGGCGGTTGGGCATGATCCGATCCAAGGAAGAGGTCTGGTCGAAGATCCGCATCGTCCGCCGGGACAAGGACCGTTCGCCGGACACAGGGGCCCGCGGGGCCCTCGAGGACATCTGCGATCACATCGAGAATATCGTCCAGATCGAACGCGTCCGGCCCCGCCGACAGGCGGGAACGCCCAACAATTGACCCTGAAGGGCCGACATCGGAGGATCCGCCCATGAGCCGTCTGAAGCTGATCATCGTCGCGGGGGCGCGCCCGAACTTCATGAAGATCGCGCCGCTCATGAAGCGGATCGTCCGGGAGAACGCGTTCGGAGACCGGGGAACGGCGCGCATCGACGCCCTGCTCGTTCACACCGGCCAGCACTACGACGAGAACATGTCCGAAGTCTTTTTCAGGGAGCTCGGCATCCCCCATCCGGACATCAATCTCGGCGTCGGGTCCGGGTCCCACGCCACCCAGACGGCCGCCATCCTCACCGGCTTCGAGGCCGTCTGCGACCGGGAAAAGCCCGATTGGGTCGTCGTGGTCGGAGATGTCAACTCGACGATGGCCTGCACCCTGGTCTGTTCCAAGATGGGCATCCGGGTCGCCCATGTCGAGGCGGGCCTGCGCAGCTTCGACCGGACTATGCCGGAGGAGATCAACCGCCTGGTGACCGATGCCCTGGCCGACCTGCTCCTGACACCTTCGGAAGACGCCGACCGGAACCTGCTCCGGGAAGGCGTTGCCCGGGAAAAGATCAAGCTCGTCGGCAACATCATGATCGATTCGCTCATCGACAATCTCTCGAAAGCCCGCGCCGGCGGCGTTCTCGAAGATCTCAGGCTCGAACCTTCCCGGTTCATCTACGTCACGCTCCACCGGCCGGCCAATGTGGACGACCGTCACAATTTGAAGACTCTCATGACCGGTCTGGAAAAGATATCGGAACGTCTTCCCGTGGTTTTTCCCGTCCATCCCCGCACCCGGAAGATGCTCTCGGAGTTCGGGCTCCTTTCTCCGGCGGGCCACCGCTTGGTCCTGCTCGAACCCCTGGGTTACCACGCTTCACTCCGTCTCTGCGAGAACGCCCGGGTCGTGCTGACGGATTCGGGAGGCCTCCAGGAGGAGGCGACCTTCTTCCGGACACCCTGCCTGACTCTCAGGCCCAATACCGAGCGGCCTGTCACCGTGACATTGGGCAGCAACAAGCTGACGAGACTCGATAGCCTTCTCGACGACCTCGAGATCCTGCTCGCGGGCCCCGAGCGCATCGGACAGGTGCCTCCTCTTTGGGACGGGCAGACGGCCGGGCGCGTGATCGAAGCGCTCGTCACAGCTGCGCCTGCCCGGGAGACGCGGACGACGTGAGCGGACATCGGAGTACTGTGGAGGAAGCGCGGCGGGCAGTGCTCGACCTGCTGGCTTACTGCCGCGCGAACGATTGGGCGGGTTACGACCCGTACGACGCCCTCAACAGCCGGGTCTTCCGGGCCCTCCCCTTCCTCGACTTCCGACTGGCCCGCCTGGCCCTGACCCAGGGGGTCAAGCGCAGCCCTGTCAACCTGAGACCGCTCCTCCTCGTGCCCCGCACCCCCAATCCGAAAGGGATCGCCCTTTTCCTGACCTCGACCGTCAAGCTGGCCAAAAGCTCCATGCCCGAGGTTTCAGAATTCATCCGGCCGCTGGCCGAAAAGCTCCTGTCCCTGCGGTCCCGCGAAGGGCTGCCGGCTTGCTGGGGCTACAACTTCGACTGGCAGCAGAGGTTCGCGCTCGTCCCCAAGGGCTCGCCGAATATCATCTGCACGACCTTCGCCGGCAACGCCCTGCTCGACGCGAGCGAATGGGCGCATGAGTCCTCCTGGACGGAGCAGGCCTTGAGCGCCGCTGATTATATCCTCGAGAACCTCTTCTCGCGGGAAAGCGGCGGGAGATCGGTCTTCCGCTACACGCTCGTCGGCCGGGACGAGGTCCACAACGCCAACCTCCTGGGTGCCGCTTATCTGTGCCGCATCGGTCGAATCACGGGTAATCCTCAATACATCGAACCGGCCCTCGAAGCTGCGCGTTTCTCCGTCAACAGACAGCATGACGACGGATCTTGGGCCTATGGCGAAGCGCCGACCCAGCAATGGATCGACAACTTCCACACCGGGTTCAATCTGGTCGCCCTGCGGCGGATCCGGGACTTCGCCGGGACGGCGGAATTCGATACCGCCATCCGGAAAGGCTTGGATTTCTATAAAGCCCATTTCTTCCGCGACGACGGGGCGCCGAAGTATTTCCACGACGCCGTCTATCCCATCGACATCCACAGCGCCGCCCAGAGCATCATCACCCTGGCCGCGTTCTCGGACTCCGGGGCGAACAACGTCGCCCTCGCCCACAAGGTCCTCGGTTGGACCCTCGGGAACATGCGCGACCCTAAGGGCTATTTCTACTTCCAGAAACGTCCCCGAGCCACGGTGAGAACGCCGTTCATGAGATGGTCCCAGGCCTGGATGCTCATGGCCCTGGCCACCCTCCTCGAGAACGCGGAGCCGGCACCATGATCGAGTGCGTGTTCACCGTCGACTACGAGATCTACGGCAACGGCCGTGGCTCCCTCCGGGACCTGGTCTATGAGCCGGCGGAAAGGCTCAGGGCCGTCTTCCGAAAATGGGATGCCCCCCTCGTCGTATTCGTCGAGGCGGCGGAGATGGAGATCCTCGGCGACCGGAAGGCAGATCCCGCTATCGGCCTGGTCGAGCGGCAGATCCGCGAATTCCATGCGGCCGGCTCCGAGATCGGGCTTCATCTGCACCCGCAGTGGTATAACGCGCGCTACGAAAGCGCCCGCTGGCAGCTCGATCCCGAGGAATACAATCTGTGCCTTCTTTCCTCCGATCGGATCGACCGGATAGTCGGACGGGCCATCGCCTATCTCCGCAGGGTCTTGGGAGAGTCAGATTACACGCCCAGCTCCTTCCGCGCGGGGAATTGGCTTCTGCAGCCGACCGGAGCTGTCTCGAGATCCCTCGCCGCTCACGGGCTCAAGGTCGATTCCTCCGTTTTCAAGGGCGGCCGGCAGCACCGGTACCGGCTCGACTACCGCCGGTCCCGCCGGAACGGTTATCATTGGACCTTCTCGCAGGACGTCAATATCCCGGACCCCGACGGGGTCCTGCTCGAGATCCCGACATTCACCCGGATGGTGCCCATCTGGAGGATGTTCACGGCGAAGCGGATCGGATTGCAGCAGAAGGCCCCGGCGGATCCCGCGCGGGCGGAAGGCGGAGGTCACCAGCTGAGGGATTATGCCCGGCTCACCTATCCGATGAAGCTCGATTTCTGTCGTCTGTCGGCGACGGAGATGAGCGGCATGCTCGAACGGGAAAGAAGGCTCGACCGGGACGATCCCGGCGTCTATCGCCCGATCGTGTCCATCGGTCACACGAAGGACCTCCTCGATGTCGAAACCGTCGACGCCTTCCTTTCCTATCTGCAGAGGAACTCCATACCCGTTGCGACGCTCCGGGGATCCTACGAGAAGATCATGGGGCCCGCCGGGAGGTCTGGCGGCACGTCCTCTCCGGCCGTGGCCGGGAAAGCCAAGGAGGCCTGAATGAACGTCCGACCGATCGAAATCCGCTGGCACGCGGACCTTCCCGTCTTTGCCAAAGAGTCCTTTCTGAAAGCGGTCGGCGACGAGTACGGCTGGCTGGGCGGGTTCTCCGGCTCGGGCGAGACGCGCTGCATCCTGCCCTATACGGTCGTGCGAAAAGCCGTCTTCCGTATGGCCCGTTTCCGCGTCGAGACCATCGCGGTCTCCGCCGACTTCGGCATCCCCGAAGAGAAGGAGTTTCTGAACGGCGCGATGGATCACCTGAGGTCCATCGGTGTCGACATGGTCATCCCGGCGACCACGAACGCGATCTTCCGGACCTACCCCGACGGGGCGGATGCTGCACCTTATGGAAGCTATGTCATCGATCTGGCCAAGACAGAAGACGCCCTGTGGAAAGGCATTAAACCGGGGACCCGGCAGAACATCGCCTCGGCCAAAAAGGACGGAGTGAACGTCCGAAGCGGCCCGGAGTTCCTAGAGATCTGCTACCGGCTCGTCCGGGACACGTTCAAGCGGTCGAAGATCTCCTTCATGAGCCTGGAAGCGTTCCGCCGCTACATCGCCGGCCTCGGTGAGCACGGGAAGATCCTGGTCGCAGAATACGGGGGGGTCATCCATAGCGCTTCTGTCTTCGCCTTCAGCTCTCCCTGTGTCTATGCGATCTACGGAGGCAATCTCCCGGAAGCCCGACAGGGCACGATGAAGCTGATCCAGTGGGAGGCCATGCGTCTCTTCCGGTCGCTCGGCGTCAGGCGATTCGATCTGGTCGGAGCGAGGATCGATCCGCCCAAGGGGTCGAAACAGGAGTCGATCAACGCGTTCAAGAGGTATTTCGGGGCGACCTTGATCCGGGGCTATATGTGGAAATATCCCTTCCGGCCGCTCCCCTACCGCTTGTACGGCCTGGCCACGCGCGTTCGCGGCGGCGGAGACATCGTTGACTCCGAAAGGCACAAGCTCGAGGGCTTCCGTCCCCCGGAGAGCTGAGATGGTCAAGCCGAATTTGCTGCCGACCGAACTCCACCGTTATTCGCTGGGGGATTGCCTCCGGGGGGCGTTCGCCTCGCGGGAATCCGTTCACCGGGCTGAGCCTATCGCCTTGCCCGGACTCGGAGAGGCCATTCCCGTTCGGTCGGCGAGGGCGGCGATCGTCATCGCGCTCCGGGCCCTCGGCCTCCCGCCCGGATCGCGCATCGGCGTGCCCCTCCATTGCTGTCCCGTCGTCTTCAAGGCCATCCGGGCCGCGGGCTGCGCGCCCCGCTTCCTGGATATCGAACCGGAGACCTTCTGCCTGTCGGCTGACGATCTGCGGGCCAAGGCATCCGGGATCGACGCCCTCATCGCCGTCCACATGTTCGGCAACCTCTGCGATATGCCGGATGTCCTCGAGATCATGCGCGGCAAGCCCGTCATCGAGGATTGCGCCCAATCGATAGGCAGCCGGCTCGACGGGCGGACGTGCGGATCGTTCGGAGACCTGTCTTTCTTCAGCTTTCGTTCGGGCAAATACCTCTCCGTGGGCGAGGGCGGGGCCCTTTACTCGCCTCGACCGGACCTCCGGGCGCGAATTGCGGAACTCGTGAACGCGCTGCCCGTTCCTTCGCGCGGCCGGGAGGTCCGGCACGTCTTCACGACTTACCTTCGGTCGAAGCTGCGCAGCCGTCCCTGGTGGGGCTGGGCCGGGGCCCGGATCTGGGCGACCTACAATCGCAGGACAGAATTCGCGGATAAGTCCCCGCTCGTCCTCGAGCGGAGCTTCGCTTCCGACCTAGCCACGCTCCGCAAACGGATCCCCCTTCTCGATTCCCTGATTGACGCCCAGCGGGCCCATGCCGGCTTTTTCGAGCGGCATCTGGGATCTGCCCCGGTCCGCCTCTGCATCGAGCCGCCCCGGGCCCGCTATAACCGGTTCATGTACCCGATCACCTTCTGTTCGACCCCGGAGAGGGACAGGATGGCCGCTCATCTGAGGAAGAACGGCATCGGAACGTCGAGACCCTACGAAGATGTCGTCGAGGGCGCCGCGGAGCACTACGGCTATCGGGGAGATTGCCCGCGCGCCGAGCTCGCCCTGAGAACGGCCCTGGTCGTACCCGTCTATTCTTCCCTCGAACCCGCGGACCTCGAGCACATCGTCCGGAGCTTGGACGAGGGATGGGCTATTTCCCGAACCGGCCGGGGAACTCCTCCCTGATCCTCGTCGCCAGTTTTTTCGATAGCAGCCTCGCTCCCCGGTCGTTCAAGTGTTCGGGATCGGCGAACGACTCATAGTGCCCCATGAAATCAAGGTCGTCGATGAAGCTGACGAGTCGGACGTGTAGCCGGCCGGCGAGAGCGCTCAGCTTTTCGATCGCCTCCCGGTGCGACGCCTCAGACCGATGGAGCGTCGGAGAGAATGTCAGGAGGAGATCGACCCGGTGCGTTTGCGCGTTCTTGACGAACTGTTCGAGCGCGGCGAACATATTGGGGTCGAATGTCCGGGGCCTCCGCTCAGCGGCCGGCCGATCGGCGGGAGCGTCCGGTGCGATAGACGCCGGCCGGGGGACCTCGACGAACGTGGCCTGATAGCCTTGGCGGTCCTTCTGGGGCGCCAGCCAGTAGCGTACGACGTGGACGATCGTCGAGTTGAACCGGTAGAGCTTCGATCGGAGCAGATACTTGGTCAGCCTCGATTTCAGGTTGAGGACCTTCCCGATGACCTCGGGGTGCCTGGCATAGTAAGGGTGGAGGTCCGAAAGCCTGTCGTACTGGTACTTGTCCAGGTAATACCCGTAGATATCGACGTCCAGGACTATCATCCGCCGCCTTGTCCATCGTTTAGGTCACCCGATAGAATCCCCCGATGTCTGGCAGAAAAGACGCGGCCGAGAAGCCCGCCGAGCGCCAGGTCGGCATAAATCAGGCAAAGGAGTACGGCACAGCGATAGCGGGATGCGGCCAGGTAATAGACGGGGACCACCGCCGACGACAAAGCCAGAGAATAATGCGACGTGAACCTCGTCGGCTCGATGAACCCGGCTCCCCCCTCGGCTAGGCGATCGTGAGCTTCCGGCCGTAGAACGCCTCGGCGTAGCCCGAGGGAGCGTTGGACTCGATGCCGCGCAACCGCATCAGGGCCTGGAAGGTATCCGCCGTGAACCAGGAATTCCCGGCCTGGGTGCGAAAATGCGTCAGGATAGTCTCGACTTTCGCTCGACAGGCGTTTTCATCCAGGGGAACAAAGACATTCGGGGCCCCGAGGTCGCCGTCGTACTTCGGGACCTCGTACTCCAGGATGAGGTGGTCCCGGAAGGTGTTCCAAGTCAGTTCGGAGACCAGCCGGTGGTCCTGATGGAGGTCGCGACGGTGATGCGTGAGGATCAGGTCTGGCTCCACGGACTTCTTCAACTCCTCGAACCAGTCCTTGATCTCTCCCCCGATGTAGGGGAAATATCCGTCCCGGAAAGCCTTGACCGAAACGCTCTTGCGAGCCGCTCCGGAGAGGAACGCGGCGGCCCCGGACTCGGCTTCCTTCCTCCGCTTCCCGAATGCGCTCAGCACGATCCAATCAAACTCGATCCCGGGATGAGAGGCGATCAACGCGCGGACGGTGCCGCCGCAGCCGATCTCGATATCGTCGCTGTGGGCGCCCAGACAGAGGACCTTGAGCGATCTCCCCCGAGACGTGACGGCGAGGCTGTTCATCTTTTCGTCCTCCAGACCTCCCAGGGTACGCTGTCCGCGGAGACCATCTCGTCCAGGTATTGCTTGTCCTTGAACGTATCCATGGCCATCCAGAACCCCTCGTGCTTGTGGGCCATGATCCGCTTTTTATCGATGAGCCTCAGGAAAGGCTCCTTCACGAGGTCTTCCCCCTCCTTGATGTATTTGAAGATCTCCTTCCGGAAGGCGAAATAGCCCGCGTTGATCCAGGTGCCGGATTCGCCGAGCGGGCTGATCCCGGTCACATGGTCGTGGTTCTTGATGGTCACGACGTGGAAGCTCTGGGTCGGCTTGACGGCCAGGAAGGAGGCGACAACGTCCCGAGCCAGGAATCGGTCCAGGTACACCGTGAAATCGAGGTCCGTCAGGCCGTCGGCGTAGTTCGCCAGGAAGACCTCGTCGTTCCCCAGGTGTTTCCTGACGGCGCACAGCCTTTGTCCGACGTTGGCGTTCAAGCCCGTATCGACGAAGGTGATCTTCCATTCGCCGATGTCGCTGGTGAGGAGCTTGAGGTCCCGGCCCCCTTTCGTCAGGACGAAGTCGTTCGAGATGCATTCGTCGTAATTGACGAAATATTTCTTTATGAGATCGCCCCGGTAGCCCAGGCAAAGGATGAACTCCTTGTGGCCGAAATGCGCGTAGTATCTCATGACGTGCCAGAGGATCGGCCGGTTTCCCAGCGGGACCATCGGCTTCGGGATGACCTCCGAATATTCGCGGAGACGCATCCCCTGTCCGCCGCAAAAGAGCACGACTTTCATGCCGTTCACTCCTCTCGATTCATGTCCTGACGCCGTCCGGCGCCGCGCATTCGACGAGCAGGCCGGCTTGCCTCAGGCTCTCCGCAGCCGCGCGTATGGCCTCGAACGGCAGAGCCGACCGTTCGGCGATGCCGAGGAGACTGTTCCTCCCGTCGGAGAGATTCAGGACCCAGAGCGTGGCCAGGTTCTTTTCGTCCTCCGACGCGTAGAGGCCGCGCTTACCGAGTTGAGGCTCGCCTTTCGGGTTCACATTCCGGTAGGTCCGGTTCCCCTCGAGCAGCTCGAAGATGCCCAGGATCTTCCTAAAGCTGTCGGCCAATGAGCCGGCCGAAACAAAGGTCATGTCGTCCCCGGACGTGTGGTATTCCAGATATTCGCCGAACGGGGTTCTGGAGAACCGTCCGACCGGAAGGTCGAATCCGGGAGAGCAATATTGGCGTTCGTCGTACCCGTAGGGGCGGAAATCCAGGAGTCGGCCCGGCCGGTCGGCGCGCCCAAGGACGTGCGCTGCGGCCCTGTCGATCTCGGCGTCGCCGCGGCGGCTTCTCTGATAGGTGACGTCCCCACGGTCCCCGGCGCCCGCGACGACAAGGCCCGCCTTGATCTTCCCGACCTTTCCCTCGTTCAAGCAGAGCCAGGTGATCGCCCCGATCGTGCCGGGGATGAACAGGAACCGGTAGGAAAACCTGCGATCAAGCGTTCCCAGGTGCCTGGCCAGCATCGTCGCCAGACCGACGCCCGAGAGGTTGTCGTTGGCGAGCGAAGGGTGGCAGGCATGGACCGAAACGAGGATCTCGTCCTCCGTCGCGCCCTTGAGAAAGGATTCCCCGTAGGTCAGAGATCCGTCCTCCAACGTGGAGTCGATGACGACTTCGTAATCACCCTCCTCGAGGCCGAGAAGTTGGCCGTGACTCAGGCAGAAACCCCAATCTTCCGAATAATAAGCGGTCTTGTAAGGGACGAGGCCCGGTTGGCCCGGCAGGGTATGGAGATGCTTCTTCAGCTCCGCCAGGGGCAGGAACGCGCGAACGGGACGGCTGTAGCTGACGACATGGAGGTTCGATCTCTGGAAATCGACGATCCTCTCCCCTGTGCGGTCCTTGATGAAAGCATCCCGGATGTTCCATTCCTTCGGCACGGTCCAATCGAAAACACGCGTGCCCGACGGGACCTCGTGGACCGTCATCGGGATGTGCCGTCCGAGGATCTCCAGGGTCTTGCGGAACCCGTCTCCCGTGATGCTCCGGCAGATCGGGAAAAGCTCCGCCACAAGGCTATGGATCTCGACGCCGATCCCCGCCCCGCCCGCGGATCCGGACTGTTCGTTCAGGTTCATCGTGCGGGTCCCATCAGCCGCCGAAATCGGGATAACGCCTGTCCCGCTCCGAGATGACCTCGACCTCGGCCGGCCAAGGGATGCCGAAGGCCGGATCGTTCCAGCGGAAACCTCTCCCCCGCTCCGGCGCATGATACGCGGACATCTGGTAGAAGACCTCCGTCCCGTCCTCGAGCGTCAGGAATCCGTGGGCGAAACCCTCGGGCACAAAGAGCATGCGCCGGTTCTCCGCGGTCAGCACCTCGCTCACGTGCTGCCGGAACGTGGGCGAATCGGGCCGCAGATCGACGATAACGTCGCAGAGAGAGCCCCTGGTGCAGCGGACGAGCTTGGCCTCCTCGAAGGGCGCGATCTGGTAGTGCATCCCCCGGAGAGTCCCCTTCCGGACGTTGAAAGAGACGTTGCATTGGGCGATCCCGGGATTCAGGCCGTGCGCCTCGAACTCCCGGCGGCACCAGGACCGGGCGAAAAATCCACGTTCGTCCTCGTGCCTCTCGATGTCGACGAGAAAAGCGCCCCGGAGCCTCGTTTCGGTGAAGATCATGCGACGATCCTGACTTCGGGAATGGGCACGATGAACCGGCCCCCCCATTCCCGGACGAAGGACATCTGCCCGACGATCTCGTCCTGGAAGTTCCAGGGAAGGATGAAGATGTAATCCGGACGCGTCTCCCCGATACGATTCGGGGACAGGATCGGAATGTGGGTTCCCGGAGTGAACTTGCCCTGTTTGTAAGGATTGCGGTCGACGGTAAAATCGATGAAATCGGTCCGGATGCCGCAGTAATTCAGGAGGGTGTTGCCCTTGCCCGGCGCCCCGTAGCCGCAGATCGTCCGCCCTTGGCGTTTGATGCCGATCAGGCATTCGAGGAGCTTGCGTTTCGTCTCCTGGACCTGGCCGGAAAATCGCGCGTAGGTCTCCAGCCGGCTGATGCCTTCGCGCTCCTCTTGCGCCAGAAGCTCGCCGACTCTCGCTCCGACCGTTTTCGATCCGTCCTCCTTGTGGCGGAGGTATATCCGCAGGGACCCGCCGTGGGTGGGCAGCTCCTCGACGTCGAAAAGGACCAGTCCGTGGGCCGCGAAGATCTTGTCGGCCGCGGTCAGCGAAAAATACGAGAAGTGCTCGTGGTAGATCGTGTCGAACTGGTTACCGGCCATGAGACGGACGAGGTGCGGGAACTCCAGGGTGATGACGCCTGTCGGCTTGAGCAGGACCTTCATGCCCCGCACGAAATCGTTGAGCCCCGGCACCTGCGCCAACACGTTGTTGCCGATGATCAGGTCGGCCCGTTTCCCCTCCGCTGCTAGATCGGCCGCCAGCTTCTCGCCGAAAAATTCGATCCGGGTCGGGATGCCTTTGTCGATAGCCACCTTGGCGATATTCCGCGCCGGCTCGACGCCCAGGACGGGGATGCCTTTTCCGACGAAATACTGGAGCAGGTAGCCGTCGTTGCTGGCCAGCTCGACGACGAAGCTCGACGGGCCGAGGCCGAGCCGCCGGACGATCGCCTCCGTGTAGTTCTCGGCGTGCTTCAGCCAGGAATCCGAATACGAGGAAAAATAGGCGTAATCGGTGAAGATCTCTTCGGGACCGACGAATTCCTCGAGCTGGGCCAGCCAACAGCGGTCACAGACATAGACGCGCAAAGGATAGAACGGCTCCATCCGGTTCAGTTGGGCAGGGCTCAGATAGCTTTCGCAGAGCGGCGACATGCCCAGATCGACGAGGACATGGCTCAGGGGCGAGGCGCAGAACCTGCAGAATGGACCTGTGCTCATGGTTTTGTCCACTCTAGTTTGTCGTTCAGGAGGCCCTTCTTACGGAGTTCCAGGAGGATATTGAGCCGCATGAACTTCGATTCGCGGAACTTCGCGTCCCGGAAGCCCATCGACTCCAGGCCGGACCTCAGTTCCCGGATGGACTGGTCCAGACCGACGGCCGGCTGGTGACCCGGCGCGAGCTTCCTGTACAGGGCGAAATCGACCCGGTAGGAGCGCTTGTCCGGCGGAGCATCTTTATTGATCGAAACGCACGTTCCCGGGACGGCCGTCGCCACCGCAGCCGCCAAGTCCTTGACCTGGTAGTTCGCCTGCTCGCGGCCGACGTTCACGGCCAGGAAGTCCGGGGTCCCCTCTCGGTCCCGTGAAATCGCCCAGTCGATGGCCAGGGCCATGTCTTTGACGTCGATCAGCGGCCGCCAGGGGGTGCCGTCGCTGAGGATCGAGATCTCGCCAGACGCCACCGCGCCGGCGACGAAATCGTTGAGGACGAGGTCCAGCCGGAGACGCTCGCTCCAGCCGCATGCCGTCGAGAATCGGAGCGAAGTGATCCGGAAATCCCGGGAACCGAGCGGCTCAAGGTCGCGCTCGGTGAGGACCTTGGAGCGGGCGTAGGCGGTCAACGGATTCAACGGGGCATTCTCCGTTCTCGGGCCGTCTTCGGCCGCCCCGTACATGCTGCAGCTCGAGGCAAAGATGAATGACTTGACCCCGGCCGCTCGGGACGCCCGAGCCAGGGCGACGCTGGCCCGGTAGTTCACATCCATCGTCACGTCCTCGAAACGGTTCCCGATGGGATCGTTCGAGATCGCGGCGAGATGGACGACGGCATCCACGCCGTCGAGGAAGGGTTCGGGAAATCGCCGCATGTCGCCCCGATATTGGACATGCGGCAGGCCTTCGGGAGAAGCCGATGGGCCCGTCGTACAACCGCTGTAATACCCAATATCGAAGCCGGCCAGGACGGCGTCCGGCCGTGAGGCCCGAAGCCATGCCGCTACGGACGGCCCGACATATCCCAGATTTCCGGTGATGAGGATCTTCATGTGGTTCTTATCGCCCCTTTTAAGTTATGCGATGACCGGTCCGAGGTCAATCCTTTTTTGTCGTTGAAACCCCCGCCTCGGGGATGATATATTGGCCTGCGATAAGACGCCGAGGAGATATCTTTGCCTCCGTTACTCGCGCTGGCACTGTGCATCGGGGCGGTCGTTTACCTGCTCCGGCTCGAGCGCAAGCAGTCCCCTGAAGTCACCCGTGCCCTGTGGATCCCGACCATCTGGTTGCTTATCCTCCCCAGCCGGCCCATAGGACTCTGGTTCAACGCCCGCAACCGGGATCCGGACGTGAGCGGCCCCTTGGACCTGGGTGTTCTCGTCGTCCTCTTCCTTGTCACCCTCACCGTACTAGCCCGCCGAAGAGGCAGATGGGCGGGCGCGTTGAAGGAGAGCCCGTGGCTCCTGGCCCTCATCGTCTTCATGCTGGTCAGCATCATCTGGTCCGAGATCCCCGATGTCTCCCTCAAGCGGTGGATCAAGGAGCTTTTGGCCGTCCTTATGGCCCTCGTTGTTTTTTCCGAACCCCGGCCGCGCCAGGCGATGGAAAGCCTGTTCCGCAGAACGACCTACATCCTGATCCCTTTTTCCCTTATTCTCATCAAGTATTTCCCGGTTTACGGCGTCGACTACGGCCCATGGTCGGGAGAGCAGGAGTGGATCGGCGTCGCCCAACAGAAGAATAGTTTGGCCTCGCTTTGCGTCGTCTCCGCCATATTTCTTATCTGGTCCCTCGTCAAGAGATGGCAGGACAAGGGTCCGTCGGTCTGGAAGTACCAGGTCCATGCGGAGGCGCTCCTTCTGCTTCTGACCTTATACCTGTTGGGCGGACCGGATCACAGCCTTTTCTATTCCGCGACGTCGATGTACGCATTCCTGGGCGGGGCGCTCGTCTGCGGCTGGGTTCTGCTTCTCGAGAAGTTCGGCAAAAGGATCAAAGCCGGCACTCTCACGGCCGTGATCGTCATTCTGATCCTGCTTGGGGTGGTCACCGTCTTCATCGGCGGGTCGGGCATCCGGTTCTTCGCGTCCAGTGCGGGGCGGGACGAGACGCTGACCGGCCGAACCCAGGTCTGGACGTCGCTTCTCCCGGTCGTCATGACGAGCCCCGTCGTCGGAAAGGGCTTCGGGGGCTTTTGGACATCGCGGACGAGGGCCACATTCCAGATCAGCGGGGCCCATTCCGGATATCTGGACGTGGTCCTTGGGATTGGCATCGTCGGGTTGCTCCTCGTCTCCATGTTCCTTGTCTCGTCCGGCCGGAAGGCCCGCGACGAGCTCTCACGGGACGTCGGCTGGGGAGTCCTGTGGATCGGCTATCTCATCGTCGCCGCCATCCATAATATCGGGGAATCGTCGATCGATACGTTCACGGCCCAGCTGACCGCCATCCTCCTCCTCTTCACGGTCTGCTCCTCGAAGAAGGCTCGCAAGATTCCTGAATCCGGCGAGGCCGCTGTCGAAGCTGAGCCGGAGCGCCGATGAGCGGCGCGTCCCCCGTCACCCCGGTGAAGCGATCCTATCTCCGGGAGCTAATCGTCAAGATCAAAACCTCGATCTTCTTCAAGAATATCCTCGTCGTCATGGCCGGTACGGGCATCGCCCAGGTTATCAGCATCGGGCTATCCCCCGTCATCAGCCGTCTCTTCACCCCTTCCGATTTCGGGATCGCGGGTTCGTTCGGAGCGATCGCCGGCATCATTGGTGCTGCGGTGACGCTGGAATACAGCCAGGCGATCATGCTGCCGAAGGAGAGAGAAGACGCTTTGGGCCTGCTGGCTATCTCCTTCGTCTGCACCGCCGCTGTCAGTCTGACGACGCTCGTCGCCTGCCTCGCCGCCCCCTCCGCTATGAATGGCCTCATGAAGACCAGGGGTTTTTGGCCCCTGGCCCTGCTGGTGCTCTCGACGTTTATAAGCGGTCTGAATTACGCCTGCCAGGCTTGGGCCGTCCGGGTCAAAGCCTTCAAAGTGACGTCCACATCGCAGGTGATCCGGAGCCTCGCCGGCAAGGGAACGACTATCGGATTCGGCTTCCTCAGGCTTGGCGCCCCGGGATTGATCATCTCCAATATCCTGGGCAATGTGGCGGCGAGCGTCAACCTCGTCAGGGTGCTGCTCCCCGACCTCCCTTCCCTTCTGACGAAAACACGCCGGACCGGGTTGGCGAAGTTGGCCAGGGAGTACAGGGACTTTCCCTTATACTCGGCTTCCCAAAATGTCATCAACGCCATCTCCGCGGGGCTCCCGGTTCTTTTATTGACCCGCTTTTTCGGGCTCCCCATCGCCGGGGCCTATGCCTTCGCCATGACCGTTCTGACCTTCCCGATGGGCTTCATTCTGAGTGCCCTCCGCCAAGTCCTTTTCCAGAAAGCCAGCGAAAGCCAGCATCAGGGCCGCAGCCTGGCGGCGCTCTATGTCAAAGTGACAGCAACCCTGTTCGCAATGGCCTTGATCCCCACCACCGTCGTGCTCATCTGGGGACCTCAGCTCTTCGCCTGGATCTTCGGAGCCCAATGGTTCACCGCCGGCGAGCTATCCCGAAGCCTGATGATCTGGATGGCCGTCGTGTTCTGCAACTTGCCGGCCGTCCTGTTCGGAAGGATTATCCGGATCCAGCGATTCGTATTTTTTTACGAACTTGGTCTGCTGGCCGCCCGGACGGCCGCTTTGGTCCTGGGCGGCATCTTCTTGACCGCGCATCAGACCGTCATGGCCTACGCCCTCGTGGGAGCGGTCATGAACGTGTTTCTGATCCTCTCCGTGGGCCGGGCCATCATGAAGAAGGAAGGCCCCCTGAACATAGACAGCTTGAGGAGTTTCCTGATCGAGGATTAGTCCGGATGTCCGTCCGCCGTCACGGCGCCGGTGTTTTTAAAATACTTTTCGAGTCTTTCGAGTTGCGCATCTTCTCTCCGGGCAGATGCGGCAGCGCTGCGAGGAGACGGAAGGGATCGAACGGATATCCGACCTCCCGCAGGGTCCGGATATGGAAGCGCCAGAATCCCCAATTCCGCCGGAAGTTGACCAGGTCCCGGGCCAGCATCAAATAGTAGCTCCGGAGGTGTTTTTCGACGAGTCCGCTCATCTCCGCTTCGCTTAAAAAAGCCCGCCCGTGGTTCCTCATGATCCACAGGTAGGACGGATAGGTCATTCTTAGGTAGTGGCTTTTGGGCGTCTGTGCGTCTTCCGGTCGCCTCGTGAAGGTCAGGACCTCGTGGATGAAGCCGAAATCGCCCTCCCGGAGGATCCTGAGGCAGGCTTCCACATCGGCATACATGTTCGAGGGATTGAAAAAGGGAGGATTCGCCCGGACGGGCCGGGCCCTTAAGAAATAGGATGTCGGGGACCCGAAGATGTCCCTCCGCTCGTCGAAAAAGAAGCTCCTCGCGATCTCGCGGCCAGGGAATACCGACTGTGACTCGGGAAGGCCTTTGAGCCCAATGCGGTCGCCGTCCAGCCGATAGGCCGTCGCGAGCGTGACCGCCGGATTCGCCTCGCAGAGACTCACGAATTTCTCGACGCATTCGGGGCATATCCAGTCGTCGGCCTGGACGACCTTGCAGTATTCGGCTTTCGGGCTCATCTGGGAGAACGCGATGTTATGGTTCTCGATGATCCCGACGAAGGACGCGTTATCGACGATCCGGATCCTCTCGTCCCGGCGGGCATACTCGCGGATGATCTCCGGGGTCGTGTCCCGACTGCAGTTGTCGACGATGACGTACTCCCAATCCCGGTAGGTCTGGCGGAGGACGCTTTCGATGCAGGGGCGCAGGTAGGCGGCCCCGTTGAAAACCGGTGTCAGAATGCTAACGAGCGGCATGGCCATCTTTAAGCGAATAATTAATTATATCCATCCCATAAGGCAAAAGCAACGCGCCGGGGGAGCCTGAACGGACTCCTTGACTTTTTTCCAAACCTGGTCAAGAATATTTTCCGCTTAGAGCATCGCGACAGGAAACATCCAGGATTCACTTGGTTTATATCGACTACACGAAAAAGCTCTTCAAATCCGTCTATTATCCCCTCGTCCGGACCTACGCCCGGCTCTTCCTGAAGGACAGGCCAGCCGATCCGCTGCTGCGGGGGATGTGTGCGATCGCCTTTCTGGCCGTCTATCACTACTGGCCAAATTTTATCAGCCCCCGCCGTTTCGGAGAAAAGCTCTGGAGCCGGATGCTGTTGTCCCGCCATCCGTTGCTGACCACGATATCGGACAAGCTCCTCGTCCGCGACTATGTCGCGAAAAAGGCGGGGACGGACCATCTCATCCCCCTCCTGTGGAGCGGGGACAGACCCGAGGCGATCCCCTACGACCGGCTCCCGGACAGGTTCGTGATCAAAACGAATCACGGCTGTCAATACAACGTCCTGGTCACGGATAAGGGGCGGGCCGACCGCCGCGCCATCGCTGCGAAGCTGAAAAAATGGCTCGCGGAGAACTATGCGGAAGACACCTATCTGGGGATCGCCTGGGGCTACAAGAACATCAGGCCGCTGATCCTCATCGAGGAATACATCGACGATCACGGTCAGCCGCCGACCGACTATAAATTCTATTGTTTCTCGGGACGGACGGAGCTCATCACGGTCCATTTCGACCGGCACAAGAACCCACGATCCGTCTCCGTCGACAGGGATTTCGTCCGGCTCCGTTTCAGGCCCGGATTCAAGCAGCACGACATCGACCCTCCCAAGCCGCGGAACTTCGCGGCCATGCTGCGATTGGCGGAGTCCCTGGCCGAAGGCTTCAACTTCGTGAGAGTCGATCTCTACAGCCTCCAGGACAAGCTCTATTTCGGAGAGCTGACGCCCTATCCCGTCGGTGTCGAGCTTTTCCGCTCCTTCGATATCGTCAGCCTGGACGAGACCCTCGGCGAAAAGTGGGGCTCGAATCCGGAATGGGTATGACAGTGACTTCGCACCGGCTCAAGGAAAAGTTCGGCGACATGCTGGCCCGCTGCATTCTGCGGGTTTCGCCCCTGCTGTTGACCCATTACCGCTATCACCGCTCCACCGGCAAGTGGTTCAACACGAAGGACCCGAAGACGTTCGACGAGAAGCTCCTCTGGCTCAATCTCTATTGGCGCCATCCGCTCAAGGTCCGGTGTGCCGACAAGTACGCCGTACGCTCCTATCTGGAAGAGAACGGCATGGGGAGTCTGCTGAAAGAGCTCTACGGGGTCTATGGGCACGTCGAAGAGATCGACTTTAGCCGGCTCCCGAACCAGTTCGTCCTGAAGGCGACGCACGGGTGCGGCTTCAACATCTTCTGCAAGGACAAGGCCCGTCTCGACATCGAAGCCACGAAAAGCAAGCTGCGGACGTGGATGAAGACCGACATCAGTCAGATCGTGGGAGAGCTCCACTACGCCTCGATCGTCCCCCGGATCATCTGCGAGGCCTTGCTCCAGGACCCCTCCGGCAAGCCCGTCAGCGACTACAAGGTCTATTGCTTCGACGGGCGGGCCCATTGCACCATGGCCTGCACCGACAGGAACGAGAAGCGGGCGAATTACGATTTCTACGATTTGGGCTGGACGAAGAAGCTCGCGTACAGCAAGACGAGCCTCCCGGCCAACCGGGACATCCCCAAACCGGACGCCTACGAAGAGATCATCGCGGCGGCCGAAAAGCTCTCGAAGCCGTTCCCCTTCGTCCGCATGGACTTCTTCAGCGTCGGGGGCCGGGCCTATTTCGGCGAGATGACTTTTTCGCCGAACGGAGGGATCGATATCTATATCACGGACTTGGCCCAGAACATCATGGGCGATCTGAT
This sequence comes from Candidatus Aminicenantales bacterium, assembly GCA_041736225.1. Lineage (GTDB taxonomy): Bacteria > Acidobacteriota > Aminicenantia > Aminicenantales > Saccharicenantaceae > RBG-16-66-30. The sequence goes on along the minus strand of JBGSUG010000018.1, from coordinate 15,958 downwards.
ACGGCTGCCAGCCAAGCTCATGTGAGACGGCGGCCAGGCCCCTCCCCTACCATTTGAAAAGAACGGCGTCGGACAGTCTCACGACTTCCTCGTCCGCCAGACGGCGGCCGACGAAGCGGAACCGGTCCATCTCGAGGTTGGCCGGATAACTGGTTAGGGATTCGATGCAGTTCAAACCCCTGAGCACGCCGTGGAACATCTGCAGGAACACCCCGTGGGAGACGACGAGGACGTCCGAGCCGGCGTATTTCTCGAATACGAACCGGTGGAACTTCTTGGCCCTCTCCCAGACCTCCTCGAACGGTTCTCCGCCCCGGGGATTGACGGTGTGCAAGTCCGCCCCGACCCGGATCATGAGGATGGGGGGATCGAGGGTCTGGATGTCGTCCCAGGTCAATCCCTCCATCACCCCGAACCGGCGTTCGTTGCAGAGCTTGTTCCGGACGATGCGGACCCTGTCCCCGAACAGTATCTCGGCCGTTTGATAGGCCCTTTTCTGGGTCGACGTCACCACCACGTCGAAGCCCGCCCCGGCCAGCTTCGCCGCCGCCTTCCGGGCGTCCCGCACGCCGAGCGGGCTCAGGGGGATGTCGATGGTCCCGGCGTACCTCTTCTCGGCGTTGTAACGGGTATGCGCGTGCCGCATTGTGCTGATGGTGGTATGGACCGGCATGATAGTCTACTCCGTGAGCCTGATGATCGCGTTCAGCCGCAGGACCGACGAGTAGTCCGTCGTGAGAGGACCGATCTTGATGTATCCGACGCCGTACAGGCAGGTGAGCGTGGAGATGAAGGTCTCTTCGGTGCTGATGGATCTGTGGGAAGTGATGGCGATCTGCCCGGTCCTCTGGCAGGCCTCGACCGCCCGCCGGACGGCCGTGACGGTGCCGGCTTGGTTGGGCTTGATGACGGCCCCGTGCGTGCGCCGGTGGGCCGCGCCTTCCTCGATCCGTTCGGCGCTCGACGAATAGAAGTTATCCCCGATGGTCCAGCAAGCCTCTTGGGCAGCCGTCAGCCGGGTCCAACTCTCCGGATCCTGCTCGCGGAACGGGTCCTCGAGGATACGGAGACCATATTGGCGGATGATGTCCATCCAATAGTCGTAGAACTGCTCGGGGGTCCGGATCGAACCGTCGGTGATGGGCAGCCGATACCCCCCGTCGGTCCAGAGATCGCCGGCCGAGGCATCGACCATCAGATCGTACTTGTCCGCAAGGCCCAGGCCGTCCCGGACCTTGAGCAGGAAATCGATGCATTCCCTGTTGTCGGCCGTGGCGAAGCGGTTGACCGGGTTGCCCGAGACGACGGTCTTGGTCTGGCCGCTAAGCTTCTCTCTTACCGCTTTCTGGACCTCGTTATGGTCGGCGATCACGGTTTCGAGGTCCGTGCTCCTGGCGACGAGGATGTACTCGTGAAAATCGCTCAACACGGGATTGGTGTAGGCGTGCCAGCCCCCGTTGAGGATGTTCAGGCACAGCCGGGGCGGCGTCAGCTTGGCCGGCGGCAGGCTGAAAAGCTCGTTCAGCGTCCGGGCTTCTCGCGTCGCATTGAAGAAGGCCAGCGACAGGCTGAAGGCGTTGTTCCTGCCAATATTCGGGATCTCCCGCTCCAGGACAACGTCGAATCCCGCCTGATCGATCTCCGGGCCGACGACGCCGGCCGCTTCCAGCTTCCGGATGACCGTCTCGGGGCCGATCCAGATTTTCTTGTCTTCGTAGATGCTGATGGTCTCCCCTTGCGGCGAGCCCCCGATGCCGACGGCCCCGTCTTCGAGCTCGATGATGAACTCGTTGGTGAACTCGACGTGGGAGTTGAGGATCCTCCGGCAGGCTATCTTCCTGATCGCGGGCATCGCGTTCTCCTCTCTCCGTCCGGCGCGCCTCCCGGCCGGCCGGGGGCAATCGGGAAAATCAATATATCGCCCGGAATACATGAAGTCAACTGCCTCTCCCGGCGGCCGGCGGGGCGGAAGAATTCGCTTTGTCCTGCCACGAATTGTTCGCTATACTGGGCCCGGAGGAACGCCATGGCCGACCACATCACGGTCTGCGTCTGCACCTACCGCCGGCACCTCATGTTGGCCAGGCTCCTGCAGGATCTCGCTCTCCAGCGGACGGACGGACTGTTCACCTTCTCCGCGGTCGTCGTCGACAACGATGCCGAAGGGCCGGCCCGCGCGGAGGTCGAGCGTCTCCGTTCCGAGCTGCCGTCCCTGGCAATCCTCTACGCCATCGAACCCGAAAAGTCCATCCCCGCCGCCAGGAACCACGCTCTGCGGCTGGCCCGCGGCCAATACATCGCGATCATCGACGACGACGAGTTCCCCCCGCCGGATTGGCTGGTCACGCTCTACGAAGGTATCAAGACCTTCGGCGTTGACGGCGCGTTGGGGCCGGTCCTGCCTTTTTTCGAGAGCCCGCCCCCGGCCTGGCTCATCAAGAGCGGACTGCTCGATCTGCCCCGTCGGCGGACGGGAACCCTGCTGCAGTGGAACCAGACATGCTCGGGCAACGTCCTGATCAAGAAACAGGTGTTCGATCGGGACGGCCTCCGCTTCGACGTCGCGTACAGGACCGGCGGATCGGATCAGGCCTTCTTCAAACAGGCGATGGGGGGGGGCTTCCGGTTCATTGCGGTCGATGAGGCTCCGGTTCATGAGATCGTGCCGCCGGAGCGTTGGAGCAAGAACTACTTCGTGCGCCGGGCGCTGGTCAACGGGTTCAACGCCCAGAAATACATCGCGGCCGAGCGCAGCCTGCTGAGATCGGGGACCGCCGTGGTCAAGTCGGCCCTGTCGGCGGGGGGGTACGCCGTCTCATTTCCGGTCTGTTTCTGCCTGGGCGCGCGGGTCTGGATGAAGTGCCTCGAAGGCGGAGCCTATCACCTGAGCCGGTTGGCGGCGTTCTTGGGGATCGAGCTCCGTAAGAAACGGGATTTCTGAGGATGTCCCTCAGGGCGACATTGGCGACCAGCTCCCCATCGACGTCAACGAGACCACGGATACGGGACGGTCTCAAGCCCCGCGCTGTTTTCGAGATGTACAGGAGGGACGTCGGATCCGCCCTTCGGATGATGGCCGTCCTGATTTTATCGCTTTTAATCGCCGCCTCCCAAGCCGCCACGGAAACGGGACAGGAAGATATTTACTGGGTCAGCCCAACAGGAGGCGCGGCCTGGTCAGACGCCCGCAACCAAACTCCCCTGTCGGGGCCGGCGTGCGCTTCTCTAGCCACCGCCAACGCCAAAGCGATGGCCGGGGACACGGTCTATCTCCGCGGCGGAACCTATGACTCATCCATTGCTCCGGCTCATTCGGGGACCCGGGAGAGCCCGATCACCTTCGTGCGGCATCAAGGCGAAACGCCGCTGTTCATCGTTGACACGGAGGCCAAGGGACGCTGGGCCATCAGGCTCGACGGGAGAAGCTTCATCCGGGTCATCGGGTTGGTCAGCCGCGGCTCTCTGGCTTTCTTCTGGATCGGCTACGGGTCCAGTTACAACGAGATCGCCCACTGCACGTTCGATCGAAGCTCCCACATCTACTCGCTGGGCCTCATCTCGAATCTCGGCACGGGGCTTCGCGGCGAAGGTCAGGGCTCGAACCACAACTGGCTCCACCATAACGTCTTCTCGAGGTACGGCAGCATCTCCGGGGGAAACGACAGCGGGACCGTCAGGATCTCGGGCGGCAAGTCCGATCCCTCCGCCCACAACACCTTCGAGGACAATGTGTTCTTCTACGGCGGCCACGACAACCTGGACATAGGCGGGAAGTTCAACGTCGTCAGGAACAACGTCTTCCATAACGAAGAAGCCTGGTTCGCGGACACGGCCAAAGCTGCTGAGAACACGCCGCTCAGCGGCTATTTCGGGAACAGGTGCATCCACGTCACGAATGCCGGAGACGGCCCCGGCACCGCCCACCACACCCTGATCGAAGGGAACCGTATCGGCTACGCCGGGACGCCGCCGGACGACGACGGATCGTGCGGGATAGAGAACGCCGGGGCCCACACGGTCGCCCGCTACAACGACATCTACGGCAACGGCGGTATGGGTTTCTACAGCAAAATGCAGGCCGTGTATGACAGCCCGGTCCGGAGCGGCAGCTGGGCCAGGGTGTACAATAACACCATCTATCGCAACGGCTTCGGCGATCCCGGCATCGACAAGCAATTCAAGCATGGGATCTGCATCTGGTCCTACCGCTCCCATGACGATTGGCCCCAGGATATCGTCATCAAGAACAATATCGTCAGCGACAATTACAACGAGTGGCGCGTCGGCTCGGACAACATCCTCCCGCAAATCGTTTATGCCAATAATTTTAACGGCAAGCCCGGTTTTGTCGATCCGGACATGACGGACAAGCTCAGCCCTATCCTCCCCGACTTGCAGATCCAAAAGGATTCCCGGTGTATCGATAGAGGAGTCCCCCTCACGGAGGCGAAAGAGACCGGCATCGGATCCACGAGGCTCGTTGTCGCCGATCCTCTCTTCTTTCAGGACGGGACCTGGGGCTCGGCGCTTTCAGATGTCGGGGCGGACTGGATCGCCGTCGGGTCCGTCGACAATACCGTTCAGATCAAGTCGATCGACTACGGACGGAAGGTTATCCACCTGACCGAGCCCTCAAACTGGCGAGTGCGAGCCCCCGTCTGGCTGGTCCGCGATTCCAGGGGTCGGCGGGTCCTCCATGGACCAGCTTCCGACATCGGTGCTCACGAATATGCGGGTTTCTGGCCGGACCGCTGAAGACCCGGGGCTTCGGAAGAGTGCGATTCCTCTCTATTTGATTTATTATCTTCATATTATTTAACACTTTCTTCGGACGAAAGACCTCCTTCTGCCAGATCGATCTCCCTCCATTCGTCCTCCGAAGCCGTTTTCCTGAGATTGTACGGCTAGTCGCTCAGGCCGATAATGCTCGCGGCAATCCCCTAAAAGGGTGACCCCTTCCCCCGGCGATTATTGGAGAATCGTCCCGTTGGATTCGAAATGCGCCAAGGAACGAAGGATACGATGAGATCACACCCCAGACCCACTACGCCTCCTACGAAATCCGTCGGGATGTTGCGGACCATGCTGCTCTGCGCCACCGCCCTCTCCTGGCTGTCCGCTCCGGCGGCGGCCCAGAAGAGCATCGAACGTCTCGCCCGGCTCTCTGTCAGCGATTTCAGGGTCGCGCTCTCTTTTTCCCCGGCCGTCCCTGTCCAAGGGCAGCCCGTCTCCTTCAAGGGGACCTCGACGGGTGATGTCAGATTCTGGCTGTGGGATTTCGGCGACGGCCGGACAAGCACCCGCAAGGACGAGGTGCACACCTACCGTAAATCGGGGTTCTACAAGGTCAGCCTGACCGCCACGGGCCCGACCGGTACCAAGAAGACGCTGCGAACGTTCGCGGTCATGCCTGAGACGCTCGCTGCCTCGTTCGTTTTCAGCCCGACGTCTCCGGGAGTCGGGCAGACCGTATCCTTCGCGGATACGACACCGGGAAACCCCACGGCCTGGGCCTGGGATTTCGGCGACGGGGCGACGAGTACCGTGAAGAATCCCACCCATGCCTTCGCGAAGGCCGGATCCTACGCCGTATCCCTATCGGCGACCACGGGCTCGGGAATGAAGAAGGCCAGCCGATCCCTGACGGTTGCCACGATGTCGATCCTGGCGTCCTCGTTCTCCTATGCCCCGACCGCCCCGATCGCAGGCCAGTCCATTCAATTCACGGACACTTCGACGGGCAGCCCGACGGCCTGGCTCTGGGTCTTCGGAGACGGTCTGGCGAGCACGGCGCATAATCCCATCCACGTCTTCTCGGCGCCCGGCTCTTACAGCGTCACGCTGACGACGACCAACAGCTCCGGCTCCAAGACCTCGAGCCGGACCGTCGTCGTGGCCGCCGGGCTCACCGCCTCCTTCTCCTTCTCGCCAGTCGCCCCATCCGTGGGCCAATCCGTGCAGTTCACCGACACCTCGACCGGCGGTCCGACGGCCTGGATCTGGAACTTCGGGGACGGCTCGACCAGCACCTCTCGCCATCCCTCCCATGCCTTCTCCAAAGCCGGATCCTTCAACGTCAGCCTCACGGCTAACGGCGCTTCGGGCTCGAAGACCTCCACCCGGACCGTCGTCGTAGGGGCCGCCCTGAGCGCATCTTTCACCTTCAGCCCGAGCTATCCGGACGTAGGCCAGACGGTGCAGTTCTCGGACCTCTCGACCGGCGACGTATCGTCCTGGCAGTGGAACTTCAACGACGGGTCCACGAGCGCTGAGCGCAACCCGACCCACGCCTTTTCGGCCGCAGGATCGTATGCGGTCATACTGGTCGTGAACGGCGCTTCGGGGTCCCACAGTGCCAGCCGGAACATCCTGGTCGGGTCCGGGGACGGGTCCAAACCCATCTACTGGGTCAGCCCGAACGGAGCCGCGACATGGGCCGGCTCGCGAAGCGAGACGCCCCTAACCGGTCCGGCCTGCGCCTCCATCGCCACGGCCAACGCCAACGCAGCGGCCGGCGACACCGTCTATTTCCGCGGCGGCATATATTCCTACGCCCTGCAGCCTTCGCATTCCGGCTTGAAGGGAAGTCCGATCGTCTTTTCTGCTTACGGCACCGATGACGTCGTGTTCACCGTCTTGGACGACGATCACGGCCGATGGGGATTCGTCCTATCCCGCAAGAGCTGGATCAAGATAGCCGGGATCAGGTTCCTGAACTGCGCCTGCTTCTATCATATCGGTCCTGACTCCCACTACAACGAGATCGCCTCCTGCACGTTCGATACAGGCTCGTTCGATTACTCGGTCGGCTATACCGGCGGCACGAAGGCCCCGACACAGGCCGACGGATCGACCCACAACTGGTTCCACCACTGCGTGTTCACCAAGTACGGGAAGCTCGATCTGGCCCAGTCCGGAACCGAAACCTACGTCAACGACAACGGCACGGTTCGCTTCAGCGCGGGCTACAACGACAACACGGCGCATAACACGATCGAGAACTGTGTGTTCTCCTACGGCGGACACGATTGCCTGGACCTCGGCGGGCGGTGGAACGTCGTCAAGAACAACGTCTTCCACAACGAAGAGGCCTACTACCGGAACGTCTACGGTTCGGCGCCGTCCCGCAACGACACCGTCAGCGGCTATTTCGGGAACCGCTGCATCCACGTCTCGAACGCCGGAAACGCCGTGGGCACAGCCTTCCACAATCTGATCGAAGGCAACCGGATCGGCTTCGCCGGAACTCCGCCTGACGACGACGGCTCCTGCGGGATCGAGAACGCCGGCGCGCACACCGTCGTGCGCTTCAACGACATCTACGCCAACGGCGGGATGGGCTATTACAGCAAAATGCAGGGTGTCCACGAGAGCTCCGTCCGCAGCGGCAGCTGGGGCCGGGTCTATAACAACAGCTTCTTCGCCAACGGCTTCGGGGATCCGAGCATCGACACGCAGTTCAAACACGGGATCTGTATCTGGTCCTACACGACCTATAATGACTGGCCCGAAAACGTCGTCATCAAGAACAACATCGTCTACAATAATTACAATGAGTGGCGCGTAGGCTCATCGAACATCCTGCCCCAGGTGACCTACGAGAACAACTTCAGCCTTAACCCGAATTTCCAGAACACGGATCTGTCCTCCAAGACGAGCCTGGTCCTGCCCGATCTAAGCCTGAGGGCCGGGTCCCCCTGCGTCGACGCGGGCGTCCCCCTGACGCAGGCGAACGGCTCGGGAAGCGAGAGCACCGCCCTTGTCGTCGACGACGCTCTGCTGTTCCAGGACGGGAGCTGGGGCTCCGCGTTGACTCACGGCGTGACCCATTTCCCGGATTGGATCGCCGTCGGGACGGTGGAGAATATTGTCCGGATCGCCGCCATCGATTACGCGACAAAGACGATCACGCTCGCCTCGCCTCTGACCTGGGCGAATGGCGCGAAAATCTGGCTCTACAGCGACTCCGGCGGCCGCCGCGTCCTCAAGGGAGCGGCGCCCGATATCGGGGCGCATGAGATCGACCGGTAAGCGACAGCTGCGGGCCGGCCGAGGGAGGCCAACCCGCAGGGTGAGACGCTAATTTGCTGCCGGCGCCGACCTATCGCCGTCCAGATATCGAAAGGCCTGCAGGATCCCTGCTGCGGCCCGATCGAAATCGAATTCCCGGACCCGGCTCCGGGCGCTCGCCGAAAATCGTTCCCATTTCCCGGTATCCTCGAGCAGGCCGACGATCGCCCGGACCCAGGCATCGACATCCAGCGGCAGGACATGCCCGTTCTCCCCGTCCAGGACGAGCTCGCCCGCGGCCGCGGTCATGTCCGTCGTGATGACCGGGCTGCCGGCCAACATCGCTTCGTTCAGGACAACGCCCCAGCAATCGCCCGAAGTGGGCAGCAGCAGCAGCTTCGCTCGGGCGTAGTAATCGGGCAGGTTGTCATGTGAGATGAAACCCGCGAAGTCGTAGTCTACACCGTGGGCGTCGAACACGGCCCGCATAGCCGATTTGAGGACCTCGTCGCCCTCCCCGATGATCAAAACGCGGCACCGGCCCCGCCGGGCCTTGACGCCGGCGCAGACCCGGGCAAAGAATTCGGGGTTCTTCACCGGGACGATGCGTCCCGAGAACATCACGTCGTAGCGCCGCTCGAATCTCCGCTCCCCGAGCCGCTCCCGAAAGAAATCGTTGTCGGCGACGAGGTGACTCAGAGATTCCTGTTCCGGCCTGATGCTCGGATTATAGTCCCTGTATAGTGCTTGGGCTTGCCGGCTCGTGCCCACGAAAGCGTCCCCGAAACGCCGGTAGACGACGCGCCTGGCCATCTTCTGCAGAACATTGATGCCCTGGTCGCGGCCGGACCAAGTGTCTTCGAGCAGAGCGATCTTGGTCCCGAGGAGCCTGAGGACGACCGCCGCCATCCAGAACGTCGGGTCCTTGATACATGTAGCGAGCAAAGCGATGCGGGGGCGCTCCCTGACGAGCAGCGGCAAGATGCCGGGATTGAAGAACCGTTCCGTGCCGCCGATCGAGATCGTCAGGCTCCGCAGAACGGTCTTGGGATGGCTCCCCTGCCGGAAGGTCCAGAGCCTCCGTTTCTCGTTGCCCTTGAAATAGACCACCCGGACGTCCCCCGCCAGGGCCCGATGGACCCGCTCGTAGACGGGCTCCCGCCAAGGGGTCGGAATGTCGTTCAGGATGAGGTATCTCACGGCTTCAAGGGATCGCCGGCTCGTCCGGGACGCGGGAGCCCGGCATCTGCCTGAAGATCGTCTCCATGATCCTGGCCGTCCTCAGGATCTGATCGGCCGGGATGGGATCGGGCCCGTCCTCCCGCACGGCGGCGTAGAAAAGCCCCATCAGCTTTTTCATGCCGTAGTCCATATGGAAATCGTTCCTGGCAAAGAGCCTCATGTTGCGGGACGAGTTCCTCAACTGCTCCCGGGCGTCCGTCCAGGGTGCGAAAAAGTAACGCATATAGCTCTTGTAGTTCGAAGGCAGGACGCGGAGGACGGTCCGGTTCGTATTGTCCAGCACCAGGTTCGCCGACTTTCCGTACAGGCGCAGCTCGTTGTTGCCGACGCCGAACAGCGTGGTGAAGAGGAAGAACGCGGTCGTCCCCCGCTCGTCCTGGATGGTCGCGCGGACCTCGTCCACGACATCAATGAGCCCCAGGCCCCTCAGATAGGGGCTGCTGAAGCTCAGGGAGATGATCCGGGGATCATCCCCGGTCAGGAACTCGGCGAGCTTGCTGATACCGTGACTGATCAGATTCTGGGACAGCGAGCCGGGCAGGCGGCGGACCCAGTGGTTCGGATCCGCCAACACGATCCGGCCGTAGGTGGGATCGTCGTGGGAATAGCATTGGACCACTTCCATGTGGATGGGCGGTCCGCCGAGGAATCCGGACCGGACGAGCTCCCGCATACGAACGGCCTCGGGATTGAACTGCAGATTGTGTCCGACCGTGATCCGCCGTTTCTTCTCCCGGGCGAGACGGAGCAGGGCCCCGGTCTCGGTCGCCGTTTCCGCGAACGGCTTTTCCATGTAGACGTGGCAGCCCGCTTCGAGGCACATCCGGCCGAGCGGGAAATGCGATTGGGCCGGGGTGGTGATGTGGACCGCGTCCGGCTTGGCTTCCCGGAGCATCCGCCCCGCATCCGTGAAGATATGGGGAACATGGAAGCGGTCGGCGAGCTGGCCCGCCATCAGCTCATCCGTGTCGCAAGCGGCGACGAGCTCGCAGCCCGGCAGCAGCTTTATCTGGGAAGCATGCTGGTCCGCGATATTCCCGCAACCGACGATCGCTATCCGCGTCTTGTTTGGATCACTCATCTTTCTGATACCTGAAATAGAGGTCCAGGGCATCCTTCATGGGTACCCGGCATTCCCAGCCGAGGAGGTCCTTGAGCTTGCTGTTGGAATAGCGGTGTCCCTTCCAGGAGAAGGCACAATTGCGGCGATTGAATACCGGAGGCAGCTGCCCCTTCGACCAGGCGGCATATCGCTCCCAAAACCAGCAGAGCAGGTAGGTGAGCGGATAAGGGACCCATAGGGACCGGAATCGACCCACCCGCTTTTTGTACTTTCTCAGGAAGCTCCGGCTCTTGGGCAAGCGATCGTCCATGACGTTGAAGAGCTCTCCCTCGACGCCCGGAACGAGCCCCGCCAGGACGATCGCGTCGGCGCAATTGTCCACGTAGGTCAGCGGCATCCGGCCGGCCCCGCCGATCCGCATGAAGATGCCGAACGTGTCCAGCCCCAGGGAACCCGGCAGGGCTTTCCGGCCCGGGCCGAAGACGATGCCCGGGCAGACGATGGTATAAGGGACGCCGAATTTCTCGTGATACGCCCGGACGATCTCGTCCTGCTTGAACTTGCCGTAAAGATAGGCGTCGAAACGCTTTTCGAGGTCGTCCTCGAGCGGGCACGATTCGTCCCAGACCGCATTCTGGGCCAATCTCCGATTGGAATAGATGATGAAGGAACTGACGTTCACGAAGCGCTTGAGGCCTTTCCCCGCGACGACGGCGTCCAGCAGGTTGCGCGTCGTGACGACCGATCCCTGGAAGCAGCCGGGGAAAGATTTCCCGCGTCCGGCCACCAGGTGATAGACGACGGAAACGCCGGCAGCCGCCTTCGCGCAGTCGTCGCGCGAGAGCAGGTTCCCGGGGAAGATCTCGCACCGGTGCCCCGAGTGCTCCTTCAGAACGGCCATCAGGAGCGGATTGCCGCTCCCGGGACGCACGAAGCAACGGATGTTCCGGAAGCCCCGGCGGAGCAACGAGTCGACGACGCGGGCCCCGATGAAACCGCCCGATCCCGTCACTAGAATGGCCTCGTCAGGCCCCGCGAGCGGGAATCCCGCCCCGGTCCTGTCCCCGCCGGCCGCAGTCTTATCTTCCATTTTCTCCGCTTCCTGTATTGGCTCCGAACGGACGACCTAACCGCAAGGTCCGCCGACAGTTAAGGTCCGTTTACCTTCGCGCTGCATGATACCCCAAGTCGCCGATCTGAGTCAACCGGTCTCAGTCCTTGACACCCTTCAGGGACGCGCGATACCCTGGCCGTGTGAGTGAGAGAAAAGATCCCGCCCCGGTGAAGCCTGCGCCGGGCGGATCTCTGGGCACATACCGGAAACTGAAAAAACGTCTCTTCTCCGGCGTGCGTCTACGCTACGAACGCCTCAAACAGTTTTTCATGCTGATGCCCTGCTATGCGAGTCTCAGGTCCCGAAACGATATGCGGAGCCCCGGATGGCGGACGGCCGGCGATCTCCTCGTTTTGTTTTTCTCGTACAGGACCTTTCCGGACCACTACGAACGCTATCGCTTGTGGGAGGTCGACCGGGGAGATTGGAAATATTATTACGGGTCGAACTACCATCCCCATCAACAGAAGCGATTGAGAAAGGCCGTCCAGCCGGCGGCCTACCGCGTTCTTTTCAACGACAAATACCTGTGCGGCCTGCTCTGCAAGGCCCTGGGGATCCGAACGCCCCTGATCTACGGCGTCATCGATCCCGCCGGCGATTACCGGGCCCGGATCGAAACCTGGCTCCGGGCCTCCGCGGCCGGCGCGGTGATCATCAAGCCTCAGTTCGGAGAAATGGGACGGAATATCGTCCTGGCGGAGAGGACGGATCGGCGCATCCGCATCAGGTCGGGCACGGGCCTCCGTGAGCTCGAGGATTTCGTCCTTACAGAAAAGGCAGTCGTCCAGGAGGTCGTGCGTCAGGACGGCCGGATGGCCTTATTTTCGGACGCCTCGGTCAATACGGTCCGCATCCTGACCATGCTGACGGGGCACGGAGATATCCTGATCGTCAGCGCCGCGCTGCGGGCCGGCATCGGCGGCGCCATCATCGACAATTGGAGCGCGGGCGGCATCGGTGTCGGCATCGATTGCCGCGGGGGCAGGCTGAAGAAATTCGCCTACGACAAACGATCCCGCGCGTATCCGGCGCATCCGACGACCGGGGTCGTCTTCGAAGATCGCCCTGTCCCGGAGTGGGACCGTCTCTCCGCCTTCGCCGCGGATGTTCAAAGGGCTTTTCCCTTCTATCGCCTGCTCGGCCTGGACCTGGCGCTCGATCAGGCCGGGGAGCCGGTCCTCATCGAGATCAACGGAGCGGCCGATCTCACCTTCAACGAACAGGTCGCGGGGCCCTTGCTCAAAAGCGTCGATGTCCTCCGGGCGTTCGGCGACGAGGATCTCCTGGTGAACCGGCATCAACGAAGGCTCTACGCCGATCTGGGGGGCCCGACGGATCGCTCATAGAGGCCGTCGGCCCGGCGGCGTCGTATCGATCCGGACGTGGCGCTCCTCGCCGGGCCGGGCCATCCGTCGGTAGGCCTTCTTGATCAGGCCCCCGAGAAGCTGCGCGTCGATGTCTTCCATAAGCCGGCGCCGCTCGTACCGCCTTAGGACGGTTCTCAAAGCGCGCCTGAGCTCCGGATGCGCTACGCCCAGGGCCGGGTCGAAATTCTCCCTGAAATATTTCCGCTCGTTCTCGTTGGCGAGGCGCATCCGGCTCAGCTTTTCGGGTGAGGGCAGAGGGGGAAAGGGGGCCGCCTGAACGTCGAGCAGGGCGAGGGGGATCATCGTCCGCAGGCATTTGGAGCACCGGCCGCAATTGACGTTCATGTCGGTGAAACAGACCCTTAGATTCGCCAAAGCATCCCCGTTCCGGGCGATCTTCACGACCTTTTCCACCCTACGGACTTCGGCCCCGTCATGAACGATCCGAACGCTCCCGTTCGACCACAGGGGGTCGGTCAAGGGGTGGGACCCCAGCGGGATGAGCTGACCGTAGGAATAGGCAGCCGGGATATACACGCGCGGGAACCCCAGGATCAGGGCGATGCACGCCAGGGAATTTCCCTGCGTCAGGGTCCGGCTCAAATTGTAGCGGTAGCCAAAGGAGAAGTAATTCGTCGCCATCGGGATCAGGGTCTTCCCGGCGCCTTCGACGAACCTGGTGTTCCGGTCGACGGCCGTCTCGAAGGACCGGCCGCGCCGACGCGATATCTCCAGAGGAAAGGCGTCTTCGATGAGGCGCCGATTCAGCTGGATCGTGTCTTCGGTTTGCGGCCCCGCCTTCAAAAGCGCCAGCGTGTCCGGGCGGAGAGTGATCCCGGCGAAACGCCGGTGCTGCCAGATCGAGCCTCCCGTGAGGACCCTGTTCAGATCCCCGGCCAGGGCCTCTTCCAAGCCCTCCGGAACCGCCCCCGATAGCCGGTAGTCGGCCAGGTCCGACAGGATCTTCTGCGAAAGCCGGGATTTCAGAAACGCCGAGACCGCGTTCCCCGGCGATAGGAGCTTGAAAGCAAGCTGTGACAGGTCCGTCAGGTCCGCCACGGTCAGGGCCCCGGAATTCCCGCTCTCCGCGAAGAAATCGAAGCCCTGGATGAAGACGAGATGCGTCAGCTCCTCCTGGCGCTTGAAGAACGTATACAGGCTGTCGACCCCGCCCGAGAAAAACGACATGACGCCGTTGTGAAGGGCCCGGCTCGGAGAGGTGCTCGTTTCTATGGGGACGATCTTGAGCAGGGGATTCCAGGTGTGGTGGATCTCCTGAAGGGTTCGAAGGTTGTCCAGCAGTTCTGGGGACACGGACAAACTCGGGTCGATCTCTATCTTTCGCCCCAGCCTCATGGCTGGGAGCAGGGCCGCCGCGACGAATGGGTCGGCCGAATCCGTGACGGCGTACGATCGCGGGACCCGGTACCATAGACGGAATCCGTCGATGTTAGCCGAAATCTCCGTCGTGTCACGATCTTCGATGATCGACCGATCGGAAATCTTCATGTTCCCCTCTTTCGTTTTCTCCCATTTTCCAGCGAGAACAGGATGAGGCCGACCGCCATCGTGGCCAACTTCCGGAGCCTGCGGATGACGCCCAGGCCGAGGCCCAGCCCCGCGCCGAAGCCCAGGCTCTGGAGGATGACGACATGGGCGCTCTCCATGACGCCGACGTGACCCGGGACGACGAAGAAGGCCGTGTTGACGATGGTGACCCCGGCGGCGATGAAGACGGTCTGCAGGAACGTCGCGGGCGTTCCGAGGACCCTCAGGATGACGAAGATCTCGGCCGCCCCGAGGAAGCGGGACACGTAGTGCAGGAGCGCTGCCAGCGCCGTCCGGGCGTTGATGTTCGCGTAGACGAGCCGGAGGTTCCCGTCGAGCCGGCGGATGCCGGCCTCCTTCCGGACGGCGAACAGGCCCACCCTGGGAACGATCCTGGCGATGCGGCCCAGCGCCCAGAAAGCCCCCTTGCGCTGGAACAGGACAAGGAGGACGACGCCGACGATCGACCCGCCGAGGCAGATCGCCGCCGCGACGTTCATCCACCGGGGCAGGTCGACGGAAATCAGGCTGAGGAGGAAGCCGGTCACGAGGAACAGCACCCCGGAGGAGAACTCGATCGTCTTGTCGACCAGGACGCCGGGGATGCCTTCCGTCAAAGGCACGTCCCGCCGGATGAGGAAGGCCCGGGCGGCATCGCCTCCAACGCTGGCCGAGGGGATGAGCGCGTTGAGAGAGTCGCTGATGATCTTGGCCCGGAAGAGGCGCAGCAACGGCGCCGGCCGGAAGTGGGCGGCCTGGACCAGGCCCCAGGCGCAGGCCTGGACGAAGAGCCAGGCGAAGGCAATGGCGATGGTGGCTAAAAACCACGGGCCGAACCGGGCCAATTGGGCCAAGACCGTCCCCAGGCCGATCTTCAGAATGAGATAGGCCAAGAGGAGAAATCCCGCGCCGCCCAGGAGCAGCCGGGACGGCCTCCAGACCGAGCGGGAAGAACCCGCCTCGGGCGGGCGGCCGGCCAGGCCCCCGGCAATGGCCGCCTCTGCTTTCCGCAGCGCGGCTTCGTCATCGACGTCGATCCAGAAATGGTCGCCGATCCCCCAAGTCCTGGCTTTTCCCTTCGCCGCCAGGACCCGGATACCGCCGGAGAGGGTGAAATCCCCCTGCCGCTGGCTTTCCGCGAGCCCCTCGAACAGCGCGGGCGTGCACAGGAAGACACCTGTGTCGAAGGCGTTGCCGTCGGAGATGTTCTTCCCGATGGCGTCGATCCGCCCGTCCTCTTCGCGGACCCGGGTCACGTCGTCGAGGTCGACGTGGGGATGGCCCTCGATCCGGGTGTCGACAGCCAGGATGACCTCATCCCCACCGATCTCGCAGCCGCCCAATCCGTCGAGCAGCCTGGGGTCGACGATGTGATCGGCCATCATCAGGAAGAACCGGTCGCCGGCCAGGCCCGCGGCCTTGGAGACCGAAAGCCCGTTCTCTTTTTCCCACTCGTCGTTTCGAACGGTCGCGATGGAGAGGCCGTCCGCGGCGGTCTTGGCGGCCAGGTGGCGCTCGACCGCCTCGCCCGCGTAGCCCGTCACCACGACGAAATCGCGAACGCCGGAAGCGTATGCGGCGTCGATGGCCCGGTCGATCAGGGCCTTCCCG
>JBGSUG010000004.1:0-8151 GCA_041736225.1 Candidatus Aminicenantales bacterium | reverse complement strand
AAGCTCTATCCCAAGGGCATCCCGATCGAGGCCGAGTCCGAGCTCGACCGGCTCATCGCCGACTACAAGGTCGACGACGTCCACCTGGCCTACAGCGACCTGCCCTACGGCTACGTCATGAACAAGGCCGCCCAGGTCCAGGCCGCCGGGGCCAACTTCGTGCTTCTCGGGCCCAACGACACGATGATCAAGAGCAAGAGGCCCGTCGTCTCCGTCTGCGCCGTCCGGACCGGCTCGGGCAAGAGCCAGACCAGCCGCCGGGTGGCCGAGATCCTGCAGAAGAAGGGCCGCCGGGTGGCCGCCATCCGCCACCCCATGCCCTACGGCGACCTCGCCAAGCAGGCCGTCCAGCGCTTCGCCTCCTACGCCGACCTCGACAAGCACGAATGCACCATCGAGGAGCGCGAGGAGTACGAGCCCCACATCGACAAGGGCATCATCATCTATGCCGGCGTCGACTACGGAGCCATCCTCCGCCAGGCCGAGAAGGAAGCCGACGTCATCCTCTGGGACGGCGGCAACAACGACTTCCCCTTCTACAAGTCGGACCTCGAGATCGTCGTCGCCGATCCCCACCGGGCCGGCCACGAGCTCTCCTACTATCCCGGCGAGACGAACTTCCGCCGGGCCAAAGTCATCGTCATCAACAAGATGGACACGGCGACACCGGAGGGCATCGCCCTCGTCCTGGCCAACGCCAAGAAGGTCAATCCCAAGGCGACGATCATCCGGGCCAACTCCCCGACCATCGTCGAGAACGGCGGCCGCATCACCGGCAAGCGCGTCCTGGTCATCGAGGACGGACCGACCCTGACCCACGGCGGCATGAAGTACGGCGCCGGCATCGTCGCGGCCCGAAAGTACGGCGCGGCCGAGATCATCGATCCCCGGCCCTTCGCCGTCGGCTCGATCAAGAAGACCTTCGAGAAGTACAACCACCTCGACAACGTCCTGCCGGCCATGGGCTACGGCGACAAGCAGACCCGCGAGCTGGCCAAGACGATCGAGGCCATCGACTGCGACTTCGTCGTCAGCGCGACGCCGATCGACATCACCCGGGTCATCAAGGTCTCCAAGCCCATCCTCCGCGTCGGCTACGAGCTCGAGGAGATCGGCACGCCCACGCTCAAGGACGTCCTGAAGAAGTTCTAGGGGCCCGATGAGACCGAAGATCGCCCTCGTCGCCTTCGGCGGCAACGCCATGCTGCCCGACAACCAGAGAGGTCTGCAGTCGGAGCAGATGCGGAACGCCCAGCGGGCCGCCGAGCTCATGGTCCACATCGTCCGCAAGGGCTACGAGCTCATCATCGTCCACGGCAACGGGCCGCAGGTCGGGAACCTCCTCATCCAGATGGAAGAGGGGGCCAACAGGATCCCGCCCTATTCGCTCGACGTCTGCGACGCCATGACCGAGGGCAGCATGGGCTACATGCTGGAGAGGGCGATCACGAACGAGCTCCGGCGGCGCTCCGTCGACAAGGAGGTCGCCTCGCTCATCACCCAGGTCGTCGTCGACAAGGACGACCCGGCCTTCCAGAAGCCGACCAAGCCGGTCGGCCCGTTCTACTCGAAGTTCCGGGGCCAGCAGCTGGCCCGGGAGAAGAAGTGGACGATGGTCGAGGACGCCGGGCGGGGCTACCGCAAGGTCGTCGCCTCGCCCCGGCCCATCGACGTCGTCCCCAACGGCATCATCCGGGAGCTCGTCGAGGCCGGCCGCATCGTCATCGCGGCCGGCGGCGGCGGCATCCCGGTCGTCATCAACGGCAACGGCCTCTTCGAGGGCGTCGAGGCCGTCATCGACAAGGACTACGCCGCGAGCCTGCTCGCGCGCGAGGTCAAGGTCGACCTGTTCGTCATCCTGACCGCCATCGAGCGCGTCTTCATCAACTTCGGCAAGCCCGACCAGGCGGAAGTCCCGATCCTGACCGTGGACGAGGCCCGCAGGCACCTGGCGGACGGTCAGTTCCCTCCGGGATCGATGGGGCCCAAGATCCGGGCCGCCGTCGAGTACATCGAGGCGGGCGGCCGGGAGGTCCTCATCACCAAGGACACCCATCTCAAGGCCGCCCTGCTCAACCGGTCGGGAACGAGGATCGTCGCCGCAACCTAGGAGGAACCGCGATGCAGAAAGATTTCCTGTCGATCAGGGACCTGAGCGTTTACGAATTCGGCCAGATGCTCGACCTCGCCGACGAGGTCAAGAAGCACCCGGACAAGTACCGCAAGGCGCTCAAGCACAAGATCCTGGCCATGATCTTCCAGAAGCCCTCCCTGCGCACGCGGATGACCTTCGAAGCGGGCATGCTCCGGCTCGGCGGCGAGGCCATCTACCTCGCCCCCTCCGACATCCAGATGGGCAGCCGCGAAGGCGCCCACGATATCGGCAAGAACCTCGAGCGCTGGGTCGACGGCATCATGCTCCGGACCTTCGGGCATTCGATCGCCGTCGATCTCGCGGCCAGCTGCCGGATCCCGGTCATCAACGCCCTGACCGACCTGTCCCACCCCTGTCAGGCCATGGCCGACTTCCAGACCCTGCGCGAGCACAAGGGCGCCCTGCCCGGCCTCAAGCTGGCCTACGTCGGCGACGGCAACAACGTCTGCCACAGCCTCATGCTCGCGGCCGCCCGCGGCGGCACCCGGATGGCCGTGGCCACACCGGCCGGATACGAGCCGAACCCGGACGTGGTCCGCCTGGCCCGCGAGGACGGGCGGGACACCGGGTTCACCCTGACCCTGACCAACTCGGCCGAAGAGGCCGTGAGCGGCGCTGACGCCGTCTACACCGACGTCTGGGCGTCCATGGGCCAGGAGGCGGAGAAAGAAAAGCGGGCCAAGATCTTCGCGCCCTATCAGGTCAACGGCCGCCTCATGGCCCACGCCAAGAAGGACACCCTGTTCATGCACTGCCTGCCGGCCCACCGCGGCGATGAAGTGACCGACGAGGTCATCGATTCGCCGAACTCCGTCGTCTACGACGAAGCCGAGAACCGGCTCCACGCCCAGAAGGCCATCCTGATCTCGCTGATGGGGGAAAAGGGCTGAACATGAGCGAAGAACCGACCCAGCTGACCACCGTCTCCGGGGAGGACCTCGGCCTCGTCGAGCGCGAGCTCGGCCCGGCGTCGGCCCCCCGGTCGACGCGCGACCTCACCGCCAAGCTGGCCTTCGAGAAGACGGCCACGGAGAGGACCCAGGACGTCAAAAAGTACGATCCGGACGTCCGCTACGAAGTGGGCGACACGATCGAGAAGATCTACAACGAACCCCTGACCGTCGGCAGCAAATCCGTCGAGCACTTCGAGGGCCGGGTCATCCTCAAGGTCGTCGCCAAGACCTACTCGAAACATTTCAACTGCGAGATGCTCGAGGTCGACTATCCCGGCGGGGGCGTCTTCCGCAAGTACGTCGACTACATGAAGAAGACGAAGACCCAGGTCATGCTCCCGTCGAATTTCGACGGGCGGGCCAAGCCGGCCGAGATCATGTCCCGCGGGGACGACCCGCGGCTGACCGAGCTGCCGATGACCGAGCGCGACCTTCGCTCCCTCGAGAAGGACCTGCGGCTCCGGCTGTCCAAGGACCCGAAGTTCTTCAGCTGGAACGATCTCTGGCAGCTCGCGTCCAAGCGCGTCGACATCCTGCCGGAGAAGGTCCGGGACATCGAGGCCGAGTTCGTCGCGACCGGGAAGTCGGCCACGACCGAGGACCTGGTCCGGAAGCACTTCGGCCTCGAGGCCTCGTCGGACCTCTTCGACCTGACCTGCCTCAGCCTCAGCGCCCTGCTCGAGAAGAAGTACCGGAAGGAGTTCATCCTCCTGGCCGATTCCGGCTGGGGCAAGTGGCACCTCAAATCGATCCTCAACGCCATGCCCGTGGGCCTGGCCCTCTCCGCTCCGATGGCCGAGGTCACCGATCTCGAGGAGATCGAGAAGCCCGAGATGAGCATCGTCCAGGACTTCCCGATCAAGATCTACCTGACCTGGCGCGAGATCCTGTCGGGCGGGATCAAGGTCCCCCGCAGCCTGGCCAAACAGCTCACCCACGCCCGCGAGTACACCTTCACCGATCCCGACGAGAACAAGCCCACCACCGTCTATTATTTCCCGAACGAGAATTTCTTCCTCGGTCTGCGGGACTTCTACTCCCAGCACAACATCCCGCAGGGGTCCAGCCTGACGCTCGAGCGCACCGGTCCCACCGCCTTCAAGTTCTGGATCAAGAGATCGAAGAAGAAGATGTCCGTCATCCGGCTGGGCTACGACGCCGAGAAGGACGAGTTCGTCGACGCGGGCGAGGAAGCCTACACTTTCGCCGAGCCCAACAAGATCATCTACATCGAGCGCGAGACGCTGGCCAGCCTGTTGCCCCTCGCCCCGCTGCGCGAGGGCCACGACCTCCGCGACCTCGTCGTCACGATCTACGGCGATCCCGGACTGGCCACGTCGGCCCACACCCTCCACTTCCTGCGGGCCTACCATCTCATCGACATCGTCCGCCAGACGACCCAGGAGGACGTGGAGTTCACCCTGCTGAATTCCCCGGAGTTCACCAAGTCCGACAAGAAGAAGGGCGTCTTCACCTATCACGAGCCCTACATCCCCGAGGAAGAGGCGCCCGCGGAAGCCGCCTATCCCGAAGGCTACGAAGAGCCCGCGCCTGAGGCCTACACGCCCGAAGAAGCGGCCCTCGAGGCCGTCGCCCAGGAGCTCTTCGGCGTCGGGCCCGAGACCGTTCGCGAGCCGCCGCGGCGCGAGCCGTCCGGGCCGCTCCCCCCGGGACCGGAAACGGGCCCGCCATTGAAGAAGGACAAGACCTTCAAGCGGAAGAAGCCCAAGACCGAGGGCGACAAAGGCCCGCGGCCGAAGAAGAGCGAGCGGCGCGTCATCGAGGAGAAGATCGCCGAGGAGGAGTCCGAACGGGCCGCCTTGGCCGCCGTCAAGGAAAAAGAGGAAGAAAAACCCGAACAGCGGGCCGGCCGGGAGAAGAAAGAGGAATTCAAGCCGGCCCCGAAGAAGGACGCGCCCAAGTTCGGCATCTTCGGCGACCTGCTCAAGACCGCCCTGAAGAAGAAGCCCGAAGGCGAGGGCGGCGAGGCGCCCGAGATCCCCGAAGAACCGGCCGAAGAGAAGCCCGAGGATACGAAGCCGGAGCCCGAAGAGTCGAAGTAATTAGAGGATATCCCGCACGGAGCCCTTCCGTCGGGTCACGCCCATGCTGCCCTCATCCTGCTGACAACAGCGGGATGAGGACTGCACGGGGATCAGAGAATGTCTCTCACAGAACCTTTCCTTCTCGTGATCCCCATGCTGTCCAGCAATTCCAACAACGGGATGCTGTATTTGCGCGAGAGGCCGGTCATGGCCTTGAAGTCGGCGACGGTCAGCTCGCGCTTCTTGGATCCGCGGATCTTGAGAACGAGCTCGTCGAGCCACTTCGAATGCACGAGGAACCCGTCGATCCCCTCGACGATCCTCTTGCGCTCGGCCAGGACGTCGAGGAGCGTCTGAAGCTTCCCCGGCATCAGGCCGAACCTGGACCGGAGGTCGTCCAGGGTCACGCTGCCGAACTCCCCTTTGAGGACCATGTCGTCGAGAGCGGCCAGGGTCTCCTCGTCGGAGGCCGTGAGGGGGATGCGGAAATCGGGCAGCCGCACGATGCCGCTCTCTTCGACGGCCCGGCCCTCCTTGGCCAGCAGCCTCAGGGCCAGGACGAGGACCGCCCGGGGGGCGTCGAACCGGCTTTCTATCTTCTCCAGGGGAGCGCCCCTCTGGCCCGTGTGCTTCTTGTGGTACTGGGTCAGGAACGAGACGATCCGTCCCCTGAGGAAATCCAGGCTGCCCTGCGCGATGAGCCAGAGCGGGGCGAACTGGAGGATCCGGACCGCGTCCTCCTCTTCGAGCGACCGGGCCAGCGCTTCGACCCGGGACCTCGGCAGGCGGCAGAAAGCGGCCAGGTCCTCCCCCTTCAAGCCCTTGAGGCCCCCGAGCTCGGCCAGGGCCAGGACCATGTCCTTCTCCCCCAGCGCGAGACGGGCGAGAAGGGTCTTGCGCTTCGATGCTTTGAGCTCGTCCGGGGGCGGCGCTCCCGGGTAGAGACAGCGGCCGCGGCCGAGGATCCCGCCGGACTCCGTCCGGACCTCGAACGGGTCCCCCCACTTGACGTCGACGGGGCCCGATACGACGACACGGACGAAGGGCGCGGACTTGCGGCCGGCGACGGCGTGATCCGTGAACCGGGCGGAGACGCCGCCGCCGAGGAACACGGCCTCCGCCCGGAGCTCGGACCGGTCGGGCGGAAGCGGGAAATCGAGGACGGCGTCGAACGCGGGCGCTTTCATCGCACCTTCTCCTCCGGCTCGGGCGCCGGGACGAAGCTCATGCGGCGCAGGGCCGGGTCGCAGGATGCCAGGACCACCCGGACGGCGTCTCCCACGTCGAACGTTTTCCGGCGCCGCTTCGGGCGGAGGCGGCGACCGGCCGGCTTCGGCTCATGGTCCCCGCGGAGCGAGCCGAAGGGCAGGAGTCCGGAGACGAAGTACTCGTCGAGCTCGACGATGAGCCCGGCCTTGATGACGTCGACGACGATGCCGCCGAACTCCTCGCCCAGGCGGCCTTTGAGAAGGCGGAAGATGCGCCATTCGACGAGGGCCTGTTCCGCGTCGGCCGCGTTCCGCTCGCGCCCGGAGGCCGCGTCGGCGATCTCCCCGAGCGGGAGCGGGCTCTTGCCCTCTCCGGCCAGCAGGCGCTTGAGGAGCCTGTGGACGACGAGGTCGGGGTAGCGCCGGATGGGCGAGGTGAAGTGGGTGTAATCGGCCTTGGCCAGGCCGTAATGGCCGACGTTCTTGTCCGTATAGACGGCCATCTTCATCGCCCGCAGGACCTGGGTGCCGACGAACTTCTCGCCGGGTAGGCCCTTGGCCTTCTCGAGGACCCGCTGCAGGTCCTTCGACCGGACCTTGTCCGGGTCGGGCAGGGTCAGGCCGAAAGGCAGAATGAGGTCGCGCAGCTTCCCGAGGTCTCCGGCGTCGGGCGCGGGGTGGACGCGGTAGATCGCGGGGAGCTTCCTCGCGGTGAAAGCCGCGGCGACGGCGACGTTGGCGGCGACCATGAACTCTTCGACGAGCCGGTGGGCCTCGTTCCGTTCCGCCGCGGCGACGGCCAGGAGCCGGCCCTCTTCGTAGACGAGCTCGGCCTCGACGATGTCGAAATCGAGACTGCCCTCGGCGACCCGCCTCGCCCTCAGGGCCGCGGCCGCCTCGCGCATCAGCCGG
Source organism: Candidatus Aminicenantales bacterium (assembly GCA_041736225.1). Classification (GTDB taxonomy): domain Bacteria; phylum Acidobacteriota; class Aminicenantia; order Aminicenantales; family Saccharicenantaceae; genus RBG-16-66-30. The sequence goes on along the minus strand of JBGSUG010000004.1, from coordinate 878 downwards.
AGGTCGGCGACGACGTCGGCGTGGGCCCGGATCGCCCCGGCGTCCCCCTCGAAGATCGCGAACACCGACGTGTAGGTCATGCGGTGGGCGGTGCGGATGAGCGAAGGCGCGAACTCGGCCTTCGTCACGCGGCCGTCCTCGGCCACGTCCATCAGGACGGACACGGCCAGGCGGGGCACGCGCGGCCGCAGGCTGCAGAGCCCGTTGGACAGCTTCTCGGGGAGCATGGGCAGGGTCAGGTCGGGGAAGTAGACGCTCGTCCCCCGCGCCTCGGCCTCCCGGTCGAGCGGGCTGCCGGGCCGCACGTAATGCGAGACGTCGGCGATGTGGACGCCGAGGAGCCAGCCGCCGGTAGGGAGCTTCCGGATGCTGACCGCGTCGTCGAAGTCCTGGGCCTTCTCGCCGTCGATCGTGACGGAGGGCCAGTCGCGGAAGTCCCGACGCCCGGCGAAGGCTTCGGGCAGGACCTCGGACGGGATGGCCCCGGCCTCGCTCACGGCGTCCTCGGGAAACTCGGATCTGAGCCCGTAACGCTCGACGATCACTTGGGCGTCGACGCCCGGGTCCTCGGGCTGGCCGAAGACGCGCGTGAGCGCCAGGGTGGCCCGGTCGGCCTCGACGATCATCCCCGGCTCGGGCCGGAGCTTGCCGCGCGACTTGAGCGGCAGGTCGTCCTGCGAGAGCGAATCGAACGGCTGCAGGAAGGGGGCCCCGCTCCGCTCGCGGTAGATCCCGACGAGGACTTTCCGGTCCTTCCGGAGGATGCGCTCGACCCGCCCCTCGGGCTTGCCGAACCGGCCCTTCGCGTCGACGACGACGGCGACCTCGTCGCCGGGCATGGCGCCCTGGGCGTGGCGGGCGGGGACGAAGATGTCCTC
>JBGSUG010000407.1:0-2066 GCA_041736225.1 Candidatus Aminicenantales bacterium | reverse complement strand
GTCCTCGTCGCCGTCGGCCCTCTCGCCGCCCTCATCGCCGAGGGCGCCGTCGCGGCGGGCCTGGATCCGGCCGCCGTCCATCGCTTCCCCGACTCCGGGGCCGCGGCCGCAGCCGTCGCGGACATCGTCCGGGACGGAGATCTCGTTCTGGTCAAAGGCTCGCGGGGCATGAAGACGGAAGCGATCGTCGCCGCCCTCGCGGCCCGAGGAAAGGAGTAGACCATGCTGTACTGGCTCCTCGTCCCGCTCCGCGACCAGTTCTTCTTCTTCAACGTCTTCCGTTACATCACGGTGCGCACGGCCCTGGCCGGGATCACCGCCCTCGTCCTGAGCTTCCTGCTCGGCCCCGGGCTCATCCGGTTGCTCCGGAAAAAGCAGATCGGGCAGGAGATCAGGGCCGACGGCCCCCAGTCCCACTTCGCCAAGAAGGGCACGCCGTCGATGGGCGGCCTCCTGATCATCCTCTGCACGATCGTCCCGACCCTCCTCTGGGGGAATCTCGGCAACCTCTACGTCTGGGTCGCCGTCGCCGCCATGGTCCTCTTCGGGCTCGTCGGCCTCGTCGACGACGTCCTCAAGGTCCGCCGGAAAAGGTCCCTCGGCCTCCGGCCCGGCCAGAAGATCGCCCTCCAGGCCCTTCTCGCCGCCCTGGTCGGCCTCGTCTTCATCTGGCTCGGTTCGCGCGGCGAGTTCGACCTCCGCCTGAGCCTCCCTTTCTTCAAGCAGTGGGTCCCCTATCTGGGCTGGCTCTATCTGCCCTGGATCGCCTTCATCCTCGTCGGCTCCTCCAATGCCGTCAACCTGGCCGACGGGCTGGACGGCCTGGCCATCGGATTGTCCCTGATCAGCGCCACGGCCCTGACCGCCCTGACCTACGTCGCCGGTCACGCCCTCTGGTCCCAGTACCTCAGCATCGTCCGGGTGCCGCTCGCCGCCGAGCTGACGGTGTTCGCCGGCGCGTTCGCCGGGGCCTGCCTCGGCTTCCTCTGGTTCAACTGCCACCCGGCCCAGGTCTTCATGGGCGACGTCGGCGCTCTCGCGATCGGCGGGACGCTCGGCGTCATCGCCCTGCTCATCAAGCAGGAATTCCTGCTCTTCACGGTGGCGGGCGTCTTCATCCTGGAGGCGCTCTCGGTCCTCATCCAGGTCTCGTACTTCAAGCTGAGCGGCGGCAAGCGCGTCTTCAAGATGGCCCCGCTCCACCACCACTTCGAGCTCTCCGGCTGGCCCGAGAGCCGCGTGGTCACCCGGTTCTGGATACTGGGCATCATCTTCGCCCTGGCCAGCCTGTCGACCCTGAAACTGAGATAGCCATGGAATTGCGGGATAAGAACGTCCTCGTCGTCGGCTTCGAGCGAACGGGCCGGGCCGTCTGCCGGTTCCTCCTCGACCGCGGGGCCCGCGTCCGGGTCACCGACAGGAAGCCGGCCGAGTTCTTCGGAGACACGGTCCGGCCCCTCGCCGAGCAGGGCGTCGTCTTCGAGATGGGCGGCCACCGGCCGGAGTCCTTCCTCGAGGCCGACCTCATCGTCCCCAGCCCCGGCGTCCCGCCCCTCGTCGAGATCAAAGCCGCCCGCGCCAAGGGCGTGCCCGTCGTCGCGGAGATCGAGCTGGCCTTCCTCTTCCTCCGCGGCCGGATCGTCGGCATCACCGGCTCGAACGGCAAGTCGACGACGGCGACGCTCGTCCACAAGATGCTCGCAGAGGCGGGGCTCAAGGCCCGTCTCGCCGGCAACATCGGGACGCCGCTCGTGTCTTTCGTCGACAGGAGCCGCGACGACCACGTCTACGTCACCGAGATCTCGAGCTTCCAGCTCGCCTGCACCGAGCGCTTCACGCCGGCCGTCTCCGTCCTTCTCAACGTCTCCGAGAACCACCTCGACTGGCACGGCACCTTCGAGGACTACTTCGGGGCCAAGAAGAAGCTCGTCCTCCGTCAGGGCCCCGGCGACGCGGCCGTGCTCAACCGCGACGACCGCCTGGTCTGGGGGCTGGCCGCGGAGACCGCCGCCGCCGTCTGCGGCTTCAGCCGGAAGCGCCGCCTCGCCCGCGGTGCCTGCGTCGAG
>JBGSUG010000402.1:0-7969 GCA_041736225.1 Candidatus Aminicenantales bacterium | reverse complement strand
GTCGGAACGGCCGCCGTCCTCGTCGGCGGCGCGGTCGCGGAGCTGGCCCCCGGGGCTTTCGCCTACGGGGCGGCCAGCGTCTATGTAATAGAAAACGAACAACTAGCGGATTATTCCTCGCAGGGCTACGCGCTGGCCCTGACCACCCTCGCGGCGGAGATCCGGCCCGAGGCCCTTTTATTTCCGGCCACGGCCATGGGCCGGGACCTCGCCCCGAGGGTCGCGGCCCGGCTCGGCGTCGGCCTGGCTTCGGATTGCGTCAAGGTCGCCGTCAAGGACGGGGACCTCGTCTTCACCCGGCCCATCTACGCCGGCAAGGCGGTCCTCACCTTCACGCTGAAGACCCGGCCCCGGCTGGCGACGCTCCGGCCGAACATCTTCCCGCTCGGAGAGGCGTCGGCCGCGGCCTCCGGCGAAATCGTCCGGAAGGACGTGGCCATCCCCGACGGCGCGATAAAGGGACGGGTCGTCGAGGTCATCAGTGAGGATGGCGGGGAGATCGACGTCACCGAAGCCGACGTCGTCGTATCGGGCGGCCGCGGCTTCAAGGGTCCGGACGCGTTCGCCCTTCTCCGCGACCTGGCCGCCGTCTTCCCCCGCGCCGCCGTCGGGGCCTCGCGTTCGGCCGTCGACTCCAACTGGATCGGCCACCAGCACCAGGTCGGGCAGACCGGCAAGACCGTGTCGCCGGACCTCTACATCGCCGCGGGGATCTCCGGGGCCATCCAGCACCTGGCCGGGATGTCCTCCTCGAAATTCATCGTGGCCGTCAACAAGGACCCCGAGGCGCCGATCTTCAAGATCGCCGACTACGGCATCGTCGGCGATCTCTTCGAAGTCCTGCCGAAGCTCACGGACGAGCTCAAGAAGGCGCTCGCGGATTAGGCGCTACTTGTAGGGGTCTTCCGCCGAGCCGCCGGTGATGTCCAACAGTAGGCGGTTCGTCGCCGACCGCGTCTCCCCGACGCTCGTGACGAAGATGGCCGGGTCGTCCATGACCGGGCACTTGTTCTCGCAGATGCCGCAACCCGTGCAGAGCTCGATGTCGACGACGGGGGCCTTCTGGACGGCGATCGTACCGTCGGGGAGCTGGGTCTCGACGTCGACGAGCTTGATGGCCTTGGGCGAGACGGGGCAGTGCTCCTCGCAGACGATGCAGGGCTTGCCCAGCACGTAGGGGATGCAGCGGCTCTTGTTGACCCAGGCCGTGCCCATTTTGACCTTGTTCTTCTCCTCGATGGAGAGCTTCGTGATGGCCCCGGTCGGGCAGACCTGCGTGCAGAGCGAACAATAATATTCGCAGTAACCGATCTTGGGCACGAGCATCGGCGTGTAGATGCCCTCGGGCCCGGCCTCGGTCAGGACGGGCTGCAGCCCGCCCGTCGGGCAGGCCCGCATGCACTGGCCGCACTTGACGCACTTGGCCAGGAACTTGGGCTCGTCGAGGGACCCCGGCGGCCGGATGAGCTTGAGGGACGCCCGCTTGTGGGAAGGCGTCAGCCGGAAGAACGGCACGGCCACCATCCCGAGCAGGGTCGTCACGAGGAGCTTGCGCCGCGAGAGGTCGACGTTCGACACGTTCGTCAGCTTCTCGGGCCGGGCCGAGAGGCGGAAGCCGATGGCCGCGGTCGGGCAGATCGAAGCGCAGTTCATGCAGTAAACGCACTCGCCGCTCTTCCACTTGTCGTTCGGGTAGGGATGGGCCTGCGTCTCGCAGTGCTGGGTGCAGAGACCGCACTTGATGCACTTCTCGTCGTCGATCCGGAGCTTGAGCAGGTTCCAGCGGCTGAGGAGGCCGAGGAGAGCGCCGGCCGGGCAGAGGTAGCGGCACCAGAACCGCTCCTTGCGGGCGTTGAGGGCGATCGCGCCGAGGAAGACGAGCCCGACCGAGAATCCCTGGACGAAGGTCGTGTTGATGGTCCAGTTCGCGCTGGCCTGGGAGATCGAGCGGGCCAGGCCGGTCGCCCCGAGCCCGTAGAGAACGCCGTTAAGGCTCGAAAGGGCCAGGGCCAGCGAGGGCAGCACGGCCACGGAGAGGGACCGCGTCAGGAACGAGAAGGGATCGAGATAACCGGCCAGGTCGAGTCCGAAGACCGCCCCGGCCAGGACGACGATCAGGATGTAGTACTTCGGGGCCAGGCTGGCCTTGTCCTCGCGCGGCGGCTTGAGGAATTTCGTCCTCTTGAAGACGAACGAGGAGAACTGATGGAGGGCGCCGAGGGGGCAGATCCAGCCGCAGAAGAAGCGGCCGAAGAGGAGCGTCGCGACGACGGTGACGAGGGAGAAGACGAAATAGGCGTAGACGAGCCGCGCCGAGACGATGGTCACCAGGGCCAGCAGCGGGTCGAAGTGGAAGAAACGCTGGACGGTCGAGCCGATGTAGTCCTCGCCGGTGTAGTGGGCGCCGAGGAGCAGGCGGAGGAAGAGCCCGAAGAACGCCGCCTGGCTGACGATCCGGAGGAGCTCGAGGGTCCGGTACTTCCTAGATCTTTCTTTTTTCAAGGCGCACCTTCCCGAGGTCGGTCTCGCCCAGTCCCCGCTCGCGGGCCAGGCCCAGGTAGGGCAGCTCGTTCGCCGCGACCCCGAAGAGAGAGGCGCCGAAGGCGTCCACGGCGACGGGGTCGGTGCCGGCGACCACGGTCTTTCGGAGCTCGGTGTCGGAGATGCGGCCGCCCTGCGGCCCGTTGCGGACGAGGATGCGGTAGGCGTCGAGGACCGTCAGCTGGGGCTTGAAGAAGGCGGCCAGGTCGACCACGGTCTTGTCGAGGCTCTGGTGGAACTGGTTGCGCGCGCCGCCGGTCGCGCCGAGCCAGTTCTTGGCGCCCAGGGTCAGGCGGCAGAGGGAGTGATGCTTGGCGATGGGGACGTTGATGATCTTGTCGGCTTCGACGACGTCGAGGAGGATCTCCCACTCCTTGAGCCATTCTCCCTTGAGAGCCATTTTCTTGACGCGGTAGTCGTCGACGAAGAGCATGTCGCCGCCGGCCTGCTCGACGGCCGCCTGGATGCCCGACCGCACGTAGCAGCGCTTGGCCTGGTTGGTCGTGTTGTCGATGACGACCGCCTTCTTGGCCCCGGCTCCGAGGACGAGCTCGACCAGGGTCTTGACGACCTCGGGATTGGTGCAGGCGGCCATCTCCGGGGTCCGGTCCCAGCCGATGTTGGGCTTGATGACGACCCTGTCGCCCCGGCCGACGAACCGGCCCATTCCGCCGAGGAGGGACAGGGCCTCCCGGGTGATGGCCGCCGGGGATTCGCCCTCGACCGCGGCCAGCGCGGGCAGGGGCCCCACGGAGGCCTTCTGGCCGGCGAAGACCCGGGGCCCGAAGCGCAGGGCCAGGCCGGCGGCGGCCGCGTCTCTGATGAAATCGCGTCTTCTCATGTGCGTCATCCTTTGCCTAAAGAACGGATATATTCCAGGATCCCGTCGTAGATGCCCTGGGCGGCGAGCTCCTGGTACTTCTTCGTCCGGAGCTTGGCCTCCTCGCGGGCGTTGCTGAGGTGGGAGATCTCCACGAGGACGGAGGGCATCTCCCCGCCGATGAGGACCCAGAAAGGCCCGCCCTTGACGCCCAGGTTCCTGATCGACGGCAGGTCCTGGGACAGGGCTTTGACCAGGTTCCGCTGGATCATCTCGGCCAGCTCCCGCGACTCCTGGACCTTGCTGTTCTGGACGATCTTCTGGAGGATCGACTTCATCTCGCCGATGTTCTTGGTCGAGGTCGCGTTCTCGGCCGCGGCCAGCTCGACGACCGAGGGGTCGGGGCTGACGTTGAGGAAAAAGGTCTCGACGCCGCCGCGCTTGCGGTCCCGGTGGGCGTTGGAGTGGATGGACACGAACAGGTCGGCCCGCTTCTGGTTGGCGATGACCGTCCGGTCCTCCAGGGTGACGTCGACGTCCGACTCGCGGGTCAGGATGGCGTCGAGCCCCGCCTTTTCCCGGAGCATCTTCCGGAGGGCGAGGGCGACGGCCAGGTTGACCTCTTTCTCCTGGAGCCCGCTCTTGCCGATCGTCCCCGGCCGCGGCCCGCCGTGCCCGGGGTCGATGACGACGGTCCGGACGCCCAGGCCGAGCTGGCGGGCCAGGGACGTCCCGTTGAAGTTCGGGTCGTTCGGGTCGACTTGGCGTTTCACGTTCGGCCGGACTTTATCGCCGGGCTGGGGGGGCTTTTCTGACGGTGTCTGTGCCTGGGCCGGAGCCTGGGCCGAACCGCCGTGAGGGTAGATATCGACGACCAGCCGGAAGGGGTCGAAGAGGTGGTAGACGCGGTAGGACTGGATTCCCGAGAACTCGACGTCGACGACGAGCCGGACCGTCGAGGGGGTCTTCTGGGAGATGCGGATCTGGCTGACGTATTCCGCCTTGACCGGGTAGGACTGGCCCTGGAGGATGGGGTTGAGCTTGGCCTGGAGGACGTCGATGTAGATCCGGCCGGGGTCGCGCAGCTCGCCGAAGGTGTACTCGCGGAGCTTGCCGATGTCGAGGACGACCCGGGTGAAATTCGGGTGGGTGTACTTGCGCAGGTTGACGATCTCGGCCCGCGGGTCGTCCTGGGGCGCGCCGGCCAGGGAGATGGCCAGGGCGACGGCGAGGAGCAGCGATCCTATGCTTTTATGCGCAGATTTCAATTCGTATCAATTTTATAGAAGCCGGCGCGAGTTGTCCACCGTTCGGGGGACGGGAGATCCAAAATGGGGGACATGATACCTATTTCCCTATTTCGAGAACCCGGAAAAATAGGAAATAGGTATCATGTCCCCCTTTTATGCGCCGTACTTCTGGAGCTTCAACGCGTGAGCCAGCATCAGCGGCATGGCCGAGATCGAGCGGAAGCGCCCGAGCATGCCCTTGGCGCAGGCCCGCTCGGAGTACGCGGCCACGTCGTCGACGCCCGCGGTCGGCGAGACGAGCAGGAACGGGTTCGGGTGCCAGGAGTGGCCCTTGAGCGCGGACGGCGTCGAATGGTCCGAGGTGACGACGAGGACGTCGGGCTTGAGGGCCAGGAGCCGCGGGATGAAGGGATCGAGGGCCTCGATCGCGGCGACTTTGGCCGCGAACTTGCCGTCCTCGCCCGTCGAATCGGTCTTCTTGTAGTGGACGTAGAAGAAGTCGTGGTCGGCCCAGCTTCTCTCCAGGGCGTCGAAGAGGTCCGCCGTCTCGGCGCCGGCTTCGACGACGTCCATGCCCAGGAGCTTGGCCAGGCCCTTGTACATGGGGTAGTTGGCGACGGCCGCCGGGCGCAGCTTGAACAGGTCCCGGATGGTCGGGATGGAGGGGAACTTGGAGAAGCCGCGGAGCAGGGCCGCGTTGGCCTTGGCTTCGCCCTTGAGGACCTCGGCGACGTCGTCGAGAAAACGGTTGACGATCCCCGAGGCCTTGGCCGCGTCCGGGCGGAGGGGCGTCGTCGGGAGGGGGGCTTTGCCTTCTTTCTGGGGGTCGGCGTCGGACAGGGCGTCGGCGAGGTCCCCGGCCGTGAACCGGGCCACGAAGCGGTGCTCTTTGCCCGGGAAGACCCGGACCTCGACGCCCTCGCGCTGCGGCAGGCGGTCGTTGAGGAGACCGCAGATACGGACGTTCTCCTCGGTCGGTATGCGGCCGGCCCGGCGGTCGGCCACGAGGCCGCCCTTGACCGTGGCGAAGTTGCCGCGGGCCACGAGATCGTTGCGGCCGACCTCGACGCCGGAGCCCAGGGCCTCGAGGATGCCCCGGCCGAGCTGATACTTGAGCGGATCGTAGCCGAAGAGGGCCAGGTGGGCCGGCCCGCTGCCCGGCGTGATGCCCATCATGACCGGATCGGTGAGGCCGCAAACGGCGCTCTTCGCCAGCGCATCGAGGTTCGGCTTGCAGGCCGCTTCGAGCTCGCTTTTACCGTCGGCGGGCAGGCCGCCGACTCCGTCCATGACGAGCAGGACGACCTTCGATTCCGTCTGTTGGCTCAGATCCCTGGCCAGATCTTCCCAGTCCATGTGCGCATCCTCCTCGTCGTTTTCGACGGTAGTGTAGCAGAACAGGTCCCTGGCTTCTAATCTTTCCGAATGCGCCAGCGGACGTTGTAGCGCTTGACCCTCTGGAAGCCCTCGGCGTCCTCCTCCAGGGAGTACATCTTTCCGCCTTTCCAAGCCTGAGGCCGGATATTCAGAGGTATCGGGAGTTTGGCCAGGCAGCGACCGTCTCTGTCGAAGACATCATAATACAACGACTTCCCGTCCTCGGTCCGTTCATTGGTTTTGACGTAGAGACGGCCCTCGTCGTCGGCCCAGAGCCCCTGGAGGGGCGCATGGGCCGCGGGGATGTCCGCCTTTCGTCCGCGCAGTCTCTCCTGGACGCCGTCGACCTCCTCTTTGGTGATCTTGACGGGGTCGAATTCCTTCCGGATCCGTCGATGAAGGCGCCCGTCGAGTGAAAGAATGTCGATCTCGTAACCACCTTCGTAGCTGACGGCCAGATCGTCTCCGGCGGTCAATGCCCAGCAGAACCTGCCGGCGAACGGCTTGATGACCTGAGGATCCCGAGGCTCATCCGGAAAGAAGGGGAACGCCGCTTGCTGGTGAAGCACGCTGTCGAAGACCCGGATTTCCTTCCCCGGACGATCGGCCTCGATCGTATTCACGCGGGCCACGATCCGGCCGTCCGGGGTCACAAGGATGTCGACAAAGGCCGTCGCCGGAAGGAATTCCCTGAACGTCCCGTCCGGGCCGAAGACGTTCAGACCACGGACAAAATCCTCGAAGATTAAGCGGCCATCCTTGGTGAGATGGAGAGAATTGGGATTCTGGAGCTCTCCCGGACCTTGTCCCTTGCGCCCGATGCTTCGGAGGTAAGTCCCGTTCTTCGAGAAGACCTTAACGCAGGTGTCACCCTGGTCCATGACGAAGATATCGCCACCTTCGTTCACGGCGAGATACCAGGCCCGTGCGAACGTATATTCATTTGCACCACCGGCTTCCCCGATGGACAAATCTTCTTTCAGCTCCAGAGCCCCTGGGCCATAGAGCGGAGCCTTGGGATTGGAGACGATCGTGATGCCATCAGCTGTCGCCATCTTGCCCTGCCAAGTCGCTTCGCGAGGCCGGTCGGCGCAGGCTAAGCCTAAAGTCAAGGTCAACACGATGAGAACGAGCCCGAAAAGTCTCATTTTACCCTCCAGCGGATGCCTGAATTGAGACCACCATCGGGAATGTTAGGTCTTTTGGATATCCCGGTCAATTCTGATAAAATCCCTCCATGCAAAAAGTCCTCATCCTCGATTTCGGGTCGCAGTACACCCAGCTCATCGCCCGGAAGATCCGCGAGCTCGGTGTCTACTCCGAGATCCTGCCGTACGCGACGCCGCTCGCCGCGATCCGCAAGGCGAAGCCTTCGGCCCTCGTCCTCTCCGGGGGGCCGCAGAGCGTCTACGGCAAGGGCGCGCCCCACCCGGACAAGGGCGTCTTCAAGCTCGGGGTGCCCATCCTCGGCATCTGCTACGGCGTCCAGCTCATGGCCTACTTCCTCGGCGGCGAGGTCATCCCGTCGAAAGAGGGCGAGTACGGCTTCGCCGCCCTGCGCGTCCTCGACCGGACGGGCCTGCTGGCCAAGGTCAAGGACAAGGAACAGGTCTGGATGAGCCACGGCGACCGCCTCGAGCGCGTCCCGCCCGGCTTTCGCCTGACGGGGAGCACGGCCAACACCCGCGCCGCCGTGATCGAGGACCGGGACCGCCGGTTCTTCGGCGTCCAGTTCCATCCCGAGGTCATCCACACGAAGGAGGGCCTGAAGGTCCTGGGCAACTTCCTGTTCCGCGAAGCGGGCCTCGAGGCCGATTGGACGATCTCGTCGTTCGTCGATCGCAAGGTCAAGGAGATCCGCGAGACGGTCGGCCCCGGCCGGGTCATCTGCGGGCTCTCGGGCGGCGTCGATTCCCTGGTCACCTCGCTCATCATCCACAAGGCCATCGGCAACAAGCTGACGTGCATGTTCATCGACAAC
>JBGSUG010000397.1:0-9302 GCA_041736225.1 Candidatus Aminicenantales bacterium | reverse complement strand
CGGGCGCGTGCCGGCCGGCCCGGCGTTCCTCGGGCCGGAGTCCACGCGTCTGATCGCTCATGCGATCCGCGAGGCGGACCGGCTCGGATTGAAGATCGGCCTGGTGGCTTCGAGCGGCTGGAACGCAGGCGGGAGCTGGATCCCGCCGGAACACGCCGGCAAAGGCCTCTATCAGTCCGCGACCGCCGTCACGGGTCCCAAGCTCTTTCATGAAGTCTTGCCCCTGCCCGAATTGCCGGAGCTTTGTCCGCGCGACGAGCACGGACGGCCCCTCGATCTGCGAGAAGTGGCGGTCGTGGCCGTGCCCGGGGGCGAATCGAAGACGATCGCCGACCTGGGCCGGGTCGTCGACCTAACGGACAAGGTCGAGGCTGACGGCCGGGTGCGATGGGACGTCCCCGCGGGAGATTGGACGATCCTCCGTTTCGTCTGCGCGAACCACGGGCAACGGTTGATCGTGCCCAGTCCGCATTCGGGCGGCCCGATGATCGATTTCTTCGATCCCCGGGCCACCGAATTCCATCTTCGTCATATCGTCACCACCATCCTCAAGGAGCTGGGGCGGGATTCGTTCGAGGGGACGAGCTTCCGGACGATGGAGTTCGACAGCATGGAGCTCGACGGGTTCACACCCTGGACCGCATCCATGGCCGACGAGTTCCGGCGCCGGACGGGATACCCGGTGGTCCGGTTCCTGCCGCTACTTTCCGGCTGGACGCTCGCCGATCAGGGGACCCAGGAACGGTTCCTCTACGATTGGCGGAAGACGGTGAGCGACCGGCTGATCGAATCGCATTACCTGACCGGCAGAAAGTTCCTGAACGCCTACGGCGTGGAACTCATCGCCGAGGCCGGCGGGCCGGGGCCTCCGATCTGGGATTCCAATCCGGTGGACGGGATCACGGCGCTCGGGGCCGTCGATATCCCGCGCGGGGAGTTCTGGATCCGGCACCGCGGGATCTTCCTGGTCAAGGAGATCGCCTCGGCTGCGCACGTCTACGACAAGCGCTTGGTCGACGCGGAGTCCTTCACCACCTGGCGCCGCTGGGTCGACGGGCCCCTGGCCCACAAGGAGATCGCCGACCGGGCGCTGTGCGAGGGCTTGAACAGCTTCTCCTTGCACACCTTCGCGAGCTCGCCGCCCGAGGCGGGACTTCCGGGATGGGCCTACCACGCCGGTACGGACATCAACCCGGCGGCGACCTGGTGGCCGTTGGCCCGCGGCCTGATGGACTACCTGGCCCGGTGCTCCTACCTGCTGCGCCAGGGCTGGTTCGTCGCCGACGTGTGCCATTTCTACGGCGATCAGGCGCCGAACTTCTTCCCGCCGCTCTGCAACGTGCCCGAAAAACCTCGATTGGCAGGCCTCGATCCGTCGAACGACTTTGACGTGTGTTCGTCGGAGGTGATCCTCCGGCGGATGAAGGTGGAGGACGGGCGGATCGTGCTGCCGGACGGCACGAGCTACGCGGTCCTCACGCTTCCGGAACAGGACCATATCCCCCTTGAGGTCTTGAGGAGGATCCGAGCGCTGGTCGCCGAAGGGGCCACGGTCGTCGGCCACCATCGGCCGACCCGCTCCCCGGGCCTTCAGGGCCGGGAAGAGCAGGACCGGGAGATCGATCGATTGGCCGATGAGCTTTGGGGCGAAGGCGAGGCGTCGGACGGGCCGGACGGCTCCCAGGTCCAAATCCGGCCCATCGGCCGGGGGCGGTTCGTCATCGCCCAGGACCGAAGCGCGGCGCTCAGGGAGGTCGGCGTCGATCCGGACCTCGAGATCGCCGGGCGCCCCGAAGGGGACCTGGGCCCGCTGGACTTCGTCCATCGGAGGACCGGAGACGCGGAATTCTACTTCATCCGCAATGCCACGAAGGAGCCGCAGGGTCTGACCTGCCGATTCCGGGTCGCCGCGCAGGCCCGGGGGCTGGCTCCCGAATTCTGGTGGCCTGATTCGGGGCGACGAAGCGCTTGCCGGGACTGGACGGCGGTCGCGAGGGGCCGGACAGAGCTTCGCGTGGAGCTCGGGCCTTTGGGATCGGTCTTCGTCGTGTTCCGGAAGGCCGGGTCCTCCGAGCGCCCGTCGCTCGATCCGCTGTCCCGCGACGCGTTCCGGCCGGCGGGCGATCCCGCGCCCCTGACCATCGACGGGCCCTGGCAGGTCGAGTTCCCCGAAGGCTGGGGAGCGCCTCGAACCAAGACGTTCGGGCGACTTCAGAGCTGGACCGATTCGGCCGAGGCCGGGATCCGGGCCTTCTCGGGGATCGCCACCTATCGAAAGACGTTCGAAGTGCCGGCCGCGCTGGCCTCGAAGCCCCAGTTGTTCCTCCAGTTGGGCGACCTGGCCGAGATCGCCGAGGTGACGCTCAACGGAAGGCGCCTGGGGGTCGTTTGGCTGCCGCCCTTCCGGATCGAGATCTCCGGCGCCGTTCGGGCCGGACGGAATCGGCTGGAGATCCGGGTCGCCAACCTCTGGGCCAACCGGCTGAACGCCGACTCATTGAGGCCCGAACCGGACCGTTTCACCCGCAGCAATCTCGACCGGATCCAGACGGACCCGACATCGGACAGCTCCTATGGCCGGGTCCCCCGCGGAAAGACGCGGCCCGTTTACGCGGAGATACCGCCGCTGATGAGATCGGGCCTCGTCGGGCCGGTCCAGATCATCACGCCCCGGGACACGTCGATCCAGCCTTGAAATCCCATGGCGAAACGGGCTGTCCACATGGATCCGAACCTGACAGGCTCCCGGACGCCGATCACGACCAGGCTCACGCGGCGGGAGTTCCTTAGCGCCACCGCCGCCGGGCTCGGGGCCCTGGCGATCGGCCCCGGGTGCGCGACGAGAACAGGGCCGGCGGCCCGCCCGAATCTCCTTTTCATCCTGACCGACGATCAGCGTTTCGACGCGCTGGGCTGCGCCGGCAACCCGATCATCCGGACGCCGAACGTCGACCGGCTGGCCGGCGAGGGCATCCGGTTCGATCGCGCCTTCGTGACCACCCCGATCTGCGCCGCCAGCCGGGCCAGCATCCTGACCGGGACCTATGAGCGGACCCACACCTACACCTTTACCAAGCCTCCTCTGGCCCCGGCCTTCGCGGACATCAGCTTCCCGGTCCGCCTCCGCCGGGCCGGGTACCGGACCGGCTTCGTCGGCAAGTTCGGCGTGGCCGTGGAAAAGGGCGTTCCCGCCGAGATGTTCGACTTCACCTATTTCGACGGCCTCCCCCACGTCCAAACGATCGACGAGGTCGAACGCCACATGACCGAAGTCGAAGGCGACAAGGTCGTCGATTTCCTCCGCGGCGGCGAACCCGGGCGGCCCTTCTGCCTGTTCTGGTGCCCTTGGGCGCCCCACGCCGACGACGGCGATCCCAAGCAATATTACTGGCCTCAGGCCGTGGACGCCCTCTACCGTGACGTCGCGATCCCTGTCCCCGAGATGGCGGCGCCAGAGTACTACGACGCCCAGCCCGCCTTCCTGAAGAACACGATGAACCGGACGCGCTGGGGCTGGCGGTTCGACACCCCGGAAAAGTACCAGGAGATGGTCAAGGGCTATTACCGAATGATCAGCGGGATCGACATGGTCGCGGGACGCATCCGGGACGAGCTCGCCCGTCTCGGCCTCGACGGGAACACGGTCATCGTCTACACCTCGGACAACGGCTATTTCCTGGGCGAGCGGGGCTACGCCGACAAATGGCTGATGTACGAGCCGTCGATCCGGGTCCCGCTCGTCGTTTTCGATCCGCGGGCGCCCCGCGAAAGCCGCGGACTGGTCAAGCGGGACCTGGTCCTGAACATCGACCTCGGACCTACCCTCATGGACCTGGCCGGGGTGCCCATCCCCTCTCAGGTCCAGGGCCGCAGCCTGAGACCGCTCCTCGGACGGACGAGGCCGGCCTGGCGCCCGGAGATCTTCTGCGAGGAGCTTTGGGACCACCCGGAGATCCCGCGGAGCGAATGCGTCCGGACCGAGCGCTGGAAATACGTCCAATACCACGGGCATCCGGAATACGTGGAGCTCTTCGATCTGGCGGCCGATCCGGAGGAGAAAAGGAACCTGGCCGGCGACCCCGGTCAGGCCCGCGTGCTGGCCGTGCTGCGGGAGCGCTGCAGCCGGACGATCCAGAAGCTGCTCGACGACCAAGCCAGGATCACGTATCCCCAAGCGGGGAAGACCGCCCTCAAAAAGGGGACATAACCTGCGTCCGAAAGGAGAGACACCCGCCATGAAGAAAACCTGGATTAGCAAGCCCTCCGGCGCGTCCGCGTACATCGTTCTGTCCTTGGCCGGCGCGGCGGTCCTGGCCCTGGTCATGGCCTCCTGCGCCTCCCCTCAGCCTTCGGATTTTTACGCCTATTACACGCGGCTGGACTACGACGATCACAACAACACGGGCCAATATGCCGATCTCATCGCCAAGATCGGAACGAAGGGCCGGTTCGTGTTCTGCCGGGAATTCGGCTATCTGCCGTATTGGCAGCCGTCGGGGACGAAATATTTCGTCGACCGCCTTCTGCCCGCGACCGGCGACGGGCCCCCGGAACGGCCCGATGCGATCAACAAGTGCTCCTATGTCCGCCTGATCGAGAGCTCGCCCGACAGGATCGTCGTCCACTGGAGGTACGCCCCGGACCTGAACAGCCCGCACTTCACCGATTTCCAGAGGACCTACAGCGGCGATATCGGCAGCTACTTCGCCGATTACGCCGAGGAATACTTCACCATCACCCCCGACGGGCGGATCACCCGGGAAGCGAAGAAAGGCTGCGTCCGGCTGGACGAGTGGAACGATCCCTTGAATAAGACCACGCAGATCCTGGCGCTGACCTCGTCCGGGATCAAGGTCCAGAGCACCACGCCGGCACGGTTGCAGCGCCGGCCCGGCGACGCCGTCCCGGGAGCGCCCATCGTCAATGGTGGCGTCGAGTCCCCCGCGCTGTGGATGCGGTTCGATGAGGGCCTCTCCGCCCAGGACGACTTCACGACGGAGAGCGTCAAGGGATCGAAGTGCGGCATCGGTGGGGCGGACAGCTACTGGAGAAAAGGGGTTTCCGGGACTTGCCTGTCGTTCGACGGCTACACCAACCGGGTGACCGTGCCATCCCGGGAACTCCCGAACATCCGTGGCGATTTCACCATCGAGGCCTGGATCGCCCCCCAGGAGTATTCCTGGGACCGGTCGGGCATCGTCGACCACGGCCGGGACAAACGCGCCGGATATCGCCTGGCCTTGGATCACTTGGGCCGGATCTCCCTGGAAGCCTGCCTCGGCGGCCGGTGGAGCGGCTTGACGACGGACAAGGCCGTGGACCTTTTGAAATGGACCTTCGTGACCGCGACATATCGAAAAACGGAGGGCTTCGCGATCTACTTGGACGGAGTCCTGGCGGCGTCCGCATCGGCGACAGGGGCCGTCCAGGATGCGGCGGATCTGGACCTGTTCGTCGGCATGACCCAGGAGAAGAGCTATCCCTGGGCGTGCGAGCGAGAGATCACCAAGGACTTCCGCTCGAACATGGTCTTCAGCGGACTCATCGACGAAGTGCGCGTCTTCGACCGGGCTCTGGACGAGTCGGAGATCCGCTCGGATTACCAGGCCTTCCAGCCCGACGTCCTCTCCCCCCTGAGCTATTGGGTCCTGCCCGCCGGGCCGGCGGAGGCAACGGGCTTCGGGGCCGCCTATACGAGACTCCGATTCGGACCGGAATGGGAAGGCCTGTGGCGGGTGGGTGACCATGCCGACATCGTCGTATCGTTCGACGACAGGCCCAACCGGTTCGTCTTCTGGCGCGGAACCAACTACCTGCCCAGCCTGGTCACGGAGCCTGGCCCGAAGGGCCTCTGGGTCAACGACCAGGGCCCGGAGAACTACACCGATCAGTGCTACGAACACATGTCCGACAAGATGTGCCGCTACTCCCATGTCCGGCTCATCGAGAACACCGACGCCAGGGTCGTCGTGCATTGGCGCAACGCGAGCGTCAGCATCGGATACGAATGGCTCTGGCCGGACCGGAACGGCTGGGGGCTCTGGACGGATGAGTATTGGACCATCTATCCCGACGCCGTGTCCGTCCGCTATCAAGTGAGCGGACGAATGGCCGAATACCCCGATACGCAGTCCCAGCAGAACGAACTGCTCAATCAGCCGGGAACCCGGCCCGAGGACAACGTCGTTCCCGGATCGATCACCATCGCCAACCTGGACGGGCAGACCGAGGGGTGGGACTATACCTCGAGCCGGACGGTCCGGAAGGGCGCGCCGATCTCCGGAGAGAAGAACCTCGTCTATCTGAATCTCAGGTCCAAGTACAAGCATTTCAATATCGGCCAGATCGGTTCGTTCTGGGTCCCCTACAGCCAGTGGGAATCGATGCAGATGGCGCCCGGATTCTCAAACTACAACGCCTGGAGCCATTACCCCGTCGGCCTGCTGCCGAGTGACGGCACCGTGACGACCGGGAGGGACAGGACCAGCAGTTCCTGCCTGGGCACGCTGAACGGACTTCACCATCGTCTGAAGGACGGCCGCATGGAGGCCTATAACATCTACGGGCTGACGGATCTTCCGGCCGCCGACCTCACGGAGCTGAACCGCTCCTGGAATTTCCCCCCGGCGATCGTGGACCTCGCCGGCGGCCGAAGCACCGGCTGCGACCAGAGGCAAAAGGCCTACCTGCTGACGCGGGAGTCGGAGCGGCTGTCCTTCGGGCTGAGCGGCTCCGAAGAGAGCCCTATCTTGAATCCTTGCTTTGTGATCCGAGGTTGGGGCGGTTCGTCTCCCGCCCGCCTGAAGATCGGCGGCCAGGCCCAGGTCCCCGGCCCCGACTTCAGGCAGGGGATCATCCGAGACACGGACGGCACGGAAACGATGGTCATCTGGGTCAGGCAACGATCCGAACGACCGCTGACATATGAAATCTATTGAGAGGACGCCGCCGACCATGCGCGGCGTCTGCGAGCCTTAATCGCTCCGCAGGAAGGAGGGTCACGAATGACGGCCAACGAACTCCAGCGGCGGGCCCCCGACACCGGGGAATGGACGAGCTACCAGCGCCTGGTCACGGCTCTGCATCATCGCGAGCCGGACCGGGTTCCGTTCGACCTGGGCGGCTCGATGGTCACCGGCATCAACGTCCGAGCCTTGACGGCCTTGCGCCAAGCGCTCGGCCTGCCCGGCGAAGCCCAGGTCCTCGATCGGGTCACGCAGATGGCCGACACGGGAGACGACGTGCGTGATCGTCTTCGCGTGGATGTGAGGAGCGTCCTGCCGAACGCTCCGGGCCATGGCGGTCCGGCTCGGGACCTCGGCCTGGTCGGCGACCACTACCGGTTGATCGACGAGTTCGGGATGGGTTGGAGGATGCCCAGGAGCGGCGGGCATTACTACGACCTCGACCTCAGCCCCCTGGCGGACTGCCGGACGGCGCAGGACATCGAGCGCTATGCCTGGCCCGACGCGCTCGATCCGGCCCGCTTCGAAGGCCTCCGTCAGCGCGTCGACCACGTGGTCAAGCAGGAGCACCGCGGCGTGGTCGTCGAGCGGATGCATGCCGGCATGTGGGAGCACGCCATGTGGATGCGCGGGTATGAGCAGTTCTTCATGGACATGGCCGCGGACACCGCGATCGTCCACGCCATCATGTCCAAAGAGCTCGAGATCAAGATGGCCTATTGGGGCCGCGTGCTCGACCTGCTCGACGAGCACACCCTGGTCCTCTCGACCGCCGACGACCTGGGCACCCAATCCGGCCCGCTGGTTTCCGTGGCGATGTACAAGGACCTGATCTGGCCCTACCATCGCCGACTGTTCCAGTTCCTCAAGAGCCGGGCCCGGACCGAGATCTTCATCTTCTTCCACTGCGACGGAGCGATCTGGGAGTTCGTCCCTCTTCTGATCGAGGCCGGCGTCGACATCCTCAATCCCTGGCAGGTCAACTGCAAGGGGATGGAGGATACGAAACGCTTCAAACGGGAGTTCGGGGCCGACCTGACCATCTGGGGCGGCAGTTGTGATACTCAATCCGTGTTGCCGTTCGGAACGCCCCGTCAGGTGCGCGACGAAACGCGCCGTCGGATCGAGGACCTGGCCCCCGGCGGAGGGTACGTGTTCGCGCCGATCCATGTGATCCAGGCGGGCGTCCCGCCGGAGAATATCATCGCCTGGTGGGAAACCCTGATGGAATACGGTCTTTATGTTGAGACCTGACCCATATCTCCCGCGTCCTCGGCAACCGGCGGGCGCCCTGCTCGCCGGGATCGTTTTGGTGCTCGGCTGGACCGCCTGTGGAAAGGCCGTCCGGCGGCCCCTCGGGACCGGGGCCCCGATCGCCCCGGTCGAGCTGCGCTGCGAATACCGCCCGGATCCGCTCGGCATCGACACCGCGCGGCCCCGATTGAATTGGGCCCTCGAATCGGAAGAGCGCGGAGAGGTCCAAAGCGCCTACCGGGTCCTCGTCGCCCGCTCGCCCCAAGCGCTCGAGGCCGGCCGGGGAGATCTCTGGGATTCGGGCAAGGTCCGCTCCTCCGAAAGCCTGGGCATCGTCTATGCCGGCCAAGCCTTGCGCAGCGGGATGCGCTGCTATTGGAAGGCTAGGGTCTGGGACGGCCAGGGCCGCCCCTCGGCCTGGAGCCCGACGGCGTCCTGGGAGATGGCCCTACTTGGAGAGGCTCCGTGGAAGGGACGGTGGATCAGCGACGGGAAGCCCGTACCCGCCGGAGACGAGGATTTCTACCGGGACGAACCGGCCCCGCTATTCCGAAAGGAGTTCGTCGCGCCGGAGCGGATCGTCCGGGCCCGGCTCTATATTTCCGGGCTCGGTTACTACGAAGCGTCGGTCAACGGCCGGCGCGTGGGTGACCATGTCCTGGATCCGGGCTGGACGAATTACGAGAAACGGGTCTTCTATAGCGTCTATGACGTGACCGGGCTCGTCCGGGCGGGCCTCAACTGCGTCGGGGTCATGCTGGGCAACGGCTGGTGGAATCCCCTCCCCCTGCGGATGTGGGGGAACCGGAACCTGCGCGCGGACCTGCCGGTCGGACGGCCCTGTCTCATCGCCCAGCTGGAGCTCGAAGGCGAGGATGGCTCTGTGATGACCGTCGCGACCGGCCCGGACTGGAAGGTTCGCGGGGGTCCGGTCCTCCGGAACAATGTCTACCTGGGAGAGGTTTATGACGCCCGTCGGGAGATCCCGGGCTGGGATTCGCCGGGCGCGAGCGAAGCCGGGTGGTCGCCGGCCGTTCTCTGCCCCGGCCCGGCCGGCGCCCTCCAGGCCCAGCCCCAGCCGCC
>JBGSUG010000390.1:0-3128 GCA_041736225.1 Candidatus Aminicenantales bacterium | reverse complement strand
CCCAGGAGCGCTGGCGCGAGATGCACCAGTCGGGACGGCCGGCGACCATGCCGTCGATCCTCTCCCGGCCCCACTCGGGGATCCAGGTGACGCGCCCGATGGCCCGGCGCGCCTTGTCGCGGAGGCCGCCCTTGTCCATGGAGATGAACCATTGCTCGGTCGCGCGGAAGATGACCGGCTTCTTGCAGCGCCAGCAGTGCGGGTAGGAATGCGAAATGGCGGTCTCTTTGAGCAGGCTTCCGTCGGCGGCCATGTCGGCTGTGATGCGCGCGTTGGCCTCGAAGACCTGGAGGCCGGCGTAGCGGGGCACCTCGGTCGTGAACCGGCCGTCGTCGTCGACGGGGGTGTAGACGTCGATGCCGTAGGCGACGCCGGTCAGGTAGTCGTCGTGGCCGTGGCCCGGAGCCGTGTGGACCGCGCCCGTGCCGTCCTCGAGGGTGACGTATTCGGCCAGGACGAAGAGCGAGTCGCGCCCGACGAAGGGGTGGCGGGCCTTGAAGCCCTCGAGCTCGCGGCCGGTGAAGGTGGCCAGGGCCTTGGGCGCGGGCCAGCCGAGCTCCTCGGCGACGACGGGCAGAAGCCGCTTGGCGAGGATGTAGACTTCTGCCCCGACTTCGGCGGCGACGTATTCGTGCTCGGGGTGGAAGGCGATGGCCATGTTGGCCGGGAGCGTCCAGGGGGTCGTCGTCCAGATGAGGACATAGGCCCGGCGCCCGGCGAGGGCCGGGAACTTGGCCCCGAGATCGGAGACGACCGGGAAGCGGACGTAGATCGAGGGCGAGGTCTTGTCCTTGTATTCGATCTCGGCCTCGGCCAGGGCGGTGCGGCAGCTGAGGCACCAGTGCACGGGTCGCTTGCCCCTGTAGATCTCGCCATGCTCGAAGAATTCGCCCAGGTAGTGGAGGACCTTGGCCTCGTAGGCCGGATGCATGGTCAGGTAGGGCGTTTCCCAGGCGCCCAGGACGCCGAGGCGCTTGAACTCGTCGCGCTGGATGCCGATGAACTTCTCGGCGTACCGGCGGCACTCTTCGCGGACGGCCGTGACGGACATGTCCTTCTTTTTGTCGCCGAGGTGCTTGTCGACGTGGATCTCGATCGGCAGGCCGTGGCAGTCCCAGCCGGGAATGTACGGAGCGTAGTAGCCGAGCATGGACCGCGACTTGACGATGAAATCCTTGAGGATCTTGTTGAGCGCCGTGCCCATGTGGAGGTGGCCGTTGGCGTAGGGCGGCCCGTCGTGGAGGATGTAGGGGGTGCGGTGAGAGGCGGCGCGCTTCTCGAGGATCCTCTCGTAGAGACGGTCGGCCTCCCACTTCCCGATGGCCTCGGGCTCTTTCTGGGCGAGCGAGGCCTTCATGGCGAATGCGGTGCGGGGCAGGTTGAGCGTGCTCTTCACGTCGGACTTATCGGCCATCGGGGTCTCCAATCCTCAGAGTCTAATGGCCCATTATATGATAAGTCCGGGTCGCCCGCCAGTCCGGAATCCCCCGGATCCGGATGCGACCCGGGTTTGATCCGGGGACATGTACGCTTCGTACGTGTCCCCATGACCATCAAAGGGGACACGTACGAAGCGTACCTGTTCCCCATTCGTTACGCTATTTCTTTATGAAGTGCGCACCGCGGGACGTGGGGTTGGTGAGGGCGGCCCGGGTGATCATCAGGGCGACGAGGATGCCGTGGCGGAGGCCGACGAGGGCCGGCTCCATGCGCGCCGCCTGATAGAACTTCTCGATGCGGTGGCTGAGGTACTCGAGGTCGGACTTGGCCCGGGCCAGGCGCTTGCGCGTCCGGATGATGCCGGCGTAGTTCCACATCGTCGAGCGGATGGTCAGCCAGTCCTGGTTGACCAGGGCGGGGTCGACCGTCTCCTCCTTCTTCGGGTGGTACCAGCGGTGGATCTCGGACGCCTTGTACGGCCGCGAGTCGTCGAACCGTTCGGCGATGTCCCGGGCGGCCCGCGTGCCCCAGACGAGCCCCTCGAGGAGCGAGGTCGAGGCCAGGCGGTTCGCGCCGTGAACGCCGGTGCAGGCGACCTCGCCGGCGGCGTAGAGCCCGGCGAGCGATGTCCGGCCCCGGCCGTCCGCGAGCACGCCGCCACAGCAGTAGTGGGCGGCAGGAACGACCGGGATGGGCTGGCGGGTGATGTCGATGCCGTCCTCGAAGCAGGTCTTGCGGATGGTCGGGAAGCGCTTGCGGATCGTCTCCGGCTTGACGTAGGAAGCCAGGTCGAGGAGGACTTGGCTCGAGTTGGTGACGATCATCTCTTCGTAGATGGCCCGCGAGACCTCGTCCCGGGGAGCCAGCTCGCGGTCGGGCGAGTACTTCTCCATGAACGTCCTGCCGTCGCGCGTCTTGAGGCGAGCCCCTTCGCCGCGGACCGCCTCCGAGATGAGGAAGCCGTCGCCCGACTCGCGCATGAACACGGTCGGATGGAACTGGATGTACTCCATGTTGCCGATGCGGGCCCCGGCCCGGAGGGCCATGGCATAGCCCGAGCCGTCGGCGCCCGCCGGATTGCAGGTGTGGAGGAAGACCGCCCCGCAGCCCCCCGTGGCCAGGACGGTGAAGGGCGCGAAGATCCGCCCGACCTCGCCCGAGGCGTTGTCGAGGACGTAGGCGCCGATCGCGCGGGGCTCGCGGTAGTAGGCGACGGGGTTCTTGGAATGGTGGGGCACGGTCAGGAGATCGACGGCCGTGCGGCAGGTCAGCAGCGTGACGCGCGGGTGCTTCTTCAAGGCCCGCATGAAGCGGTCCTCGATCGTCCGGCCGGTGGCGTCCTCGACGTGGAGGATGCGCCGGCGAGAGTGTCCGGCTTCGAGGGCGTAGTCGAGCGAGTCGGGCGAGCTCCGGGTGAACGGGATCTTGAGCTTGTCGATGAGCGTCTCCTGGACGAGCCGCGGGCCGTCGCCGACCAGGATGTCGACCGCCGCCGGATCGCCGGCGTAGTCGCCCGCCTCGAGGACGTCCTCCTTGAGGAGCTCGGGCCGGTCGTCGGGGGCGAACGAGACGATCCCGCCCTGGGCATAGTAGGTGTTCGATTCCTCGGCCCGGACGTCCTTGGTGATGACGACGGTGCGGAGCCCGGCGTCGGCCGCCTCGAGGGCGGCGGTGGCGCCGGCGATGCC
>JBGSUG010000361.1:0-3193 GCA_041736225.1 Candidatus Aminicenantales bacterium | reverse complement strand
GCACGTCCATGCGGACCACGAGCCGCCCCTTCCGCTCCAGCTTCAGCGCGCCGCCGGCGAGCGCCGGTTCGAGGCAGAGGACGAGCGAGGCCTTGCGGGCCAGCTTGCGGATCAGATCGGCCGCCGCACCCTGCCCGGTCTCTTCGGCGGAATTTACGAGGACCGTGATCCTCTTTTGGGGCTTGGCGTTGAGCGCCTGGAGCGCGCGAAGGGCGGCGAGGACCATCACCAGTCCGCCCTTCATGTCCAGGACGCCCGGACCGTAGATCCGGGTCCCCTGGACGTAGAAGGGCATCTTCACGATCTTGCCGACGGGCCAGACCGTGTCGACATGGGTCAGGAGGAGGATCTCGTCGTCGGCGTCCTTGACCCGTCCCGGCGCGAACTCGGCCATGACGAGGTCGCCGACTTCCTTCTGCGGATGCACCGTGATCCTGCACCCGATCCGTTTCAGCTCCCGGGCGGCGAAGGACGCGCAGGCGTCGACGGCCTTCTTGTCCTGCGTCGGCGATTCGAGCACGACGAGCTGTTTCAGCAGATGGACGAGCTCGCCCTGACGGGAGCGGAAATAGAGGCGAAAATCCATAGTTCCCTCCACCGGGATACGAGGGATTAATCTATCACACCGCAGGAGGAAAAGCACGAGCCTCGTCTTGATTTCAACATTTTTTTCGCATAGAGTGGACGGCGAGGAGGCCGCCGGCCGGAATTCCCGGGATGCCCAGAAAAACGATCCTCGTCCTCGCCCTCGTCCTGGCCTGCGCGGCGGGACTGCCCTCCGAGATCTTCTATCCCTGGAAGGACACCTGCATCGGGTCGCTCGACGCCGCGGGCTGGCCCGGTCTGGTCATCGCTCCGTCCGCTGACTGCGCCTACGCCTTCCTCCTGAGGGTCGAGCGGGAAGGGGAGACCGCCGAGGGCGCCGACCTCTATTACCTCGTCTCCGACGTCGGCCCCCACTCGCCCGACGGCCTCTACGCCCGGGTCACCTTCGATCTCGGGCTGCCGTTCAAGATGGGCCGTTCGACACCCGTGCTGATGAAGCCGGCGCCCCGGCGTCAGGCCCTGACGGTCGAATGGTCGCGCCGCGACGAAAGGACCGTCATCGGCCGCATCGTCTTTCCGGAGGACATCCGCATCTCTCTCGTCCACTATTTCCCGTGGGACCGCAAGGGCGAGTTCGCCCTTCTCGCCGACGGCCAGGTCCGGGGGCGCAGCGGTCCGGCGGGGAGCCCGGTCTATCTGATCTGGACGAGCCTCACCGGCCAGACCGCCTTCTCCCCTCCGGGAGGCCTGGCCCGGGCCTATCTTCCGGGCTCCGACCGGACCCTCGCCTTCGTCGCCGGCGTCGGCGAGAGCGCCGATTCGCTGGGCGATCGGATCACCAGGTACAAGAACGCGGAAACCATCGGGACTTTCCTCGACGAGGAGGCCGCCGTCTACGAGGAGAAAAGGGTCAAGGCCCGCGGCCTCTACTCGGGCGTCCCGGAGGCCATCGCCGACAGTCTCCACTGGACGGTCCTCTACCAGCCGGGAAGCCATCGGCTCTACACTCCGGCCGGACGAGCCTCTATCTATCCCCGTCCCGACGGAGGCCGGGAGGATTGGACCATCCTGGCCGACGGCGCCTTCCTCAACGTGCTGGGGCTCGCACTCGAGAGCCAGAAGCTGGCCCTCGACACGCTCGCGGCGGTCCTCGAGACCCAGTACCCGAACGGGAACATCCCGAGCTGGAGAAGCCGGACGAGCGGGACGGCCGACCGCTCGCAGCCTCCGCTCGGCTCCTACGTCGTCCTGAAGCTTTTCGAACGCCTGGGCGACCTGGAGATCCTGAGGCGGGCCTACCCCTCACTGCAGCGCTGGCACGATTTCTGGACGGCTCCGGGCCCGGACGGCCGGGCCCGCCGCGACGGGAACGGCGACGGCCTGCTCGAATGGGGTTCGGACACCGCTCTCGTGGGCAAAGACCTGCCGTCCTGGGAGAGGAACGCCTCGGGCAAGATGCGGGCCTGCCGGGAATCGGGCCAGGAGGATCTGCCGAACTGGGACGACGCCTCGTACAGCGCGGAGACCGGGACGCTGACGCTGAACTGCCTGGACCTGAGCTCTTTCTACGCCCTGGACGCCTGGTGCCTCGCCGAGATCTCCCGCATCCTCGGCCGTCCCTTCGATGTCGATCGCTACCGCGAACAGTACGACCGGACGAAGGCCCTGATCAACGGCCGGCTGTGGAACGAGAAATCCGGCTTCTATTTCGACCGCCACTGGGACGGCCGCTTCTCGGTCCACAAGGCGGCCTCTTCGTTCCTCCCGCTCCTCGCCGGGATCCCCGACGAGGCCCGGGCCCAGCAGATGATCCGGCACCTGCTCGATCCCCGGCAGTTCTGGGGCGACTTCGTCATCCCATCGATCTCCCGCGACGATCCGGCCTTCCGGCCCGAGAGCCAGCGCTCGTGGCGCGGCGCGATCCGGCCCGCGACCAACTACCTTGTCTTCCAGGGTCTCAAGGCCTACGGCTTCGACGCGGTCGCCTCCGAATTCGCCCGCCGGAGCGCCGAGATGTTCCTGCGGAGCTGGGAGAGCTTCGGCCTGTCTCCGGAGAGCTTCGATTCCCTAACGGGCGAAGCCGCCGGCGAGCGCCACCACGCCGCCGGGCCCCTGGCCGCGCTCGTCGCCGTCGAGGAATTCCTCGATTTCACGCCCCACGAGGGCTTCCGTTTCGGCCTCCTCAAGCCCGAAAGAAAGGGCCGGCTGGCCCGGATCATGGTCCAGGGCCGCCAATACGAGGTCGAAGCCTCCAACTCCGCGACGGTCCTGCGCGAAGAGGGCGAGACCCTCCTCGCGATCGACGGCGGGGCCGTCGTCCGCCGTTTCCTCTACAACGAATCCGAGGTGTCCTTCGGCATCAAGACGCTCAAGAAGCGGGACATCAAGCTGCGCTTCCTGAAGAAGGGCAAGTACCAGCTTCTGGTCGACGGCCGGGAGACGGACGTCTTCTCCGGGACCGTGCGCAAATTCGCGGTGCCCGGAGGCGACCACGCCGTCCTGGTCCAGCTCCTCGAGGACCTGGAGAAAGAAGAGACGAAAGGAGACTGAGGCCCATGGTCCCATATTCGAGACGGGATTTCCTCAAGGCGGGGGCCGGAGCGGGAGTTGCGGCGCTCGTGCTCGGCGGCGGGCGGGCGGAAGCGGC
>JBGSUG010000351.1:0-8616 GCA_041736225.1 Candidatus Aminicenantales bacterium | reverse complement strand
CCGCCGCACGCTCGGGCCGCAAGATCCTCGTCTTCGGCAACGGCGGCAGCGCCGCCGAGGCCCAGCATTTCGCCGCCGAGCTAGTCAACGGCCTATCCCACAGGGACGCGCGACCCGTCGCCGCTGTCGCGCTGACGACGGACACGTCCGCGCTGACGGCCATCGGCAACGATCGGGGATTTGACTTCGTTTTCAGCCGGCAGATCGAAGCCCTGGGGTCGTCCGGCGACGTCGCCCTCGCTCTGACGACGAGCGGTCTCTCGGCGAACGTCCTCAAAGGCCTGAAGGCGGCCCGGGCCAAAGGCCTCGTGACGATCGCTCTGACCGGAGAAAACCCGAGCCGGATCGCCCCCCTCGCTGATCACCTGCTCGACGTGCCGTCCCGTTCGACGCCGCGGATCCAGGAGGCGCACCTCTTCATCCTCCACTTCCTGGCCGGGGGGCTCGAAAAGGACGCCGCCTAACGCGGTAACGACTATTCTTCTCCCTTTTTCCAGTGTCCCTCGCGAGGCGATCCCCGAGCGAAGCCGCAGAGAGGGACCTTCCGGGATGGGGAGTAGGATAAAAAAACGGGATCGGGCTTGAGTCTTAGCGCTCGGGCTCGCCGGGCGCTTTCTTCGTCGCGCCCTTTTTCTCGACCATGGCCTCGATCCGGGCCTGCTGGGCCTGGGCCTTGACGAGGCGCTGGCCCGTCTCGTCGAGCTGCTGCTGGATGACGTATCCGGGCATCATGGAATCCTGGGCCTCGTACTGCTGGCGAAGGGCGTTCATCTTGGTCGTCAGGAGGTCGACGAGGTCCTTGGCGGCCTTGAGCTGGGCGTCGAGAGTCCCGCGGCCTTCGGCCTGGTCCCGGTTCACGTCACCCGTGATCAGCGGGCCATTCGGCGCGACGCTCGGCACGATGCGCCGGCCCGAGGGGGCCCCGGAGCCTGAAGGCAGGCTGGCGGGCTCGGTCCCTTCCGAGACGGTTTCAGGCTCGAAGTCCTGCCCCTCGTCGGATACGGCTTCGCCGCCGATCTCGTCGGGGATCGTGATCTGGACGGCCGGGGCCTTCTGGACCTTCAGGAGATCGGCGTTCCTGACAACGACGGCGTGCCGGCCTTTGAGGCTCTCCCGGCGGGCCTTCTCCTGCTTGGCCAGGTCGGCCAGGCTCTGGGCGCCAAGGGACGCGGCCAATCCCAATACGACGATAAGCAATAAAAATCTTTTCATTGACGATTTCCCAGGCTATTATCGTCTCCCGCCCGCCGCCTGTCAAATGCGGCGGACGGGAGACGGTTCCGATCCTACCAGATGATCCTGTAGATCTCCCGCCAGGACTTGATCCTCAGGAGCGACCCAATGGGCTGCTCCAGCTTCTCCAGCGTGGAGTCGTACTCCTGGACGTAGATCTCGCGCTTGTTGACGCGGCCGCCGACGCGCTCGGCCTCCCCGACGGTCACCGCGCGGCGGGCCTTGCTGATCAGGTCGAGGTATTCGGGAGCCGACGCGGCCGTGGCCTTGAAGGCGGTCCCTCCGACGGGAATGGCAGATGTCCAGCGGATATACCGGGCATAGAGACGGCCGGCATCGCCGAGGTTGAGGCAGGGATTGACGGCCTCGATGCTACCCCGCAGAGTGCTGAAATAGACGACCTGGTCGGCCAGGACCGGGTCGGCCCAGACCTTGCTGCCCGTCCCCAAATCGCCCCGTTGATAGGACGCGTCTCTGGCGAGCTGGGCGGGGACGCCGAGATACCATTCGAGGGTCGCCGCGTTGCTGCCGTTGTCGATGATGCCGACGAACGAATAGTCCCTATCGGCCGGCGCGGCGTCGTCGCCTCCGGTGCCGAAATAGACCCTTGCCTGCGCCGGGCCGCCCTCCAGCGGATCGACCCAGACCGCAGGCTTGGTGATGATCGGGTAATAGAGATTGTCCATGTAGATCGCCGTGAGGGTCCAGCTGTTTGGATTCGACCCCGCGACGTTCACGCGATAGAGCCGTCCATCGAGGTCGCCGACGAAGACGGAATCCGTGAAGCCGTTCCCGTCGAGGTCGATCGACGTCGGCGAGCCCGGGATGGTGGCGATGATGTTCGGGTAGCGGTAGGCCGTTCGCGTCCCCGACATGGTCGCCGTATTGACCTGCGAGACCTCGGCCGTGGCCCTGATGACGGCGCCCGTATCCATGCGGACGACGTAGAACCGCTGCCCGAGGTTGTAGGTCCCGGACTTGACGTTGTCGTAGCCGGAGCCCATGAAGGCCACCCAGCGGGCCGTCCCGCTGTGGTTGACCTTGCCGATGGCCGGAGTCGACCAGGTCTCGCCCATGGTCGGCCTCCTGTTGTTCCCGGTGCCGGTGATGTGGGCCTGTTCCCAGAGGGGCTGAGGGTTTGTCGGATCGGTGACGTCGAGGGCCCAGTAGTAATTGATGGCCCCGACCACATTGCCGGCGCCGAGGATGCTGCCGCTGCCCGGTCCCTGGCCGGTGACAAGTACGGTCTTCCAGGACCCGCCGATCTGGACGTCGGCCACGGCCGGGGAGCCGTCGCAATAGACGTCGTGGCTGTAATACCTCGAGTTGTTGGCCGCATCGACGGCGTACATGTTCCTGAGCTTGGGCAGGAGGTTATAGGGGATGAAGCCCCAGAGCTCCTCGCCCGTGGCGGCGTCGAAGCAGTGGAGCATGCCGTCGTTGGCCCCGACGTAGATGACCTTCGGCCTCGAGCCATAGAACGTCTTGAACGCCTCGTAGCCCGCGCCCATGTAGGCAGAATCCCCGTCAGGCGGGCCGACGACGACCGGCGTCGAGTGGTTGATGTCGCCCATTTTCCAGTAGCGGTTCGAGCCCCGGACGAAATCGACCAGGCCGGCGTTGTCGTTGTTGACGTCCTTGAGACACCAGGCCAGGCTTCCGGCCGTCGCGACGTTCCCCACATTGGCCCGGGTAAAGGCCGTCCGCACCAGGGGATTGGTCACGGTGCCGCCCGCCCTAAGAGCGGTATAGACTGTGCGCGAATCGGGGCTCCGGTCGTTGAGGAGCGTGCCGGCGTCCCAGTAGATCAAGGCCCCGGCGATCAGGTTCCGGCCCGTGGCGTCGTTGAGGTCCGAGGTGGTGATCGTCTGGAGCTCGGAGGCCGATCCGGCGACGAAGGTGACCCCGGAGACGTCGTAGGCCCTGAGCTGGCCCTCCCAGCCCGGGAAGATGAAGGACGAGCCGATGACGAGCTTCTTGTTGATGCCGCTCTCCGTGACGATGGTCGCCGCGGCCGAGGCCCGGGAGTATTCCCGCCGGTCGACGTAGATGAACTCGATCTCGAGGTCGTCGACGCAGGGCGTTTCGAATGAGGCGTGCTCGTAGTCGGCCATCGGATCTTCTTCCGCGTGGAGGAGTATCTTCCATCTCAGGTCGGCCCCGAAGTTGTTGAAATCGTACCAGCCGTCGTGATTGATGCCGACCTGATGGGCGGCTCCCGTCGTATTGCCGATCTCCGCCCCGGAAAACTTGTGGTAGGTCTCCCAGCTCCTTCCGCCGTTGTTGGAGAAGAGGAGCTCGACGGTCAGGCCGGCGCTCGATCCGTCAAAAACGCCCTGGCGGATGGAGCTCAGCCGAACGCGGGTGACGGCGTGGAGCCGCGGGTCGAGCAGGCCCGCTCCGATGTTCGTCGATTGGGCCTGGCCGTCGGTTTCGTAAACTCCGGCCAGTTCGTTCTCGATATAGTAGTAGTCGCCCGAGTGGTTGGCGTCGGCGACGACGATGTCCATGTCGCCGTCGTTGTCGTAATCAAGGGGCGTCGCCATGTCGATGTCGTAGGGGGGAGGCGTGGGTGCCGTGCAGGCGTTGAGGCACTGGAACCTCCAGTCGATATCGCCGGCCACGAGGCCGCGGTTCCTCATGAACCAGATGCGGGCCTGGGGGACGCTGCCGTAGGCCGAGTCCGTGGCCACGAAGATGTCGGGGCGGCCGTCCCCGGTGAAATCGTTGGCCATGATGCCGACCACGGCGACGCAGGACGCGTTCGGGATGACCAGCTCGTTGCGGCTGAAATGGCCGGTACCGTCGTTCTCGTAGTAGACGAGATAGGCGGCCGTCCCGACCGTGCCGCAGACGATGTCCTCATCGCCGTCGCCGTCGAAATCGGCTGCGGCCACGGCGGAGCCGCCGGGGGCGCCGGCGAAACCAGTCCTGGCGTCGTAGGACAGCTCGCTGACGCTCCAGGCCGCGAGGTTGAAGTTCCCGGCTCCGGGATTCCGGAGCAAGAAAACCTTGTCCTGGCTGATGGCCAGGATATCGACGTCGCCGTCATGGTCGATGTCGGTGGAGAAGAGGTGGTTGGCCGCCCAGAAGATGTAGATGTTCGCGGCCTGGAAACGGACCGTAAAATCGAGGTTCGGCGAGACATTATACGGCCTAAAATCGGGCACGGCGGCCGTGCCGACGTTGATGTACATCGCGGCCAGGAAATTGGTGTAGCCGAACTGGTCGCTGGAGTTGCGCATGAAGAAGAAATCGAGCAGGCCGTCGCCGTTGTAGTCCCCGACCGTGATGGTCGCGGGACCCGTGTGGTTATAGAATTTGTCGTAAGAGGTCCCCATGTCGACATGAAAGAGGGGCGTGGCGCCCAGGTTGGTCGGGTAGTTGCTCCGGATGAGGCGAAGCTCGGACCAGGCGGCGGGTGCGGCCACCGGATATTCTCCGCTGATGTCCAGACCGACGAGGTCCGGATAGCCGTCACCCGTGAAGTCGCCCGAGGCGCATTGGTAGATCCGGCGCCCCATGCTGTCGGCCGCGCCGATGAGAAAGTTCGACCCCAGGAAAGGCAGCGTGATGATGCCGTCCCTGGCCGGCCGATGGGGCACCGTCACCGGCCAGCCGTTAACCGACGAAAGAGCCGTGTCCTTATGGTCGACGTTGTTATAGCTCTCGCCGAAGGCCCGCGTGTACTCCGTACAGGCCTGGACGGCCTGCGGCCAGAGGCGCGGCACGACGGCGGCCGCGGCAATGATGACAAAAAGGCCGGCGAGAACATAAAGGCTTCCTTGACGCTTCAAGCTATTGTGTTTCATGGCGTGTCCCCTTTCTGAGGTCCTAAGGCATCACCTCGATGACGATCTCGAGACGTTTGTAGGTGTTGCGCGGGCCGCGGCCGATGCACACGATGATGCAGTCGTAGTCGTCGGCCGCGATCGTCCCGGGGGCCTCGTCGTTGATGAGGAAGACCGTGAACGTGCAGCGCGGGTCGGTGGCCAGCGGCTCGGAGTCGAAGAGAGCGTTGGTCGGGTCGGCGTGGACGTCGGCGACGATCTGGGCGTCCGTCAGGCCGCGGAAGTAGTTCGGGCTGACCGGGTCGTCGAGGCCCGGGGCGCCCCCGAATTCCGTCCGGTACTGGCCGTTCAAGGTGGTTGAGACACGGTTGAGGAAGTTGTCGTTGAGGACGATCCAGGCGGCGTTGAAGCCGGCCTCGGCGGCGTCGAAGGCCAGTCCCTGCAGGCGCATGCTCTCGGAGGCCTTGGGGCTCGTGCCCGTGACGGTCAGGAGGAGCATGCCGACGGCTAGCATGAAGGCGACGACCATGATGACGACGATGAGGCCGGAGCCGCGTTCCCGGCTTTTATTATTGATCGGTCTGTTCATGGCGCGCTCCTCATCTCTGGCCGAGGTTGTAGAGGTTGAGACTCATGTTCCGGACGTTGGACGTCGACTCGAGCAGATACCTCCGGTGCTTGTCGTCGTTGGCCGCGGCCGGGCTGTCGGACAGGGCCGGCCGGCGGTAGGTCTGGACGGCGCCCGGGACGGCCCCGTTGCCCACCGAAGTGAAGGCCCGGTCCGTCCGGCCGAGGACCCACATCCGGACCTGCTGTATCCGGGCGATCTCGGCGACGGTCCAGGTCGCCTGCCACGGCGACCAGCCGTCGAGCAGGAGGTCGTTGTCCATGTCGCCGTTGTACTCGAGTTGGAAGTTCTCGATGTTGCGGGCCAGGGGGAAGTGGACGCCGTTGTGGGTGCAGTAGAGGACGCCGGCCTCGCCCCCGCCGACGTAGCCGTTGACGCCCGCCGTCAGTCCGGGGTAGGCCCCGGTGACGTCGAGCCAGTATTCCTTGATGTTGATGAAGCTGACTGTGCCCCCGTCGTAGTCATTGGAGCTGGGGCAATTCCCGGACAAGCCGCTCGGTAAGTTCACCCCGAAAGCCTGCCCGGGCGAGAAGTTGAAGCCCTCGTTCGTTCCGCCCGCCGAGTGTCGGATCTGGGAGATCATGATGACGACACCCGTCCGGCATCCCGAATCGGGATTGGGCAGGACGAGGGCGAATTTGTTGTCGTAGAAGGCGTCAGGATAAGAATACTGCTCGAGGCTGAAGTCCTCGATAGAAAGGGTACTGGCAGCCCCATTGTAGTTTTGGAGAGGCAGGGTGAGCGGGTCCTCGATGTTGCCCATGAGGACGACCCGGTCGGGCAGGACTTCGGCGCCCTGGTCCTCGTTGTTCTCGCCCTCGAGGAACCAGCCGGCGAATTGCTCGGGCAGCCCCGCCCCGGCCATGCGCAGGTCGCGGGACAGGAAGAACATCGAGGACCGGACGTCGTTCTGGACCTCGGTGACCATCTGCTGCTCGACCGAGACCTTGTTGCTGCGGGAGTAGATGAACAGGGCGCCCAGGACGGCGACGAGCATGACCGCGCTGCCGACGAGGAGCTCGATCATGGTGAATCCCGGGGCCCGTTTCGATGAAAAGGTCAGGGGTGCTTTCACGGCTGTCGCTCCTTCATCGGGTGATGATCGTCGTGATCAGCGCCTTGGGGCGGTGCTGGTTGGGGTCGGCGATGAGTTCTGCGGCGGTCAAGACGCCGAGCTTCTCGGCGGAATAGACGTGGATGAGGGCCTGGAAGGTATCGCCGGCGATGCGGAACTCGGTGACCCGGCGGAAGTCGTTCGTCCCGTCCAGGTTCATGTCGAGGATCTCGTCCCGCGATATGAGGGTCGTGCCGGCGTAGGCCGTCAGCTCGTCCAGGGTGAAGCCGCGGAGCCAGTCGATCTGCTGCTGGGCGAGGAAGGTCGCGTTGGCGATGCGGTCGGCCCGGACGTTGTTGGAGACGGCGACCAGGAACAGCTGGGCCAGGCCGATGACGGCGACGCCGACCAGGAACAGGCTGACCAGGACCTCGACGAGGCTGAAGCCGCGCGCGTGCTTTTTCTTTAGCATGTCAGGTGCTCTTTCTCTTGGCGTAGTGGATCGAACCGCCCATGAACAGGCTGATGACCCGCTCGTCCATCTGGCCGGGGCGGTCGAGCTTCGGGCTTTGCAGGACGATCGAGTTCTGGTTCACGGCGAAGTTGGCCACGGCCCCGACGGGCGAGAAGATCGCCGTGGGATCCGCCCCGTCGAGCGGCAGGTCGATCGTCGCGTTGATCCGCACGGGGATGGTCTTCCGGGGCGCCGTCGTGGCCCTGATCCAGGTGCCGTCCATCTGCAGCCGCTCGATCTCGTAGGCCCAGTAGGTCCCTTCGGGCTGATGGAAGCGGACGCGGTGGACGATCTTGGTGCTGACGGCCTGGAGCTTGGCCTGATGGAGGTAGGTCTGGACCTCCCGGGTCGTGTTGTCGAGGTTCCTCACGGCCGTGACGTTGATGATGGCCGGGTAGGACACGACCATGAAGATGCCCATGATACCGACGACGACGAGGATCTCGATCAGGGTGAAGCCCCGGGCAGACGGGCGGTGACGCATGCGGTTGTTCATGAGACTTCCCTCTGTCATATCCGTATTTACCTCATTTATATAGCAAATGCGGCACCCATTCAAGGCGGGCCCGGGGGGCTTTCCGCCGTTATGCATTATCGGGCGGGGGCCTTCCCCGGACAATCATCTCAACTGGTGAACGGATGGGTGATTTTGTGAGGAGAGGCCTCACCCCGCACGGCTAGCCTTGAAAGGGCCTCTCTAGCGGCCGGACGAAACGATCTCCTTGAGCCTGTCAGCCCCGGCGATGCCGCTGTTGAAAAGCAGGCATTTCACGGAATCGAGGAGCCGGCCGAAGAAGACCTTCTGGGCCTCGAGCTTCTCGGGCGTCGCCCCGAGAAGATGGGGGTTGTAGAAGGGCTGGGCTTTGCCCGCCGTCAGGGACCTTTGGGCCCCCGCCGCCTCCCCGGCCTCGAGGGCCCTGAGGGCCTCGTCCTTCGAGAGCTCGACGACGGCCGGCGAGGTCGCGTCGTTCCTCAGGAGGACGAGCCAGCGGAGGTTCGTCCGCCGGACCGAGGCGGACGGCCCGCCGAGCCAGCCCGGATCGAGCAGGGCGTGGGCCTCCTTGGCGGCCTTGTAGCAATACGGCGAGCCCTTGTCGAGGCGGCAGTCGTCGGCCCGCTGGCACTCCGCGTCCTGGCAGCCGTCCTTCTGGAGGACGACGTTCTCGCATTTGCTCCGGTCGAAGAGCGGGGCCAGCCGGCGGTCGAGCTCGACCGCCGGCGTGGGCATGTAGAGCTTGCGTTCGACGTTGTCGGCCGCGGCCCGCCCCCCCGCGATCTCGACGAAGACGACGTCGTTCGAGTGGAGCTTGAACCGCGGGTCGGACAGGAGCTCGAAGAAGAGTTCCGTCTTCTTCGTCCCGGGCGGTCCGACGAGGACGAGCCCGCTCCCGTCGAG
>JBGSUG010000348.1:0-1857 GCA_041736225.1 Candidatus Aminicenantales bacterium | reverse complement strand
CGAAGACGCGGCGTTCGCGGTCCGGGCCGCGGCCCTGGCCGGGGCCGTCGCCGCGGGCATTCTCATCTATTTCGGCCTGCTCCGGCTCATCAGCCCGGGCGACCTGAAGAGCGCCGTCGGTCTCCTCAAGCGGGCCGCGGTCCGGGAGGCGCCATGAGGATCGTGCTGCAACGGGTGAAGGAAGCGAGGGTCGATGTCGATGGGAAGACCGCCGGACGCATCGGCCGGGGCGTCTGCCTTCTCGTCGGCATCGAGAAGGGGGACGGCGAAGCGGACGCCGAGTTCCTGGCCGGAAAGTGCGTTTCGCTGAGGATCTTCCCCGACGAGGCGGGCAAGATGAACCTCTCGCTCGCCGACACCGGGGGCGAGGTGCTGGCCGTCTCGCAATTCACGCTGGCCGCCTCGGTCCGCAAGGGCCGCCGGCCGAGCTTCGACAACGCCGAGGACCCGGCCCGCGCGGCCGAGCTGTTCGATCATTTCGTCGGCGTCCTCGAGGCCCTCGGGATCACCGTCGAGACCGGCGTCTTCCAGGCCGCGATGGAGGTCCACATCCTCAACGACGGCCCGGTGACCTTCGTCCTCGACTCGAAGAAAGAGGCGGCATGATCGACTCGTTCGAGCTCGAGGTGACGGCCCGCTGCGATCTCGACTGCCGTCACTGCGCGATCGCAGTGCCCGAGGCGGACCGGGCGGCGAAGAAGCGCGAGCTCGGCGTCGGCGAGATCGGCCGGCTCGCGGCCGAGGCCGTCGCGCTCGGCGCCGGACGGTGCCTGATCACCGGCGGAGAGCCCTTCCTCAGAAAGGATTTCCGCGAGCTCTATCAGGCGGTATTGAGCAAGGGGCTGCGCGTCTCCGTGGCCACCAACGCGACCCTCGTCACCGACGACGACGTCCGCTTTCTCAGGAAGTTCCCGCCGCAGGACATCGAAGTGACCGTTTTCGGCCTGACGCGGGAAACGACCGAGCGTGTCACCCGGAAGCCCGGCTCGTTCGCGGCCTTCAAGAACGGCCTCGACCGGCTCCTCGCGGGCGGCATCAGTGTGCGTCTCAAGGCCATGGCCTTGCGCTCGAACAAGCACGAGCTCGCCGCCATCCGGGATTTCTGCCGCACCTGGGCCAAACAGGCCTATCGGATCGATCCGCACCTGCACCTCCGCTTCGACCGGAGCGAGTCCCGGAACGTTCTGATCAGGGCCGAGCGGCTCAGCCCGCGGGAGATCGTCCGGCTGGAGCGGTCCGGTCTCGATCCCGTCGGGCCGCTCTCGGAGGCCTGCGCCGAGGATCCGTCCCGGGGCCCTTCGCCCGCCGGGCCCGGGGCGGAAGGCCGCCGCCTCTTTCGCTGCGGGGCGGGCTCGCGGAGCTTCGTGATCGGACCGACGGGCCTCCTTCGGCCCTGTCCGACCCTCCACCACCCGGATTTCCTCCACGATCTGAGGAAGGGGAGCCTCGGCGAAGGCCTGAGCCGGATGGCCCGGGATATTTCCGCCCGCGTGTCGGGCCGCCGGGAATTCCCGGACAAGTGCGGGCCCTGCCCCGTCGCCGATTTCTGCCGGTGGTGTCCGGGCCGGGCCTACCTCGAGTCCGGAGAGCTCGATCTCGCCGTCGAGGACCTCTGCCGGGTCGCCGAAGCCCGCGCCGACGGTTTGTGAAAGTCAGACGAAGCGCACGCCGCTCGTCTTGCCGATGGCTTCCTCGGCCGCCGCCCTGACATAGGGATTGGCGTCCTTTTTCAGCCGGACGAGGTGCCGGAGGGCTTCCTCCCCGCCGAGCTCGCCCAGGGCGACAGCCGCGGCCCGGCGGATCTCGGCGTTGGCGTCGCCGGATGCCAGGACGATGTCCGGAACGGCCTCGCGGACA
>JBGSUG010000327.1:0-3476 GCA_041736225.1 Candidatus Aminicenantales bacterium | reverse complement strand
GGCGGGACGCGGCGAGGGCCGAGGTCAGGACGAGGGCGGCGATGACGGTGACGGGGGCGCCCCGAGGACGGCGCTCCCGTTCCTCAACCGGTCTCATCCGCATGGCTCGGACCCGTCGCCCCTCTGCGCCGCTCACCCCGTGAAGTAGAGGTAGGCGCCGAGGATCAGGGCCAGGACGATGGCCGAGGCGACGAGGTCCCGGGCCTGCCAGCTGGCCCGTGTCTCCCTCTTCTGCTCGGCCGTGACGGTTCCGTAGGTCAGGCCGCTGATCTTCGTGTAGTCCGGCTGTTTGGTCAGATAGCTCACGACGACCATGACCAGGGCGCTGACGATGAAGATGAACAGGCTGTAGTACTGGAAGAAAACGTGGTTGACGATCCACAGGAACGAGCCTTCGGCGTAGGAGAAGCCGCTCGTCAGCTTGACCGGCGTGTCGACGGCCAGGCGGAAGAGGCCCAGCGAGAAACCCGTGCCGAGCGCGGCCAGGCAGCCCTTGGCGTTCAGCCGTTTCCAGAAGACGCCGAAGAAGAAGACGACGAAGATGGGCGGGGCGAGGTAGGACTGGACGCCCTGGAGATAGTCGTAGAGTCCGCGGCCGCCGCGGATGACCGGGATCCAGAGGAGGCCGATGAGGACCATGACGCCGGTGGCGACGCGGCCGATCCAGACGAGGCGCTCCTGGGTCACCTTCGGCCGCAGGCGCTGGTAGAAGTCCATGGTGAAGAGCGTCGCGGCGGCATTGAAGGCGCCGGCCAGCGAGCTCATCAGGGCGGCCAGCAGCCCGGCCACGACCAGGCCGCGGATGCCGACGGGGAGGACCGAGGCGACGAGCATGGGGAAGGCCTTCTGGGCGTTGGCCCGGATGAGCTCGCCCCCCCCGGCGAAGAGCTCCTGCTGGAGGGCCGCGTTCTGGCCGCTCTTGGCCAGGGCGAAGGCGATGATCCCGGGGATGATGAAGATGAACACGGGCAAAAGCTTGAGGAAGGCCGCGGCGATCGAGCCCCGGCGGGCCTGGCGTTGATCCGGAGCGCCGAGGACGCGCTGGACGATGTACTGGTCCGTGCACCAGTACCACAGGCCGATGATGGGGGCGCAGAAGAGCATGCCAATCCAGGGATAGTTGTCGTTGAAGTACCAGGCCATCCGGCCGGCCTCGTGGACCGGGGCCCACGTCCCCTGCACCCCCGCCGGAACGAGCGGTTTCCAAAGGTTGAACATCTCGCCGCCGGCGATCTCGCGGAGCGCTCCCCAGCCGCCGAGCGCCTTCAGGCCGAAGAAGGTCACCAGGCCCGCGCCGATGACGAGGATGAACGTCTGCAGGGCTTCGGTGTAGGCGACGGCCTTGAGCCCGCCCGTGACCGTGTAGAGCCCGGTGATGACGATGACCAGGATGGACCCGATCCAGAAGCTGTCGAGGCCGAACCAGTTGAGCTCGGGCAGGAGGACGCTGAAGACGACGCCGCCGGCGAAGATGCCGACGGCCATCTTGGTCAGGACGTAGGCGACGAGCGAGATGAGCGACAGGACCGTCCGGGCGGCCGGGGAGAAGCGCCGCTCCAGGAATTCGGGCATGGTGAAGACCCTCGAGCGCATGTAGAACGGCACCATGACCCAGCCGAGGACGAGCAGGCACCAGGCGTGGAGCTCGTAGTGGGCCATGGCCACGCCGTCGGTCGCGCCCGACCCGGCCAGCCCGACGAGGTGCTCGGCCCCGATGTTCGAGGCGAAGATAGAGGCGCCGACGATGAGCCAGCCGAGGTTCCGTCCGGCCAGGAAATACTCGTCGGACGTCTTCTGCTTCTGGCGCATGACCTTCCAGGCCAGGCCGAGGATGATGCCGAAGTAGACGAGTATGATGATCCAGTCGAGGGGTTTCAGGACGCTCATGGCCTCTCCTTTCAGTCGTCGTCGTCGTCGTCGGGGACGAGGGTCACGGCCCAGGCGGGGTAGGGGGCGTCGGGGCCTTTGACCGCGTGCCAGAGGATGCGGTTGAGCGTGTCCTCCGGGCAGGCGTCGATCTGCCGGAAATTCAGCCGCGCCGACTGGACGGCGTGGCGGCGGAGCGGGGCGCTGGCGATTTGTTCTTTCGGCGGATTCATGGTGTCGAGCGGCACGATGTTGGGGACCGCGTCGAAGGGCGTGAAGTCGGGCGTCTCCGTGAAACAGTCCGACATCGGCGTCGCCGTGGCGTCGAACTGGTTCATCGGCGGCAGGCCGAGGATCTGCTCGATCGTCCTGAGGAGGCTCGTCGTGTTGTACTGGGTCGAGACGACGGCGCCGCGCTTCGTGTACGGACTGGCGCAGTAGGCCGTGGTCCGGTAGCCGCTGACGTGGTCCCAGCCGTTCTGGGGGTCGTCCTCGATGCCGAAGATCACGGTCTCCTTCCAGAAGGCGCTGTGGCTGAAGGCCTCGACGATGCGGCCGAAGGCCAGGTCGTTGTCGGCGACGCAGGCCTCCGGGGTCGGCGAGCCCTCGCTCGTGCCGCTGGTGTGGTCGTCGGGCAGGCAGATGAGGATGAGCTGGGGCATGCGCCCCGCTTTCTCCCACGCGGCGATCTGGGCCGCGATGTAGCGGGCGCGCCAGACGTCGGGGACCTCCATGTTCCAGCCCAGCGTGTCGGTCGGGGAGAAAGGCGCCACCGTGGGGATGGCCGGGCGGCTCCCGATCCGGACCTCGCCGCGGCCGTGGAGGTACTCGTCCCAGTAGTCTTTCCACTCCGGCTCGCCCTTGCGGCCGAGGTCTTTCCAGCCGCAGTCCTGCATGGTGAACTCGCCGAAGTTTGCAAGCGTGACGCCGCGGGCGAGGGCGTTGTCCCAGATGAACCCGCTCGGCGCGTAGGCCAGGGCGTCGATCTCGTCCGGGCCCATGCCGTCGGGATAGCTCCGCGGCCAGCCGGCGAAGGACCTCTCAAGATAATCGGTGCCGAAGGCCGTCGTCGACCACTGGTGGCCGTCGGCGCTGAGAATGCCGCTGCAGTAGGTGTTGTCGAGGAGGACGAACTCGCGGACGAGCTTGTGCTGGTTCGGCGTCACCTTTTCGCCGAAGATGGTCAGGGCCGGGTCGCCGTTGCCCGCGGCGACGTCGCCGAGGACCTGGTCGTAGGTCCGGTTCTCCTTGATGACGTAGACGACGTGCTTGAAGACGCTCGGCTCGCCGATCCTCTCGGGCACGGGCCGGGCCGGCTGGCCGGGGCGCGGTTTCTCCAGGGCCTGGGCGATCCGTTCGCTGCGAAAGCCGTCGGCGACGACGGCGGAGAGCCGCTTCAGCTCTTTCTTGCCAGGGACCGGGATGAGCGACACGGAGCCGTGGTACTGGTGGGAATTGAATCCCGGGGCGCCGGTCGGCTTGTAGGTCGAGGCCTCGACGGCGTGCCCCTTGATGTTGGCGACGAGGAGCGTCTTCCCGTCTGCGGCGCAGGCGAGCGCTCCCGGGAACCAGCCGGCCGGGATGAGCCCGGTGAGCCGGGACCGGCGCCT
>JBGSUG010000297.1:0-1957 GCA_041736225.1 Candidatus Aminicenantales bacterium | reverse complement strand
GAGGCGCGCCGCCTCCGACACGCCCCTGCGCGTATCGACGTGGATCGAGGCGAGGACCCGGACGGTGAGCTCGCCATCCCGGTCGAGGGCGTCGTAGGCGTCCAGGATGGGCCCGTTGGCGCTGGCCTCGATGATCGAGGCGATGCCGAAGCGGTTGGCCAGCTCGAGCCCCGCCTTCAATCCTTTTATATAGTCCTGCGGGGTAAGCTCGGGCACGAACCTTTCGACGAGTCCCGCGGCGCTTTCCCTCAGGGTGCCGGTCGGTTGGCCCGTCTCCGGGTCCCGCTCGATCCGGCCTCCCTCCGGGTCGGGCGTGTCCGCGGCCACGCCGGCGAGGGCCAGGGCCCGGGAGTTGATCCAGGCGGAGTGGCCGTCGGCCGAGTCCATGAATGCGGGCCGGTCGGGAACGAGGGCGTCGAGGTCCTCCTTGCGCGGATCGGCCCGGGGGAAGAGCGGCAGGTCCCAGCCGCCGCCGGTCACCCAGGGGAGGTCCGGGTGGGCTGCGGCGTATTCGCGGATCCTGGCGAAGACCGCTTCCTTGGTCTCGAGCCCGGCGAGGTTGCAGGCGAGCATCTCGACCCCGCCCATGACCAGATGGACATGGGAGTCCTGGAAAGCCGGCAGGACCATCCGGCCGCCGAGGTCGACGACGCGGGTCGCTTCGTCCCTCACCCGCATGACCTCTGCGGCCTCTCCGATCCGGACGATCCGGCCCCCGGCCACGGCCAGAGCTTCCGCCCGGGGCTGCGACGCGGACATCGTATGGATCCGGCCGTTCGTCAGGATGAGGTCGGCCCGTTCGGCCGGCGGCCCGCCGGCGCAGGACGCGGCGACGAGGGCGGCGAGGACGGGTATGAGCCCGGTGGGATAATGTTTATTCACGGTCTGGCCTCCCATCAGATCCCGGCCTTGTTGGCCGGGCCTTCCCGCAGCCGGCGGTCCATCGCCGCGGCGGCGGTCCGGGCGTCGCCCATGGCCAGGATGACCGTGGCGCCGCCCCTAACGATGTCCCCTCCGGAGTAGACGCCCGGCAGGGACGTGGCCATGGTCTCCCAGTCGATGTCGATCGTGCCCCACTTCCCGACCTTGAGCCCGGGGGTCGTCTGCGGGATGAGCGGGTTCGGGCTCTGGCCGATGGCCACGATGACGAGGTCGACCTCGGTCGTGAACTCCGAACCCGGCACGGGCACGGGCCGCCGCCGGCCCGACGCGTCGGGTTCGCCGAGCTCCATGCGCAGGCACTCCATGGCCCGGACCCGGCCCCGGTCGTCGCCGATGTACCGGGTCGGCACCGTCAGGAAGTGGAACGCGACGCCTTCCTCTTCGGCGTGGTGGACCTCCTCGATCCGGGCCGGCATCTCGGCCCGCGAGCGCCGGTAGACGATCATGGCTTCTTCGGCCCCCAGGCGCTTGGCCGTGCGGACCGAATCCATGGCCACGTTGCCGCCGCCGACGACCGCGGCCCGCCGCCCGGGGGACACGGGCGTGTCGTAGCGGGGGAAATCGTAAGCCCGCATCAGGTTGACCCGGGTCAGATACTCGTTGGCCGCATAGACGCCGACCAGGTTCTCGCCGGGGATGACCATGAAATTGGGCAGGCCGGCGCCCGTCCCGATGAAGACGGCCTCGTAGCCCTCCGCCATGAGCTCGTCCACCGTCGCCGTCTTGCCGACGATGAAGTTCATCCGGAACTCGACGCCCAGCCGCTCGAGGTAGGCCACTTCGGCGACGAGGATGCTCTTGGGCAGGCGGAACTCGGGGATGCCGTAGACGAGAACGCCGCCGGCCTCGTGGAGGGCCTCGAAGACCGTCACCCGGTGTCCGCGCCGGGCCAGCTCTCCGGCCCGCCAGCATCATTCTGGGCATGGGCCGGGCCATCGGCGAGACGATGGCCGTCATCATGATCGCCGGCAACGCGGCCAGCGTCCCCGGCTCGATCCTCGACCCGGTCCGGACC